>CAIYRQ010000227.1 GCA_903928635.1 uncultured beta proteobacterium | reverse complement strand
CCATGATGGAAATCACGGGTCGGCGCACGGTACCGCAGATTTTTGTTGGCAGCACCCATGTGGGCGGCTTTGACGACTTGGCCGCGCTTGATGGTCGAGGCGCTCTGGTGCCATTGTTGGCCGGCGCCTGAACTTTTGCCTGGCGGACCCAAGCGAGAGGCCGTGCTGACATAATTCAGCCTGCGGCGCCTCCCAAAAGGTTTGCCAGCAGCGTTTCCCCAGCCCACCCGGCGGTGTCCAGGTGGGCTTTGTTTTCACCCGAAAGATTGCACCATGGCAGACCAAGAACCCGTATTCCAAATCCAGCGCGTTTACCTCAAAGAGGCATCTCTGGAGCAACCCAATTCCCCCGCAATTTTGCTCGAGCAAGAGCAGCCTTCGGTGGATATTCAGCTGGGTGTGGAAGCCAATCCAGTGGCAGACGGGATTTTCGAAGTCAGCGTGACTGCGACGGTGCAAACCAAAATCAAAGACAAAACTGTGTTTTTGGTCGAAGTCAAACAAGCCGGTATTTTTGAAATCCGCAATCTGGCGCAAGAGCAAATGGGGCAGATCATGGGCATCGCCTGCCCGCAAATCGTCTACCCCTACTTGCGCGGCAACGTGGCGGACTTGATTCAACGCGGGGGCTTCCCGCCCGTGCATCTCTCGGAAATCAATTTCCAGGCGATGTACGAACAGCAGCAAGCACAGGCCGCCCAAGGCGGCACGTCCACCCTGCCGCAATAAGCCTTGCACCCACGCCTTGCGGCGTGGAGTGCAAACTTGCAAGCGACCATGAAAATCCTGGTGATTGGGGCTGGAGCGTTTGGAACGGCCTTGGCGATAGGCACTGCCAATAATCCCAAAGGCCACCAAACGACCCTGTGGTCACGCAGTCCTGAGCACCAGCGTCTGCTGCAGAGCCAGCGCGAGAACACGCGTTATTTGCCGGGCTTTGCACTCCCCGCTTCACTGGCCGTGCTTCACTGTGGCCCCGTGGAACTGTGGATGCACCTTGCGCAGCAAGACCTGGTCATCATTGCCACGCCCATGGCTGGTTTGCGCGTTGTGTTGGGCGGGATGGCAAACCTGCAAGTGCCTGTGGCATGGTTATGCAAAGGTTTTGAGCAGGCCCAGTCGTCCAGTGCCACCGGCCTGATGGGCCACGAAATTCAGGCGCAAGTGGCGCCCTACTTGCACGCTGGCGTCTTGAGTGGCCCCAGCTTTGCCCAAGAGGTTGCCCGCGGTCAGCCCACGGCTTTGGTTGCCGCCAGCAAACACGAGGCCGTGCGCCAGGCCCTGGTGGCCGCTTTTCACAGTCCATTCCTGCGCGTTTATGCCAGCGACGATGTGGTGGGTGTAGAGGTGGGTGGCGCCGTGAAAAATGTGCTGGCAGTGGCCACAGGTTTGTGTGATGGTCTTCATCTCGGTCTCAATGCCCGGGCTGCCTTGATCACCCGGGGCCTCGCTGAAATGACGCGTTTGGGCATGGCTCTGGGCGCGCGGGCGGAAACCTTCATGGGTTTGAGTGGTCTGGGCGATTTGGTGCTCACCGCCACGGGTGACCTGTCGCGCAATCGGCGCGTAGGTCTGGCCTTGGCCCAGGGCAAGTCACTGGACCAAGCAGTCCAAGAGCTCGGCCATGTTGCCGAAGGGGTGTACAGCGCCCGCACGGTGGTGCAAAGGGCCCAAAGCCTGGGCCTGGAAATGCCGATTGCAAAAACGGTCGTCGATTTGTTAGACGGTCACTTGCGGCCAGAGCAAGCCGTTGCCGCGTTAATGGGTCGCGGGCCAGGACAGGAGCTTTAACGACCCGAGTCCGAGAGGGAATTGTCAAAATCAACCAAATTCAGCGCAAAATGAATAAATACAAAATATTTGCTGAAAATGGTTTTGAAATCTTGCGCCCTGCGCCGCCCGTTTGCACGGTGGCGCAGCATTCTTGTACTGGCCTTATCCCTCACCATGGCGGCCCATGCGTTTGCTTGGGGCGCACAGGGCCACGAGGTCATCGCTTCTGTCGCCTGGCAGCGTTTGAACCCCCAGGCGCGCCAGGAAGTCACCCGGCTGCTGGCCCTGGAGCCGGGCCAAACACTGGAGTCCATCGCCACCTGGGCCGATGAACACCGCAGCCCTGCGACCAGCGTGTGGCACTACGTTAATTTTCCACGCACCAGCTGCAAGTACGAGCCGGAGCGTGATTGCCCCGGAGGACGTTGCGTGGTCGCGGCGATTGCCCACCAGGCCTCCGTATTCGCGTCCCATGCCAGTGACGCCGAGCGACTCAAAGCCCTGAAGTACCTGGTCCATCTGGTGGGTGACGTGCACCAACCCTTGCATGCGGGATACCAGGATGACCGGGGAGGCAACCGCTTCCAGCTCCAGCTCTGGATGCATGCGAGGAATCTGCATGCCGTGTGGGACAGCGGTTTGTTGCGCAACGTGGATTTGGACAACGAGGCATTTTCCGCATTGCTGAGACGCGTGCCGCTGGCATCCGACGTTCTGGATCTGGACCCGGCCCACATGGCGCAAGAGTCTTGCCGCATCGTGGCCCAGGCGGGTTTTTACCCAGACACAGGATTGAGCGCTGCCTACACGCAGCGATTCACGCCCGTGCTGCAGCAGCGGCTGGCGCTTGCCGCAGCCCGATTGGCGGCTTTGCTGAATGCAGCCGTTGCGCAGTACCAAGCTGAGCCGTTCCGAAGCGCACTAGTATCCATGCCTGTGCAGTCCCTGAAATCGCCAGACCTTGAGAGATGAAAGCCCCGTTGAACGCCACCGCACCGCAGTCGGACCGCAGCTTTTTGGAGTCCTTGGCGGCCATGCTCGGTATTGCGCTGGCATTTATGCTGATCGCACTCAATACCTCGGTGGTAGGCACGGCGATGCCGCGCATCGTGGCGGATTTGAGCGGCTACGACCTCTACCAATGGGCGGCGTCGGCCTTTCTGGTGGGTAATGCGGTGATGATTCCCATCACCGGCCGGCTGGGGGATTTGCATGGCCGCAAGCCATTTGTGTTGGCCGCAGTGCTTTTGTTTGCCTTGGCGTCCATCGCCTGTGCGGCCTCGCAAACCATGGTGCAGCTGGTCGGGGCACGGGCGCTACAGGGCTTGGCGGGTGGTATGTTGCTGGGCGTGGCTTCGGCCTGCGTGCCGGACTTGTTTCCGGATGCGGTGCAGCGCGTTCGCTGGCAGGTGCTGCTCTCGGCGGGCTACGGTATTGCACTGGCGGTGGGCCCATGGCTGGGCGGCTGGCTGACCGAGCATTGGGGCTGGCGTTACGTGTTTCTGGTCAATTTGCCGCTGGCGCTGGCCGCCTTGCTCATGGTCTGGCGCTTCTTTCCGCACATCGTTCACCACACGGAGGGCGACCGCAGCATTGATTGGCTGGGTGCCCTGGTGCTGACGCTGGCGATTTGTGCCTTGTTGGTCGCGGCGGAATACAGCCAGACCCATGGTTTCGCCACATGGCAGTCGTTGGGCCTATGGTCGGCGACAACTGCGCTGGTCTATGGCTTTTTCCGCCACCAGTACCACACCAGCGCGCCAATCATTTCGCCAGCGTTGCTGGACAACCGCGGCGCGCGCCAGCTCATGATCCTGGGCCTGCTCACAGGCCTCACCATGTTCACGCTGATTTTTTATACGCCCTTGCTGCTGCAAGGCAGCTTTGGTCAGTCGCCGCACGAGGCGGGCGTGGTCATGACGCCGCTCCTGGTGTTCATCACCATCGGCAGCATCGTCAATTCCAGATTACTGCCTCGCTTGCAGCAGGCACAGCGGCTGATTGCCTGGGGCCAGCTCGGAACCATGCTCACCTGCCTTTTGCTCACCCAAGTGGATGCCCATACTTCGGATGCCTGGTTGATGACCGTGTTTGGCCTGTGCGGTTTCAGTCTGGGGTTTCAATTGCCCAATCTTTCCCTGCAAATCATGGCCGTGGCCGGGCGCAGGCATATGGGTGTGGCGTCCGCGTTGGCGCAGACCACCCGCATGATTGGCAGCATGCTGGGAGTGGGCGTTGCCAGCGTGCTGGTCAATGCCTTGTATGCGCGTCAGACCGCCGCTGCGCTCGCCCAACACCACATCACCGAAGAGACCTTGGTCAAGCTCCTCTCGTCGCCCCAGATCTTGATCCGCCAACAAGACCAGGAAGCCCTGCGCACGCTGGCCCAAGGGCTGGGGTTGGACACTGCACCTTTGTTTGAGGCCGCGCGCCTGGGATTGGTCAGCGGCACCCATGCAGCGTTTTTTCTGTGCGCTTTGATTGCCGGGGTGAGTGTGATCATCAGTTGGAAGCTGCCCCATTACAGCCTGCGTCGCTCCACAATTGAAGCGTAAATTCCTTATAGCCATGCCCCCCTTTACTGTCCTCCGATACAGCCCAAGTGCTCCAGAACGCAGCGCGATCGATGCCACGCGTGGTGCCTTGCTATTGCAATTCGGAGTGGACTGGTGTGGACACTGCCAGGCGGCGGAGCCTGCCATCGTCCAAGCGCTGCAGGCCACTCCGGCGTTGGCGCACTTGTGCATTGAAGACGGTGCGGGCCGCGCCCTGGGCCGGTCCTTCAAGGTGAAGCTGTGGCCGACGTTGGTGCTATTGCACGACGGGCGGGAAGTGGCCCGGCTGGTTCGGCCTACACGGGCGCAGGAGGTGCAAGATTTTCTGAGGCATCTACTAGCAGCGCTCGCCTAAAACAAGGTCGATTGGGACCCGATCCCAGATCGATTGGTGCTGGATGGCTTTGGCGCGATGTCGCCGGTTACCACCAGATCCGGCAAGGGGCAACTCTGAATCAAGTCCACGCTTTGACTCACTGTGGCATCCAGCCACTCGGCATAAAAAGCCTGTGGCAGCACAACCACCATGCGCTTTTCGTCTTCGGGTTTGTGAAACTCTCGCATCAGGGGGTGCGCATCGGCATTGACAGTGAGCATGGTGAAGCTCAGCACCGCGCCCTCCGGTCCTCGCCATGCGGACCATAGGCCCGCAATTCCCATGGGTTCGCCGCTCGCCATGCCAATGCGGGTGGACACAGCCCGTCCGCTGCGCCAGTCCGGCTCAAAAATCGCCTGCGCAGGAATGATGCAGTGTTGTGCCCGCGCCCAGGCATCGCGAAAACTGGGTTTTTGCGCCACCGTTTCGGTGCGGGCGTTGTAGGTGTGGCGGCTTGCGCTGCGGTCTTTGGCCCAGTGCGGCAGCAGGCCGAATGCCCCTATCGGCGTTTCAAGTGCCGGGACCGCGTCATCGCCTGTCTCAGCATGGGGGTGTGGGCGTATGAAGGGCGCCAGGTAGCCGGGCCATACGTCCACGCTGTGTTCGCCCAAGGCCGACGCAACACCAAAGTGGCGCTCAAACTGTGCGCGGTTCTTGACGCCCTGGTAATGGCTGCACATGCGGTGTGGATTGGCTTGCTGGCATGGATTCAGGCCCGGCGGGCCCTTATGTCAGGCAATACGCCGGGGCAGGGCGCATGGCACGCCCCTGGCGCTTAAGGCGCTGGATCGGCCGCAGGGGCGGCCGGTGGCGTGGCCGGCTTGGGGGGCGAGCAGTCGCCGCAGACAAACATGCTCTTGCCGGCCAGTTTCTTGAACGAACCCAAAGAGCGGGGCTTGTGCAGGCCGCATTTGGCGCAGCTCATGCTCGCGTTGCCGGAAGATTGTGCAAAAGGGGAGCCGGAAGCGCGTGATCGATAACGCAGTCCGTCGGCACTGATTTTTGTGGTGGTGTTGTCGCGCATAACCCCCATTTTGCCGCTTTTATGGAAAGTTAGCAAAAAAGCCGGTCAGGCGCGCCGCTTTTGCCGCTCGCTTAGGCCTCTTTTCCGCCTGGGGCGCTTGCTTGAACATGGCGCTGCGCCATCTGGAGGTACCAGTCCAGGCAGCCGGGATTGGCCATCGCCTCTTTGTTCACGACTTTTTCCAGCGGATGGCCCAGCATGAGCTTTTTGATGGGCAATTCCTGCTTTTTCCCGGACAGGGTGCGCGGAATTTCTGCCACCTGGAAGATGGCATTGGGCAAAAAGCGCGGGCTCAAGGCCTGGCGAATCGCCTGCTGGATGCGGGTTGTGAGCGCATCATCCAAAGTAAGCCCCGGGCGAAGCGCGACAAAAAGGGGCATGTAGCTCTCGCGGCCTAGGTATTCGAGGTCGACCACCATGCTGTCCAGGACCTCGGGCAGGGCTTCCACCGCGCTGTAAATCTCGCTGGTGCCCATGCGCAGGCCGTGGCGGTTGATGGTTGCGTCGCTGCGACCATAGATTACGCAGCCATAGCCATTGCCCTGGGCATTGCCGATGCGCAGCCAGTCGCCATGGCGCCACACGCCACCCGCCTCGGGCCCTAAGTCGCCACCCCCTGCGTTGCGCCCGTGGCCTGGCGGGTACATCTCAAAATAGCTGGCCAGGTAGCGGGCATTTCCTTGGTCACCCCAAAAATACAAGGGCATAGAGGGAATGGGTTGGGTACAGACCAGTTCTCCGACCTCGCCAATCACCGGTTCACCGGCTTCGTTCCAGGCCTCAACGGCACACCCCAGCAAACGGCATTGCATGACGCCAGGCTCCATGGGCAGCTCGCGGTTGCCGCCGATGAACGCGCCGCAAAAGTCGGTGCCACCCGAAATATTGCACCACCAGATGTCGAAATCTGGCTGGCCCCGGAGCGCGTGCAGACGTCGAAATTGTTCCGTCCCCCAGATTTGGGTCTCGGGCGCGAGTGGCGAGCCGGTGGTGCCTAGGGCGCGGATGCGGCCCAGGTCGCCCAGATCGGCCAAGTCAATTCCTGCCTTCTGGCAATTGGCGAAAAAAGCGGCACCGGCGCCGAAAAAGGTGACGCCGGTTTCTGCTGCAAATCGCCACAGCGTGCCCCAATCGGGGCGGTCTTTGTCGCCGCCGGGGTTGCCGTCGTAAATCACGCAGGTCGTGCCGTTGAGCAGGCCGCTGAGCTGCGCATTCCACATCACCCAGCCAGTGGAGCTGTACCAGTGGTAGCGCTCGCCCAGGCTGTTGGGGTGGTAGCTGCAGCCGATGTCGTTGTGCAAAATTTTGAGCGCCAGCGCCACGATCACCGTGCCGCCGTGGCCATGCACGATAGGTTTGGGCAGGCCGGTGGTGCCGCTGGAATACACAATCCACAAGGGGTGGTCAAAGGGCAGCCACAGGGGCTCAAACGCCGCCACATCGGCGTCATTACGCGCAGTGGTTTGTGCCATGGGTGTGGCATCTGCCAGCGCAGCATCGGCTTCCAAGCCCGGCAGGTTGGCGTGCAATATCAGATGGCGCACACTGGGCAAGGCTTGGCGCAGCTCTTGCACCACCGCGCGGCGGTCGTAGTCGCGCCCGGCGTAGCGCACGCCGTCCACCGCAATCAAAACTTTGGGCTCAATTTGGCGAAAGCGGTCCAGCACTGCGGCGGTGCCCATGTCGGGTGCGCAAATGCTCCAAACGCCACCGAGCGAGACGGTGGCCAAAAAAGCCACCATGGCCTGCGCGATATTGGGCAAGTAGGCCGCAACCCGGTCGCCGGGCTCCAGCCCCTGCGCTTTGAGGTGCAGCGCCAAAGAGGCGACCTGACGTCGAAGCTCGGGCCAGGAAATTTCTTGGTGCTCGCCTCGCTCATTGCGGCACACCAGCGCGGGAAAGCCTGCAGCGTGGGCCGCCTCCACATGGCGCAGCACCTGGTAGGCGTAATTGGTTTGCGCGCCGGGAAACCATTGGGCTCCGGGCATGACGTTGTTTTGCAGCACGGCGCTGTGCGGCGTGGGTGAGCGCAGGTCAAAGTAGTCCCAAATGCTTTGCCAAAAGGCATCGAGGTCGCGCACCGACCAGTCCCACAGCGACTGGTAGTCGTCAAAGTGCAGGCCGCGCCGGGACTCCAGCCATTCCTGGTACAGCCGGATTTGCGGAACGAAGGGCGATGTCGTGAGGGCAGGGGTTGAGGTGGAGTGCGTTGTTTTGCTCATGGCCTCAAGCGTACCAGCGCCGCGGTCCAGGCCTTCATGGACCTGTCCCCTGCGCTGCAGATTCGCACAGAATGAGGTTTTGATGGCCCGTTAGTTGCTAGGAGATAAAACATGAATCCTCAAAATGGTGCAAGTGCATTGGACGACTTTTTGCGTGCGCGACCCTTCAACGTCGAGCGCCTGCACGCCGCTTACCAAAGGCGGCAACTCCGGCCCAGCGAGGTGGTGGCTTACGCCCTGGCACTGGCGCGGGACAGCGAACCTGGTTTGTTTACCTGCTTGCTGGAAGAGCGTGCAGTGGCCGAAGCCCAGGCCAGCGACGCGCGCTGGGACGCGGGGCGGCCACTGGGCCCTTTGGATGGCGTTCCAGTGGTTTGGAAAGACTTGTTTGATGTGGCCGGAACGCCGACCACCGGGGGCTCCGAGACGCGTCGCCATGCGCAGCCTGCCGCTTTTGACGCCACGGCGGTGCAGCGCCTTACGGCCTGCGGTTGCATCGGCATCGGCAAGGTGGGCTTGAGCGAATTCGCCTATTCGGGCCTGGGCTTGAACCCGCACTTCGGAACCCCCATCAACCGCGCCAGCCACGATGGCCACCGGGCGCCGGGCGGATCGTCCAGCGGCTCGGCCGTGGCGGTGGCAGCGCACATGGCCTGGATGGGTCTGGGCACAGACACCGGCGGGTCGGTGCGGGTGCCTGCTGCCTTCAACGGCTTGGTGGGCTTCAAGCCCTCCACCGGGCGCTTTGACAAGCAGGGTGTTTTTCCCCTTTCGGAGACCTTGGATGTACCAGGGCCCATTGCCCACACGGTGCAGGACTGTGCCTGGGTCGACGCCGCCCTGCGCGGCCAGCCTTTGCAGGCCTTGAAGGCCAGTGACGTTTCGCTGCTGTCGTTTGTCGTGCCCATCAACCTGGTATTTGACGGTATCGAACCTGAGGCGCGGGCGGCCTTTGAGGCGCTGGTGGAACGCCTGCGCTTGGCTGGGGCCCGCATGGCCTATCGCAACATTCCAGCGTTTGATGAATTGGCCGTGATCACTGGGCGCCACGGCACCATCGCCGCCGCCGAAGCTTATGCCTGGCATCAGGCGCTGGTTGACGGGCCTGACGCGATGAAGGTGGACCGCAGGGTGTTGGCACGCATGGCGCGCGGTAAAACCATGTCGGCGCTGGACTTGCTGACCCTGCAGGCTGCGCGAACCCGCCTGGTGCAGGAATGTGCCGCGCTTCTGGGTGACGCCTGGATGCTTTGCCCCACGGTAGTGCACGTAGCACCCTTGGTTGCACCGCTGGAGGCGGATGATGAATTGTTTCACCGCGTCAATTTGCGCACCTTGCAAAACACTTTGCCCGGTAATTTTCTGGATCTGTGCGGCGTGAGTGTGCCCATGGGAACGGGCGCCGCCGGCATGCCACTGGGCGCGCTGATCTCAGGTGCGGCGGGCCGCGATGACGCGCTGCTTTCGGCGGCTTTGGGCGTAGAGCGGATGCTGGCCGGTCCGGGTAACGATTCATAGGTTTTTTTAAGGAGTCTGCAATGGCGAAAGAAATTTTGTGTGGTTTTGGGGTGGATGTGGATGCTGTGGCCGGATGGCTGGGCTCCTATGGTGGCGAGGATTCTCCGGACGATATTTCGCGCGGCCTGTTTGCGGGCGAGGTCGGGTCGCCGCGCCTGCTCTCGCTGTTTGAGCGCATGGGCATCAAGACCACCTGGTTTGTCCCCGGCCATTCGATTGAGACTTTCCCTGCGCAAATGAAGGCCGTGGCTGACGCCGGGCACGAGATCGGCATCCATGGCTATTCGCACGAAAACCCGATTGCCATGACCCCGGCCCAAGAAGAAGCGGTGCTGGACAAGTGCATCGCGCTGGTCGAGCAGCTCTCGGGCAAGCGGCCCACAGGCTATGTGGCACCGTGGTGGGAGTTTTCCAAAGTCACCAACGAGCTGCTGGTGAAAAAGGGTATCAAGTACGACCACTCGCTCATGCACAACGATTTTTCGCCCTATTACGTGCGGGTGGGTGACAGCTGGACGCCGATTGACTACGGTAAAAAGCCCGGTGAATGGATGGTTCCCCTGCAGCGCGGCACCGAGACCGATCTGATCGAAATCCCGGCCAACTGGTATCTGGATGACCTGCCGCCCATGATGTTCATTAAAAAGTCGCCCAACAGCCATGGCTTCGTCAATCCACGCGATATTGAGCAGATGTGGCGTGACCAGTTTGACTGGGTCTACCGCGAGATGGACTACGCGGTGTTTCCGATCACCATCCACCCCGACGTGGCAGGGCGCCCGCAGGTGCTGCTGATGCTGGAGCGCTTGTTTGCTTATATGAAGTCGCACCCCGGCGTGCGATTTGTCACCATGGACGAGATGGCCAACGACTTCGCTGCCCGCCATCCCCGCAGCAAAGCCTAAAGTCGTGCGACGGACCTACGGCTGATGTGCGGTGTCTGTGGATCGCTGGGCGGGGAAGAGCATTGGAGCAGCGGCGCGGGCCGCATCCAGGGTGAGCAGGTGCTCACCCGCCGGGCGGAGCGGGACAAACGCATTCGCGTCATCAATCGCGCTCTCACGCCCCTGCGGGTCACAGTGAGCGATTGGCAGGGCCGCATGTACCTGGTGGCTGGGCCGACGGGCAAGCAATCGGTGGTCGACAGCCTGCCCCACATCTGGCAGGCGGCGCAGGAGATGACGGGCCGCCGCTTGGACCCGCTGGCCAGCGCCGGATCGGTGGCCCAATGAACGGTCGCATACCGGTCAATGTGCTCACCGGCTTTTTGGGTTCGGGCAAGACCACGCTGTTGAACCGGCTGCTGCGTGACCCTCTGTTCAACAACTGCGCGGTGCTGATCAACGAATTTGGCGCCATCGGCATCGACCACCACCTGGTGGACCGGGTGGAAGGTGACACGGTGCTGCTGCAATCAGGCTGCATCTGCTGCACTATTCGGGGCGACTTGGCGACCGCAATGCGCGATCTGTATGAGAGGCGCGAACGCGGCGAGGTGCCAGCCTTTGAGCGCTTGGTGATCGAGACCACGGGTCTGGCCGACCCGGTGCCGGTCCTCTCCACCGTGATGTACGACCGCGTGTTGCAGCATCACTTTCGTGTCGGCAATGTCGTCACCACAGTGGACGCGGTCAACGGCGCCGCCAACATGATTGAGTACGCCGAATGCCGAAAGCAGGCCGCCGTGGCCGACCGGCTGGTGGTCACCAAATGCGATATCGCAGACCGCGCCCTGTGGCCCGCCTTGGTGGAGGCGCTGACCCTGGTCAATCCCGGAGCGCCCATCGTTGCGCTGGACCCGGCGCACCTTGACGCCCATGCCTTGCTTGGCGCCGACATGTTGGACCTGGAGAGCAAAAGCCCCGAGGTGACGCATTGGTTGCAGGCACCCGCTGCGCGCAACTACCTGTCGATTGGCGCCAAAGTGATTGATCCCAGCGCACCCACTGTGCACCGGGACATCGAAGCCTTTGCCCTGAACCTGCCGCCCACGCTGGACTGGACGGTGTTTAGCGTCTGGCTCTCGCTTCTGCTGCACGCGCATGGGGAGCGCATCTTGCGGGTCAAGGGCCTACTCAATGTGGAGGGTACGGATACCCCTGTGGTGGTGCACGGTGTGCAGCAACTGGTGCACCCGCCGACGCACCTGGAGCGCTGGCCAAGCCAGGACCGCAACTCGCGACTGGTGATGATCGTGCGCGGACTGGTGCCTCAGCGCATACAGGATTCGCTGAACCACTGCCTGCAGACCTGTTGAGCACCCGGATTGCCTGAGTTTGGTGCGGTAGCACCCCAACCGTGCAAGCCTATCGTGCGCACTGCGCACCAAAAATAGGCGCCGCGCTGGCACAAAGCCCGCAGCGCCTTCCTTTTGTATGCAAGCTTGCCCAAGATTGTGGACAAAATTTTTGGCACGCTGTTTGCGTAACAAAATACCATGAATGCAAGGTCTACCTCTTCCTCGGCCGCCATTGAACTTGTTGGGTTGACCAAGCGCTATGCGCCGGGCGCCAAGCCGGCAGTGGACAGCATCAATTTGCGCATTGCGAGTGGCAGTTACTGCTGTCTGCTCGGGCCTTCGGGTTGCGGAAAGAGTACGACCCTGCGCATGGTGGCTGGGCACGAAACTGTGACCGAAGGTGATGTGCTTCTCGAGAACCGCAATATCACCGACCTGCCTGCGGCGGCGCGTGGCACGGCAATGATGTTCCAGAGCTTTGCGCTGTTTCCGCACCTCAGTGCCTTGGACAACGTGGCCTTCAGTCTCAAGATGAAAGGCATGGCCAAAGACGAGCGATTGGCTCAGGCGCGAAGCCTGCTCGACCGTGTGGCCATGGGGCACTTAGCAGACCGCAAACCGGCTGAGCTCTCAGGCGGCCAGCAACAGCGCGTAGCGCTGGCGCGGGCATTGATCACTCAGCCCCGTGTGCTCTTGCTCGACGAGCCTTTGTCAGCTTTGGATCCTTTTTTGCGCATTCAGATGCGTGCTGAATTGCGCCGCTGGCAAAAAGAATTGGGTCTGACCTTTATCCATGTGACCCACTCGCAGGAAGAAGCCATGGCACTGGCTGACACCATGGTGGTGATGAATCACGGCGTTATAGAGCAAAGCGGCTCGCCGCATGAGATCTACAACCGTCCGGTGAATGAGTTTGTCGCCCGCTTCATGGGTGGCCACAACGTGATCGACACCGGCGCCGGAAAAGTGGGCGTGCGTACCGACCACATCTCGGTGGCCCCGGTCGCCGCGGGGCAGGAGGCTGGCCGTGCGGGTCCGCATGCCCAGTGGGCTGTGGTGTCCGACGTGGAATACCAAGGCACTTATGTGCTGCTGGGCTTGCAAAGCCCGGGCGTGTCGCACACCGCGCACAGCACGGCGCAATGGTCGGTCATGTTGTCTGAATCCGTATTTGCCGCGCAGCCCCTGAAGGTGGGTGACGTGGTGCGCATGTCCTGGTTGCCCGAGGCGGAACATCCGCTTGCCGACTGAATTGTCTTGTTATGCCGATTGTTTTCCCTGTGTCCCACCCTGTGCTTCGCAAGAAGTTTTTTTCATCTCCAAGGAGTTTTCCCTATGTCGACTGATTCAAAAGACGTTCTCACCACGGCTGCCCCGGTGCAACGCCGGACCTTGCTCAAAGGCACTGCCGGCATTTTGGCTGCGGGCGTGTTCCCAGCCGTACATTCCTCTGAACCCATCGTGCTGCGCTACCTCGGTACAGCGGTGAATCAGGACAAAGAAATCGCCGAAAAATTCAAGGCCGACACCGGCGGCAAAGTGGTGATCCAGTATGTGGCGGTCACCACCGACGACGTGCTCAAGCGCGCCATCACATCACCCAACAGTTTTGATCTGTTGGACTCTGAATACTTCCAATTGCGCAACCTGGTGCCTACCGGTAACCTGAAAGGTATCGACACCAAACGCATCAAGAACGCCGACAAAATTACCTCGGTGTTCACCACCGGCAAGGTGGCAGGCAAGACCATTGGCGACCAGGGCACTGCGCCCAAAAAGGTGATCTTCTTGGAAGGCGAAAAGTCCAAGACCTTTGCTTCCAGCCCCACGCAGTACATGTCGCTCATCCCGACCACCTACAACGCCGACACGCTGGGCATCCGCCCTGACCTGATCAAGCGCCCCATCAGCTCTTGGGCTGAATTGCTGAACCCTGAGTTCAAAGGCAAAGCCTCCATCCTGAACATTCCTTCCATCGGCATCATGGACGCTGCCATGGTGGTCGAAGCCATGGGTATTTACAAGTACCCCGACAAGGGCAACATGACCAAGAAGGAAATTGACCTGACGATCAAGACCCTGATTGAAGCCAAAAAGCAAGGCCAATTCCGCAGCCTGTGGAAAGACTTCAACGAGTCCGTCAACCTGATGGCGTCTGGTGAAGTTGTGATTCAGTCCATGTGGTCGCCTGCCGTGACGGCAGTGCGCACCAAGGGCATTGCGTGCACCTTCCAGCCGCTCAAAGAGGGTTATCGCTCATGGGCATCGGGCTTCGGCATGCCCTCCACATTGACCGGTGCCAAGCTGGACGGCGCCTACGAATTCATCAACTGGTTCTTGGACGGATGGGCCGGTGCCTACCTGAACCGCCAGGGCTATTACAGCGCCGTGCTGGAAACTGCCAAGTCCAAAATGGAAGCCTACGAGTGGGCTTACTGGATGGAAGGCAAGCCTGCCGCCAAAGACATCAAGAGCCCACACGGCGACTTGCTGGCCAAGGCGGGTGAGACCCGCGATGGTGGCAGCTATGAGCAGCGCATGGGTTCAGTGGCCTGCTGGAACGCCTTGATGGACGAGAACGTCTACATGGTGCAGAAGTGGAATGAGTTCGTCGCTGCCTAAGCGCCGTACTTTGCACTGAAAACGGAAACAACGGGTGACCTATCGATGAGCCAAGCCATCCCACCGTCACCCGCCGTTGCCGGAATGTCCCCGGGCCGCAGTATTGCGGCCTGGTGGCAGGCTCTGCCTTTGAGCCTGGTGTTTTTGTTGTTTTTTCTGGTGCCTTTGGCACTGGTGCTGATGGTGAGTTTTTGGGACTACAACCAGTACGAGTTGATTCCCGGGTTTACCTTCAAAAGCTATATCGCGGTGTTTGAAGGATGCGGCAGCGGCGACGAGATCTGCACCACCTTCAAGACCTATCTCTCGACCCTGAAGTTCAGCGCCCTGGTGTGGCTGATCACGCTGCTGGTGGGCTTCACGGTATCGTATTTTTTGGCTTTCTGTGTGCGCTCCAGCGGCACGCAAACGCTGCTCTTCGTGCTGTGCACGATTCCTTTCTGGACATCCAACGTCATTCGCATGGTGTCCTGGGTACCCCTCTTGGGCCGCAATGGTCTGGTGAACCAGGCATTGGTCGGTGCCGGATTCGTGCATCAGCCGGTGGAATGGATGCTTTTTTCCGATTTTTCGGTGGTGCTGGCCTTTGTGCATCTGTACACCATGTTCATGATCGTGCCGATTTTCAATTCCATGATGCGCATCGACCGCAGCTTGATTGAGGCCGCAAGTGATGCTGGCGCCAGCGCGATGCAAACGCTGTGGAATGTGATTATTCCGTTGTGCCGCACCGGCATCATCATCGGCTCGATCTTTGTGATCACCATCGTCATGGGCGACTTTGTCACCATCGGTGTCATGGGCGGGCAACAGATCGCCTCGGTCGGCAAAATTATTCAAGTGCAGGCGTCGTATCTTCAGTTTCCGTTGGCGGCGGCCAACGCCATCATTTTGCTGGCCATCGTGTTGATGATCATCTGGGCGCTGACGCGCTTGGTAGACATTCGCAAGGAGTTGTAAATTGATTGCCGAAAAGCGCTCTGCGGGTTACTGGCCTTTGGCCTTGTTTTTTGCGGCCTTCGTTTTGTTTTTGTACGGCCCCATGCTGGTGATCGTGGTGCTGAGTTTTCAGGGCCCTGAAGGCGGACTGACCTTTCCGCTGCGCGGCGTCTCGTTGCATTGGTTTTACAAACTGGCCGAAGGTCTGGGCGTGGTAGACATTGGCGCAGCTTTGCAGCGCTCTCTGGGACTTGGCCTGGTCGTGATGGCAGTCACGGTGGTTTTTTCAGTGCTGGCCGGCCTGGCCTTTCGCAAAAAATTGCGCGGCGGCAACCTGCTGTTCTTTGTGGTGGTGGCCAGCCTGATCATGCCGTCCATCATCGTGTCTCTGGGCATTGGCCTGGAATTCCGATTGTTGGACTCGGCCCTCAAGTTTCTCTTCGGAGCCTGGGGCATGGACGATACCTTGGCCAACTTTGGCACCTCGCTGGGCTTGTACACCTCGGCATTGGGTGCGCACTTGACCTGGACGCTTCCATTTGGCCTGCTGATCATGTTTGCCATCTTCAATCGCTTCAATCCTGCCTATGAAGAGGCCGCGCGCGATCTGGGTGCCACACCCTGGCAAGGCTTTGCCCACGTCGTGCTGCCCTTGATCGCGCCGTCGGTCGTGGGCATTGGCATGTTCGGTTTCACCTTGAGCTGGGATGAAATTGCCCGTACCTCCCAAGCCATCGGCGACGTCAATACCTTGCCGCTGGAACTGCAAGGCCTGACCAGCACGGTCACCACCCCGTCCATTTATGCCTTGGGCACGGTGACCATGGTGGTCTCATTTCTCGTGATGGGCTTGACCGTCGGCCTGGCACGCATGCTCGAGAAGCGCAAAAAGGCGGCGCCATGATCGCCTGGGTTCCAAGACATGTCTGAAACTGCTGGATGGACGGAGGAGGGCATTTACCAGCGCATGGTGCAAACCATCCGCGACCACCAGCTTCAACCGGGCACTAAGTTGGGCGAGGACCGGCTGGCCTCTGCCTTTGGCGTGTCGCGCACCCGCATACGGCCTGTGTTGGCGCGTCTTGCGGGTGAGCAGGTGGTCACCCTCACGCCCAACCGGGGTGCCACCGTGGCGCGGCCCACGGAGCAAGAAGCGCGCGAGGTGTTTCAAGTGCGCACACTGATTGAGCCCACGCTGGTCGCCGCCTTTATGGAACGCGCGACCGACGCCGAATTCCACACGCTGGGCCAGTGCATTGCCCAAGAGGAGTCCGCCCGCATGCAGGGTGACCGGCACCTGGCCATTCGATTGGCGGGTGAGTTTCACCTGCATATCGCTGCCTTTGCGCAGCACGACACGCTGGGGCGCATCATGGGTGAGCTGGTGTCGCGCACCTCGCTGATATTGATGGCCTATGGGCAGCCCGCTGCGCTGGCTGTGGCAGCCGCCACCAGTGCCTGCGGGTGTCATGACCACCGCGCCTTGCTTGATGCCATGCGCCTCGGTGACCGCGCCCTGGCCGAGCTACTGATGCAAGCGCACTTGCGCAGTTTGGCCGCTGAGTTGCGTTTTGCACCCGCGCGCGTGCAGGCGCCCGACCTGCAGGCTTTGTTTCGATTCAGCGATGCCACGTCTGCTGCTCATTAACCCCAATACCTCTGAGTCGGTCAGTGCATTGCTGCTGCGCCATGCACAGCAGTCGCTGGGCATTCAGGCGGAAGTCGAAGTGGTGACGGCCCGCTTTGGGGCGCCCTACATCGCGTGTGAGGCCAGCTTTGCTGTGGCGGGCCATGCGGTGCTGGATGCCTGGGCTTTTGCCTGTGCCGATACGCAGGCGCAGGCCAAGCCGCCGTTCGACGCAGTGCTGATCGCTTGCTTTGGTGACCCGGGCCTGCTGGCGCTGCGGCAGATCTGCCCTGTACCGGTGACGGGCCTGGCGGAGGCGGCGTTCTTGACTGCTGCACGCCAAGGGCGATTTGCCGTGGTGACCGGTGGAGCAGCCTGGGAGCCCATGCTGGCGCGCTTGGCGCACAGCTTAGGGTATGGTGAAACTTTGGCTGCTATCCATACCGTGGCCGCCAGCGGTGCGGAGTTGGCACGCGACCCTCTGGCTGCCCATGGCCTGTTAGGTGCAGCCTGCCAAGCCGTTGCACTTAGCAGCGGCGCACACTCGGTGATTTTGGGTGGTGCGGGATTGGCCGGCATGGCCGAGGCGGTGCGAGCCCATGTGCCAGTGCCGGTGATTGACAGCGTGGCGGCGGGTGTTCAGCACGCATTCAGTCTGTGTGGGACTTCTGTGCAGTCTCAAGCAACATCACCCCTGTGGACGGGCGTGTCCCCTGAACTGGCTGCCCTGGGCGCTTAAGCGCATCCAATGGCGTGGCCGTCGCTGCGCGGGTCATGGGCACCCCGCATTCCGTCGCTGTCGATCACGATAGCGCCCGGATGGCCCATCAGCGGGCTGTGCGCCGCCACAGTGCTGATGCTGTGACCGCGCTCCTCGAGCTGCTCGCGCACCGCCAGCGGCACGTCGTCTTCCAGCTTGAGTGAATCGCGCGCATCGGAGAAAGTTTTTCCGAGCAAAAACCGCGGTTGGGCCAAGGCCTCAAGCGGGTCCATGCCGTAGTCAATCAGGCGGGTCAGTACTGCCGCCAGCGTCTGCGGTTGGCCGTCGGCGCCTTGGGTGCCGTAGACCATGCGGGTGCGTCCGTTTTGTTGGTAGATGCCCGGGTTGAGTGTGTGGAACGGCCGCTTGCCTGGCGCCAGGCAGTTGGGGTGCTGGGGGTTCAGCGAAAACGAGGCCCCCCGGTTGTGCCAAACCAATCCTGTGTCGCCGACCATGACGCCGCTGCCCCAGTCATAGTAGACCGTGGCCAGCAGCGACACCGCGTTGCCCGCCGCATCCACCGCGCCCACATACACCGTGTCACCGGTCTGGAAGGGTTGCGGCCAGGGCAGGGCGTGTGGCATGTGGATGCGTGATGCCAGGCTACGCAGGTGGCTGCTGGATAGCAAGCGCGCGACGGGTACATCCGCAAAGTCGGGATCGGCCAGGTAGCGGTTGCGGTCCATAAACGCTTGCTTGGTGGCCTCGACGAGCAGGTGGTAATGGTCGGCCCCGCCTTGGGGAATGCCAGACATGTCAAACCGCTCCAGCACCCCCATGATTTGCAGGGTCGTGAGGCCTTGTGTGGGCGGCGGATGCGCCAGCAGGCGACCACCCCGGTAGTCCACAGCCAGCGGAGTTTCCACCTTGGCGTGGGTGCGCCCTAAGTCGGTCACTGTCAATGGTGAGCCCGCGGCTGTCAAACCACTCGCAATGCGCTTTGCCAGTTGCCCTTCGTAGAGGTCGCGTGCGCCCCGCTCGGCCAGTGTTTCCAGTGTGCCTACCAGCTGCGGCAGTTTACGAATACTGCCCACGGGCGGAACTTTCTCTTGGTCAGAAAATGCGTTGAAGATGTCGGGCATGTGCGCGCGTTCGCCGGACCGAAAGTCCAGCCAAAAGCGCTCCGAAGCAGTGATTTCAAACCCGTCGCGCGCCAGTGCAATCGAAGGCGCAAGTAATTCGCCCCAGCTGCGCCGGCCGCCCCAGTCGTGACGGCTGATCTCAAAGGCCTGCCCTAAGGCATCGGCCGCACCGGCAGTGGTTAAGGCCGAGCGAGGTCCCCGCGTGGGAATCGTGTCCTGGTAGCCATCCAGCGTGGCCGCAGCCTGCCCAATGCCTGAAATGCTTTGCACGGTGCCCTGTGCGTTGGCCACCAACATGAGGACGTCGCCGCCCCAGCCGCAAAAGTGGGGATAGGTCACGCTTAGCGTTGCAACGGTGGCAATCGCTGCCTCGATGGCGTTGCCGCCTGCCTGCAGCACGTCGACGCCGGTTTGAGTTGCCAGCGCATGCGGGCTGGTCACCATGCCGGTGCGGGAGTAGGCGCTCCTGGCGCTCATGGGTTCACCGAGTGCATGTGCTGGCAAATCTGTCCCGGCGTGGTGAACCACACATCGCCCCTGTCCCGCGCGCGCACCAAATGTTCCAAGGCCTCGCGCAAATGCAAAAGGCGGTGGGGTTGGCCCACGATGTAAGGGTGCAGCGCAATGCCCATGACCAGAGGCTGAGCTGCGGCTTGCCGGCGCATTTCGTCGAAGTGGTCGGTAATAAGCTCGCCAAATGCGCGCCCGTCCATCAGGCGGCCCATCACCATGGGAATGTCGTTGACCTCTTGCGGATAAGGTATCGCCCACAGCGGCTGGCCTGAACGGGTGCGCATGCGCGTGGGTTGGTCGTCATGGCACCAGTTCAGGGTGTAGCTGTAGCCCGTTTCCGCCAACAAGTCAGGGGTCACCAGGCTTTCTGAAATCCAGGGCGACAGCCACCCGGCGGGCGCCATACCGCTGCGCTCCAGTATGCGCTGGCGGCAACCGGCCAAGAGGGCGCGTTCATCCGATTCGCTCAGGTCGGACTGGCGCATCGCGTTGCTGTGGCCATGGCCGATCAGTTCGTCACCGCGGGCCACCAGTGCTTGCACCAGTTCGGGGCAGTGGTCGTACAAAGCGGTGTTGATGAGCGCGCCTGTGGGCAAGGCCAGGTGGTCAAAAAGATCCAGGCAGCGCCATGCGCCCACCCGGTTGCCGTACTCGCGCCAGGCGTAGTTCAGCACGTCGGGCTGGGGTGAGGCGGGCCCGAGGTTGGCGCCCAAGCCGCTGCCAAACGCAAAATGCTCCACGTTAAAGCCCAGGTACACGGCCAGGCGTGCGCCATTGGGCCAGCAATAGTCGGGCCGCTGCACGATGGCCTGGTAGTCAAAACGGCCGCTGGTGGCCAGGGGCGACATGGGGTCGGCAGCTGTCATGCGGGTGCTCCGTTGACCGCAGGCCAGGGCGCAGCCAAGCCTGCGCGCACCAACATCCACTCGGCACTGTCATTCCAGACGTCCATTTGCACGATCAGGCCGTCGCGCACCACATAACGATCTACATAGCGGTTGCCCTCGAACGGCGTGCCGTCGGGCCAGGCGCCATAAAGCGTGCCGATGTTGTAGACGGTGGCCTCCTGGTCGGTGGCACCTTGGACCACGTCGGTCTGCTCAAACCGCTTTTTGACCCAGGCGTAGCGCGTGGCGTTGAAGGCGCTGCACTCGGTTGGGTCTTGCATTTCCCGCCCACCGGTGAACCGGATGCGCAGGGCAGGCGACACAAAGGCGCGTGCGGCCACCGGGTCGGGGATCATGATGGTTCGCAGAAAGGTCTCTACCAGTTCCAGGGGGGCAAGCGCAGAGGTAAGTCGCATGGTGAATTCCGTTCGCGGCATGGTTGGGTCGTGGCGGGCACTGCCGCGTTGGCTTCAGGATTGCAACTTCTGCGCCAAGAAAATCGCGAATTTGCCACCCCAAAATGGATATTTTGAGCTTTTTGACATAAATCATGACGCATAAGGCCATCCTTTACCATAATGCGCCATGGCATAAAGCCCAATAATGGTGCGCCATCTCAATCTTTTTCGAGGTTTGTACTGTATGCGTCGACTCTGGCTGGTGTTGCTCTTATGGACCGGCAGTGCATTTGCGGCAGATCAGTCGCAAATGCTGTTGTGGCCGACCATCCCCTTTATCCGAGGGCAGGACCTGTGCCAGTTCCAAGATGCGTATGGGCGCAGTAAATCTGAAAACGCCCATGCCATGACGCAGAACATGATCAGCCTTTTGCGCGAGGGTGCGAGTGCGGGTACGGCATATGCCATGGTTGCAGCGATGGACGATGCCACCAACAAAAACCGGGCTGCAGCCAGTGCAGGCTTGGGCATGGACGTCGTGCTGGAAGGCAGCTTGAAGGCTTCTTTGGATGCCATTTACCGTGATGTCAATCCGCCGCAAAAGAAAGTTGCGTTTTTCAACCCTTCCCCACTGATTCAGGTCGTGCACGAGTTGCACGACCAAAAACGCCAGGGTTATTTGGATCAGCGCTATCTCGCTGGACTCAGTGGCGTCATTTGGGGGATCTATTCATTCAGCCCCAATTGCCGGGGTGATGTCACCGTGACGCTGCACATTGAGACCAAATCAGGAACAACCTACAACTTCCAGGGGCAGGGCGCGCCAGAATTGGTCATGCAGGGCATTGCCGGCCAGGTGTTTGAGTTTTTTCAAAAAACCCAATTCCCGTCTAAAGTGAAATATGGCAATGGATTCGTGGAATTGTTGGGCGCGCCAGGCACGCCCATCAGCCATGCAACCTCACCCGAAAATGCCGAAAAATCCTGCGCAAAAATGCAGGGACGCTTACCGACGGCCGAAGAGTATGTGTTCTTGTCCAGTCTAGGAGACTGGAGCGGCGGCGTGACCTTGCGCCATGAATTCTGGGCGATGGCCGAAGGCATGGTAATGGCGCCCGACTTGCCGAACCCGAGCCCTGTGCGCAAGTCCGAAGAGATTCGGGTCAACGAATACCACTTCTACTGCGTACGGTGAGTGGGGGTCGCAAGCCCCTTTAACAGTTAGCCAGCGAGCGCGGCCTTGACGGCAGCAGACACCGCCGACATCTCAGCCTTACCAGCCAGGCGGGTTTTCACCACGCCCATCACCTTGCCCATGTCGCCCGGGCCAGCGGCACCCAGCTCCACCACAATGGCTTTGACGGCCGCCAGCACTTCATCGCTGGACATGCGCTGAGGCAAATAGGCCTGAAGTACGGCGATTTCTGCCGTTTCCTTGGCCGCCAGGTCGTGGCGTGCGGCAGACTCAAATGCGGCGACCGAGTCTTTACGCTGTTTGATGAGCTTGTCCACCAGGGCTACGACGGCAGCGTCGTCGAGCACGATGCGCTCGTCCACCTCGCGCTGTTTGCAGGCCGCCAGCAGCAAACGGATAGTGCCCAGACGCTCGCTGTCTTTGGCACGCATGGCGGTTTTCATATCTTCGGTAATCTGGTCTTTGAGGGTCATGGCCGTGGACTCCTTGAGAGGGCAATGGGGGTGAATAAGTAAAAAAAGCCCGCCGGAGCGTCCTCGGGCGAGCTTTTTGTGCCGCGCAGACCGCAAGCGGTCTGCAAAAACTTAGAACAGTTTCTTGGGCAACTGCATGCTGCGAATGCGCTTGTAGTTGCGCTTCACGGCAGCGGCTTTTTTGCGCTTGCGAATAGCGGTGGGCTTTTCATAGAACTCGCGTGCGCGCAAGTCGGTCAGCAAGCCGAGCTTTTCAATGGTGCGTTTGAAGCGGCGCAGTGCGACGTCAAAGGGTTCGTTCTCTTTTACACGGATCGTGGTCATTACGTAAAGGGTTCCAAAATGTGCCGACGAGAGTCATGAGGGAAGATCGGGCCTCTCATGCCAGGTTCAGCGAAGGCCCCGCTAAAAAGTTGATTAGGCAGCGGGGGTTTGCCAGCAAAGCCTTGGATTATAGCCCTGAAGCGTCACACCGTGGGCAACAACAAACTCTCGGCTAGCGCCAGGGCACAAGCGTGCGCGCTGGCCCAGGCCCATTGGAAGTTGTAGCCGCCCAGCCATCCTGTGACATCGACCACTTCACCAATGAAATACAGGCCTTTCTGGCGGGACTCCATGGTTTGGCTGGACAGCGCTTCGGTGCTGACGCCACCAGCCGTGACTTCGGCCTTGCGGTAGCCCTCCGTGCCGTCAGGGGTGATTTCCCACAGGGAAATCCGCTCAGCCAGGGCATGGAGCGCCTTGTCGGGCGTGTCCGCCACCGGGCGGTCCCAGGCCTGGTTCAGTGCTTTTCCTTGGGCTGACCATGCGTCCGCCAGGCGATTGGGCAACCAGGCGGCCAACTCGTTGGACAGCAGCTTGCGCGAGCGGGCTTTGGCCTGCAGCAGTTCCTGTGCAATATCGGTCTTGGGTGCCAAATTCAAGCGAATCGGGGTGTTTTGCTGCCAGTAGCTTGAAATTTGCAACACACCCGGCCCACTCAAGCCCCGATGGGTGAACAGCAAGTCTTCGTCGAAGGCCATGCTGGACTTTTTGCCACCAGTGGCAATTTGCACCGGCAAAGACAATCCGGCCAGCGCCGCGAAAGGTGCCCAGTCATCAGGGTTGAAGGTCAATGGCACCAGCGCGGGGCGCGGCGCCACCAGCGGCAGACCAAACTGGCTGGCGATGCGGTAGCCAAAATCTGTGGCACCGATCTTGGGAATCGACAAGCCGCCGGTAGCGATCACCACCGATCGGCAAGCGACCGGACCCTTGGCGGTGTCCAGCAGGTAGCGTGCATTGTTTTCTGCATCGCCTGGTGCCGTGCGCAAGGACTTGACTGCACAGGGTTGCCAACGGGTGACCTGGCCCAAGGCACATTCAGCCAGCAGAACCTGGATGATGTCCTCGGCCGATCGGTCGCAAAAAAGCTGACCTTTGTGTTTCTCGTGAAACGCTACTCCGTGCTTATGCAACAGCGCAACAAAGTCGCGCGGGGTGTATCGGGACAGCGCCGAGCGGCAAAAACGCGGGTTTTCGCTTAAAAAATTGGCCGGCGTGGTGTCCAGGTTGGTGAAGTTACAGCGTCCGCCCCCGGAGATACGGATTTTCTCAGCCACTTTCTCCGCGTGGTCGATGACCAGCACCTTGAGTCCGCGCCGGCCGGCCTGGCCTGCGCAAAACAAGCCCGCCGCACCGGCACCCACCACGACGACATCAAAAAATTCCATGGTCGCAAGTGTAGGTGCCCGCCTCCCTGCGGCGTTACACCGGGTTACGCGATGAGCGGCAGGCTGCGGTGCCGTTTGCCAGTGAGGGTGAACAGTGCGTTGGAGACCGCTGGCGCCAGGGGTGGCAGGCCCGGCTCGCCTACCCCTGTGGGCTTGCGCGTGCTCGGCACAATATGCGTTTCCACGACCGGTGCATGGGCCATTTGCACCATGGGGTAGTTGGTGAAGTTGGTCTGCTGCACCACGCCGTCCACGATATCGATCTTGCCCCAAAGGGCTGCCGACAAGCCAAAGACCACCGCGCTTTCCATTTGCTGTGCCACCAGTCCCGGGTTGATCACCGTGCCGCAGTCAATGGCGCAGACCACGCGGTGTACGCGAGGCACACCGTCTTGCAGTGAAACTTCCGCCACTTCGGCGACGATAGAGCCGAAGGACTCGTGCAAGGCGATGCCACGGGCACGTCCTGCGGGTAGCGGACTGCCCCATTTGGCTTGTTCAGCAGCCAAATTGAGCACGGCCAAATAGCGCGGTGTATCTTTCAAAAGGCTGCGGCGCAATTCCAGCGGATCTTTGTGGCTGGCAGCGGCCAGTTCGTCGATAAAACTCTCGGAGAAAAACGCGTTGTGGGAATGGCCGACCGAGCGCCAAAAGCCCACGGGAACCCCCATGGTGGTGGTCACATGGGCCATGCGCTGGTGGGGGAAGCCGTAGGGCAGGTCGAACAATCCCTCTGCGGTTGTTTTGTCCGGCATGTCGATGGGGCCCGCCAACAGCGGCACCGCGCGCTCCATCCAACGGGGGGAGATCGCGTCGCCTGCGGACTTGATCCGCAGGCTTTGCAGCTGGCCTTGAGCGTCCAAAGTGGCCTTCAGGCGCGCGGCGTGCATGGGGCGGTAAAAGTCGTGGCCCATGTCCTCTTCGCGCGACCAGGACAGCTGCACCGGCTTGCCGCCCGTGGCCTTGGCCACCTGGACAGCCTGGGCAATAAAGTCCACCTCCAAACGGCGACCAAAACCACCGCCCAGAAGGGTGACGTGGACCGTCACGTCGCTCTTGCTGACGCCAGCAGCCTTGGCGGCCGCGTCGCGCGCAGAGGAGGGGATTTGGGTCGGCGCCCAAATTTCGACCTTGCCGTCTTTGACCTGGGCCGTACAGTTCATCGGCTCCATCGTGGCGTGGGCCAAGTAGGGCGCGGTATAGCTGGCCTCAATCGTCTGAGCGGCAATTTTTTCTGCCGCGTCGATATCGCCTGTGCTGTGAAACGCCAAACCACTTTCTTTGTCGAGCTGGTGTTGCAGTTCGGCGGCGATGGTTTGGGTGTTCAATGCGCCTTGGCCGCGTTGCTGCCACTGCGTTTGAACGGCTTTTGCACCTTGGCGCGCATGCCAGGTGGTTTTCGCGACCACGGCAAACCCGGCGCTTGCGCCATGCAAAGGCTCAAGAGCGACGACTTGTTGGACTCCAGGCAGGGCCAGCGCGGCTGCCGTATCCAATGCTCCGGCGCTACCACCCAGCATCGGGGACATGCGCACGCTGGCAAACACCATGTCCGGCAAGCGAACGTCCAGGCCAAATTGCGCGCTGCCATTGGTTTTGCTCTGCAAGTCGGTGCGTGGCGCCGACGTGCCCAGTACCTTCCAATCATTGCGGTCTTTGGGCGCCACAGGGGTCGGTTGTGTGCCAGCGGCAGCTTGCGCGAATTCGCCGTAATGGCCGGACTTGCCAGTGGCGTGTTGCAGCACGCCTTTGTCGATGGAAATTTCAGAGGCAGGCACCTGCCAGCGTGCAGCGGCGGCTCCAACCAGGCTAGCCCGTGCCGTGGCCGCAGCCATGCGCAGCGGTTCCCAGGCATCGGCGATGCTTGAAGAGCCGCCGGTGGCGATCAGGCCGAGTTCGCGGGCGAGTTTGCTCACCACCCATTCGCCGACTCGGATGGAGGTGGGATTAGCCCCTTCTCGATAATCCAGTGGATGAAAGGGCAGGCTGCCCAACAGCATGGCCACATTGCCGTAAATGGCGTCGGGACCCGCCTGCTCCAAACGAACCCGCGCAAGGGGCACGTCTAATTCTTCTGCCACGAGCATGGACAAGCCGGTGTAGACGCCCTGGCCCATTTCACTGCGCGGCATGGCCAACACAACAGATCCATCCTGCGCGATCTTGATCCAACCGTTCAGTGCGACGTCGTCTTTCGTAGACAGCATGTCCGAGGGGTTGCCTGTGCGCGATCGTGGCGGCATGGCGCCCCAGCCCACAACCAATGCGCCGGTAGCGCCCAGCGCGCTCAATATCCAGGTGCGGCGCTTCATGCTTTCACCTCTTGGCTTGGGGTCGTTGATTGGGGGCTTGTGGTGCCAGTGGCACGGTGGATGGCAGCGCGCACCCGTTGGTAGGTGCCGCAGCGGCAAATATTGCTCACCGCTTCTTCAATCTCGGCGTCGCTGGGCTTGGGGTTGCGCTCGATCAGCGCGGCAGCGGCCATCAGCATTCCGCTTTGGCAGTAGCCGCATTGGGGCACTTGCTCGGCCACCCAAGCAAGTTGCAAAGCATGGGGTTTGTCTGCGCTACCCAAAGACTCAATGGTGCGAATTTCTTTGCCTTCAAGCGAGGAGGCGGGCGTCACACAGGAACGCACCGCCACACCGTCCACGTGCACCGTGCATGCGCCACAGGCGGCCACACCACAGCCGAATTTGGTGCCGGTCAGATTGAGCTGATCGCGCAGCACCCACAGCAGGGGCATATCGGGTTCGGTATCGGTCTGAACCGCTTTGCCATTGATCGTCAGGTTCATGGGAAATTCCCTTTTTTATGAAGGTTCCCATGTTAATGCACGCTTTTGACATGCGGCCGCTACCGCCCGTCCAATCCTGTGCCTGTCGCTTAGCGATGGAGTTGTTGCAGTGACGTCTGATGTGGACGCGTTGCGGCCTGCAGCCCTCGTAGCACGTTGCCGACCACGATCACGCTGGGGCTGCCCAGCTGTTCACTTTGCAAGGTGGTGTGCAGTGTCGCCAAGGTGGCAGTGGCATGGCGCTGGGTGGGCAGGCTGGCGTTTTGCACGATGGCCACCGTTGTGTCCCCCGGCAGGCCCTGCAGCAGTGCGTTTTGTATGGCCGCTGCACCACTGACACCCATGTAAATGACCAGCGTGAGCTTGGCCTGGTGCGCAGTGTGCGCCAATGCCACCCAGTCGGTGCCGGTGTCGCCGGGTTTGGCATGGCCGGTGACGAAGACCACGCCATGCGCGTGTTCACGGTGGGTCAGCGGCACATTGAGGCTGCCCATCGCGGCGAGTCCCGAAGTGATGCCATTGACCACTCGGACTTCAATGCCCGCTGCCTGCAAAGCCTCGACCTCTTCACCGCCCCGCCCGAATACAAAGGGGTCTCCGCCTTTGAGGCGCACCACCTGCTCGCCGTGCAAGGCCTCGCTGACCATGAGTTTGTCGATAAAAGCCTGCGGCGTGGATGCACAGCCGCCCCGCTTGCCGACATAGACAATGCGCGCGTCGGGCCTAGCATGGCACAACACAGCTTCGTTCACCAAATCGTCTACCAGCAAGACGGTTGCGCTGGCAATGGCTTTGACGGCTTTGAGTGTGAGCAGTTCCGGGTCACCCGGGCCTGCGCCAACCAGGGTGACTTTGCCGACCGGGTGTTGGGGAGGTAAAGACATTAGCTGAGTGCCCCCCTGCGGCCAACCAAATCAAGCAAATGATCGACCTGT
Organism: uncultured beta proteobacterium; assembly: GCA_903928635.1. Taxonomy (GTDB): domain Bacteria; phylum Pseudomonadota; class Gammaproteobacteria; order Burkholderiales; family Burkholderiaceae_C; genus Allorhodoferax. The sequence goes on along the minus strand of CAIYRQ010000227.1, from coordinate 3,914 downwards.
TGGGCAATGGGCCCCGGCACGGGCAGGCGGTCTTCCAACACCTCGCGAATGTAGTGCGCGGTGGATTGCGCGTCGATGGCGGCGGGTAAGGCGGGAAGTTCGTTCAGTGTCCCAGACTGGTGCTCTTGCAGCACCACGCCTTGCCCCTGAATAAAACCCTGCATTTTTGGCATGCGCCTGGCATCGGCGACAGCCTCGCCTTCCGTGCCGCGCAGCAACAGCGCGTTGGCCTGTGTCAGCGCCAAGGTGGCGGCCATGGACTCAGCGTATTCGGGGTGGGTGTAACTGGTCACCAGCAGGCTGGCACCGGCACACGGGTTCATGAGTTTGACCAGGCTGTGGGCGGAGTTGCGCAGGTTCACGACCCGGCGCACGTCCAGCAGGCGTTGCAGACCGGGGTGCAACAGAGCCGTCGGCAGGAAGGCAACGCTGCCTGGCGAAACCGGACCGACCGCGGTGCAGGGTGCAATGTCCAAGGCCGCTAGAACGTCGGCGGTAAAGACACGGGTGTTTTCGGTGGCGACGCCGTGAATCAGTACGGGGAGGCCTTGGCGCGCCAGGAGCAGTGCCAGCAGCGGCGTGAGCCCTGGCAGCTTGCGCGCACCGTTGTAGCTGGGGATGACGATGACTGGCTGGTCGGTGGCAGGTACGCGCTGCAGGCGCTGGGCGGTGGCATCCAAAAAGCCGGCCATTTCTTCGGGGGTCTCGCCCTTGATGCGCATGGCCAGGCAAAACGCGCCGATCTCCAGGTCTGTGACGCTTCCGTCTAACAACTGTCCCCAGAGGTCACAGGCTTGGGCGCGGCTAAGCGCACGCGCGCCTTCCTTGCCGCGTCCGATTTCCTTGAGGTAGATGCCAATGCCCATGGCGTGATTGTCGGTGAGCCCTAACTATGTGGCGCTATGTGCTTATGGTCGCGCCAGTACTGGTAGCGCCATGCGGTGGAAAAGCCTGCTTTGCGGTACAGACCGAGTGCGGCGGTGTTGCTGGCTTCGACTTGCAAAAAGACGCGCGCAAGCCCTTTGGCTGCTGCGTGGGCGGCCAGACCCGCCAATATTTTCGACGCCAGGCCCTGGCCCTGCGCGTCGGGGCGGGTGCGCATGCCATGGATGCTGAGCCAGCCCTGGCTGATGACGCCGACCCCAGCGGCAAGTCCTTGTCCGTCCCGGCTGATATGGGCATAAACGGCATGCGCGCTGCGACTGAGCAGTATCACCCGGTTCGCGCCGTCTTGGGGGTCAAAGCCGTCTGCCGTGTAGACCGAGGCCCATTGTGGGTTGGGCGCAGCTTGAATAACGGCCCGGTCTGGGGCTGCGAGTTGGAGCAGGGTCTGTGTTGGGGCCACCTGAACATGCACCGGTTCGTCCGGCGAGAAACCTCTGTCTTGCAGGGCTTGTGTGAGGGCGGGGTCCAGCAAATGTTCGGGCAGGCGGAACACCGTGTGCCGGTGTTGTTGCTGGTAGCGAGCGTGGATGGACATCAAGGTCGGTAGCTGCAGCGCCGCATGGGTGAGTGGTACGGCGCTTTGTGCGCGACCGATGGGTAGGGGGTCGTAGGGCAGGAGCCAGCCGGGAATCTCCCCTACCTCCGAAGGGCATACCGCGTCCAAGGTGGCGCGTTCGATGGCAGCAATATCGTCGGGGCTGAGCATGGCGGGCATTGTCGCGCAGGCCCTGCCCTAAACTTGGCGCCTTCTATGACGCTTTCTCCAACTTCAACGCCAGCCCAGTCGACCGAGCCGCACGATCCCACCACCACGCTGGTGCTGGGATTTGAGTCCTCTTGCGACGAAACCGGCGTGGCGCTGGTGGCCATGCGCGAAGGCGAAGTGCCAGTCTTGCTGGCCCATGCCTTGCACAGCCAGGTAGAAATGCACCAGGCCTTTGGTGGCGTGGTGCCGGAGCTGGCGAGCCGCGACCATATTCGCCGTGCCGTGCCCTTGACGCAGCATGTATTGGCCCAGGCCCAGCGCAGCCTGCGTGAGGTGGATGTGGTGGCTTATACGCGCGGTCCCGGCTTGGCGGGCGCTTTGCTGGTGGGGGCAGGGGTGGCCTGCGCCTTGGCGGCAGCCCTGGACAAACCTGTGCTTGGAGTGCACCACCTGGAGGGCCATTTGCTGTCGCCCTTTTTGAGTGCCGACCCTCCGCAGTTTCCCTTTGTGGCGCTGCTGGTGTCGGGTGGCCACACGCAACTGATGCGTGTCGACGGTGTGGGCCGCTACGAACTCTTGGGCGAGACGATTGACGACGCGGCAGGCGAAGCCTTTGACAAGTCGGCCAAGCTCATGGGCCTGGGCTACCCCGGTGGGCCGGCCTTGGCCGCGCTGGCCGCAAGCGGCGACCCGCAAGCCTTTGCCCTGCCACGTCCCTTGCTGCACAGCGGCAACCTGGATTTTTCGTTTGCCGGCCTGAAAACCGCGGTGCTGGTGCAGTCGCAAAAAATGGTCGCATCCCAGGGCGAGGTGGCCTGGAACGGTTCTGCCAGTGGCGTCAAGCTGGCCTCGGGCGCCACGCCCGGATTTGAGAATTTGCCCCTGGCCATGCGCGCGGATCTGGCAGCGTCCACGCAGGCCGCGATTGCCGACGTGCTGGTCAAAAAGTCGATGACCGCACTGAAAGTCACGGGGCTCAAACGCCTGGTGGTTGCCGGTGGCGTAGGAGCCAATACCAGCCTGCGCAGTCAACTGAATGCGGCCTGCGCCCAACGCGGTGTGCGGGTGCACTACCCCGAGCTGCACTTGTGCACCGACAACGGCGCCATGATTGCCATGGCCGCCGCCATGCGCTTGCAAAGTGGCCTGCAGGCGGCACGGCGGGACTACGCGTTTGACGTGAAGCCGCGCTGGCCGCTTCAGGCGATTTAGTGCAAGACCCGGCCCATCGCCGGGCGCGGGACCGCTTAGGAGATCGCCAGCGCTGCGACCTTGCTCACCGGTACCACTTTCGCCAAGCTCAGGCTGAGCACACCGTTTTCCAAACGCGCCGTGCTGGCCGTGCTGTCGATGTCCTGGCCAAACTCAAAGGCTGCACGGTAGCGCCGGGGTGCGTCGTCTTTGGACTCGATGCGCACCACGGCACCTTCGATGCTGATGCTCAACTGCTCTTTGCTGATGCCCGGCACATCCATGGTCAGGGAGAACTGCTTTTCGTCCTGTGTGATTTCGGCGTCCTGGCTGGCGTTGCTGCGCGCAGCGGCAACTGTTTTTTCGATGAAATCCGCCGCGGAACGGCCCGCTTGGGCGTAAATGCGGCGGCGAAGAGGATGGTCCAGCGAAGTACCAAAACCGGTGCTCAAAGGGGAGGATGTGGTGGTGAAAAACATAAGGGCTCCAAGTACACTGCGCAGCCCCCGACATTGGGCGCCGCAGGGATCACAGATGTGATTCCTGCCAGGCATTTCAAGCTTTTTTCTTCATGTTTATTCTTCTCCCTCGCTTCTTGAAATCCGGTTTTTCAGTGCCATGTGCGCTGCTTTTTTGCCTATGGACGTTTTGTGTGAGCGCCTCTGCGCAAACACCACCGCCGATCAAACTGGCTTTGATCGAAGGCCTTAGCGGCGGCAACGCCAATGGCGGCGAAGCGGTGTTTCGCAACCTGACCTGGGCCCTGGAGCGTGTCAACGCACGCGGTGGTGTGGCGTCTGCTGGGGTTTCTGCGCCCAAGCAATTGCTCGCATTGGAGCGCATGGATAGCAAAGGCCAGACCGAAGAAGCCTTGTCCAATCTGCGCCTGGCCATCGACGGTGGCGCGCGCTTTGTGTTGCAAGGCAATTCTTCGGCGACAGCGGCGGCACTGATCGACGCAATCAACAAGCACAACGAGCGCGACCCTGACCGACGCGTTTTGTTTCTGAATTACTCGGCGGTCGACCCCGCGTTAACCAATGAAAAATGCAGCTTCTGGCATTTCCGTTTT
>CAIYRQ010000226.1 GCA_903928635.1 uncultured beta proteobacterium | reverse complement strand
TCCAGCACCACGGTGCGGGTGTGGGCCGGCATGCGGTGCAGCACCCAGCGCGCGCTGGTGATCAGGCCGTCGCAGCCTTCTTTTTGAATGCCCGGCAATCCGCTTAAGAACTTGTCAGTGACGTCTTTGCCCAGGCCCTCTTTGCGAAAGGTTTTGCCTGGAATGTCCAGCCGCTCGGTGCGCAGCAGGGTTTTGCCGTCCGCGTTGAAATACTGCAGCTCAAAACTGGCGACTTCTGCGTCATGGATCTTGCCCATGTTGTGGTTGATGCGGGTCACCTCCAGCCATTCGGCCTGGGGCGTCACCATGCGCCAGCTCGCCAGGTTGTCCAGTGCGGTGCCCCACAGCACGGCTTTTTTTCCACCCGCATTCATGGCAATGTTGCCGCCTATGCAGCTGGCTTCGGCGGAGGTCGGGTCCACCGCAAACACATAGCCGCCACGCTCCGCGGCATCGGCCACGCGCTGGGTGACCACACCCGCTTCGCTCCACACGGTGGCGACCTCCCGGTCCAAGCCGGGCAGGCGCTTCATCTCGACCTCGGTCATGGACTCGAGCTTTTCGGTGTTGATGACCGCACTCTTCCAGGTCAGCGGAATGGCGCCGCCGGTGTAACCGGTGCCGCCGCCCCGGGCAATAATGGTCAGGCCCAGGTCGATGCAGCCCTTTACCAGACCGGCCATTTCAGCCTCCGAGTCCGGCGTGAGCACCACGAACGGGTATTCCACCCGCCAGTCGGTGGCGTCGGTCACGTGGCTGACGCGCGACAGGCCGTCAAACTTCACGTTGTCGCGGGCAGTGAGCTTGTTCAGCAGCTTTTGGGCCTTCTTGCGAAGGGCAGCGACCACCTGAAATTCGGTATTGAAGGCATCGACTGCACCGCGGGCGGCGACCAGGAGTTCGGCCACCATGGCGTCGCGCACGGGGTCGGCGTCGGGCGTGCGGCGCTTTTCCACTTCGCCCAGGCGGTGGTTGAGCGCATCCACCAACTGGCCCCGCCGCTTGGGGTTGTCCAGCAAGTCGTCTTGCAAATAGGGGTTGCGCTGCACCACCCAGATATCACCCAACACCTCGTACAGCATGCGCGCCGAGCGGCCGGTGCGGCGTTCTTCACGCAGGGCGTTGAGCGTCTCCCAGGCTTTGGCGCCCAGCAGGCGAATCACGATCTCGCGGTCGGAAAACGAGGTGTAGTTGTAGGGAATCTCACGGATGCGCTCATTCTCCGACGGGCCATGGGGCAGCGTGGACACAAGGTGGGCAAGGGAGGTGGGAGCGTTCATCAGGCGTTTTGGTTGCGGCACGGCCGGGGCAGAGGTGCCACCGAGGCGTCTGGGAGATGGTACCGCAGTGCAGCATTCACAGGCTTGATCTAGGGGGAAGGCCGCGGTGGCACCCGAGCGGCTTGCGGTTAAATTCAGCCGCATGAGCACCTTTGCCCCCACCCTGCCCCCCGCCTTCTGGCCCTACCCGCGCTGGATTGCCCACCGCGGCGCAGGGACCCTTGCGCCTGAAAACACCCTGGCGGCGTTCCAGCGGGGTGCATCCCACGGCTACCGCATGTTTGAGTGCGACGTCAAGCTCAGCAGCGACGGTGTGCCCTTTCTCTTGCACGACGACACCCTGACCCGCACCGTGCGGGGCGCTGCTGACGCACTGGGTGCGGACGCCGTGGCGGGCCACCACCCCTGGCAATCGCTGTCGCAGCTGGACGCCGGAAGCTGGCACAGCCCCGCCTATGCGCAGGAGCGACTGCCCACCCTGGACGCGATTGCCGACTTTTGCATTGCCAAGGGCTGTTTCCTGAACATCGAAATCAAGCCCACCACCGGCACCGCGCGCACCACGGGCGAAGTGGTGGCGCGGCACGCAGCCCGCCTTTGGAGTGGCGTGGCGGTGCCACCGCTGCTGAGCTCCTTTGACATCCCCGCCCTCGAAGGTGCCCTGGCGGCACAGCCCGAACTGCCGCGCGGCCTGCTGATTCATGACCTGGAAGACCAACCCTGGACCCAGTGGCTGGGCCACGCCACCCGACTGGGCTGCCAAGCCATTGTCTGCAACCACGTTCTTTGGAACGAAGAGACCGTGGCTGCAGCCAAAGCGGCCGGCTTTCGCCTCTTGAGCTACACGGTGAACGACGCCGCAGAGGTCCAGCGCCTGCTGGATTTGGGCACCGACGGGGTAATTACCGACAAGGTGGACCGCTTTAGCCCGCAAACGTAAAGCAGCACACCGTGGTGCGCCCCGACCCATGGGTGCGCCGCCGGGGGTCGGGATAGGTTTCCACTTCGACAAATCCGGCGCGGCGCATCATGCCGGCGGAGGCCCGATTTTCTTCATGGCGGTCGATAAACACCGTTTGTACGCCCATGGTGGCCAGCGTCGCCAAGGCCTCTTTCAGCAGCCGTGTGCCCAAACCCCGCCCGGCCTGGTCGCGCCGCACCACCGCTTCGCTCACATAGCCCTGGGGGGTGCCGCGCAGGGGCGCGGGCAGGTAAGGGTCAAAGTCGGTACTCACGCAAAAAGTGACAGCGCCAAGGATCTCGCCGTCTTGCAGCGCCAGAACGCCATGGGCACGGCCTTGGGCGATGTCGTCGATGTGGGCGCGGATGCCGTCCTCGGGCAGGTAGTTCCAGACATTGGCGCCATGGTCAAAAAT
>CAIYRQ010000225.1 GCA_903928635.1 uncultured beta proteobacterium | reverse complement strand
GGTTGGCCGCGTGTTGCGACGCCATCACCACCGAATTTGAAAACGTGCCTGCAGACGCGCTGCGCACTTTGGCTGGGCTGCGGCGAGTGGCACCGGCGGCGTCCGCCGTTGCGATTGCCCAGGACCGGGCGGCAGAAAAAGCGCACTTTGGCCGCTGCGGTGTGGCCTGCGCGCCCTACGTCGAAATCCACGCTGCCGCCGACGTGGCGGCGGTACCTGACGATGTGCTGCCCGGTATTTTGAAGACTGCCCGCATGGGCTACGACGGCAAAGGCCAGGTGCGGGTGCAAGACCGCGCGGAATTGGCATCCGCCTGGGACGCGCTGGGCCAGGTGCCTTGCGTGCTGGAAAAAATGCTGCCGCTGGCGCTCGAGTGCTCGGTCATCGTGGCGCGTGGCAGCGACGGTGCGATGGTGAATTTTCCGGTGCAGCGCAATCTGCACCGCGAGGGCATCTTGGCGGTGACGGAAGTGTTTGAGGGCAATGTGCCCGCCGCCGTGGCCGCGCAAGCGGTGGCCGGTGCCCGCGCCGTGGCGCAGGGCCTGGACTATGCGGGCGTGCTGTGCGTGGAGTTTTTTGTGTTGGCAGATGGCAGCCTGGTGGTCAATGAAATCGCACCCCGCCCCCACAACAGCGGCCACTACACCCAAAACGCCTGCGACCAATCGCAGTTTGATGTGCAGGTGCGCACCTTGGCTGGTCTGCCCTTGACCCAGCCCCGCCAGCACAGCCCGGCCGCCATGCTCAACCTCTTGGGCGACCTGTGGGGACAGCGCGGCGCAGACAGCGTGCCCGATTGGGCGGCGGTGTTGGCGCTGCCCGGCGTGCATTTGCACCTCTATGGCAAAACACAGGCGCGCCCCGGCCGCAAGATGGGCCACCTGAATGTGACCGGTGCCACGGCAGAGCAAGTGCGTGCCACGGCTTTGCAGGCCGCGCAGATTTTGGGGATTGCGGCGTTTTAACGACGGCCGCTCAAGCATGATTCTTTCTCCGGCAGACCCCGGCGCGCTGGCGCAAGCGGTGCAAACCATTGCCGACGGTAGTGTGGTCGGCATGCCCACAGAAACGGTGTACGGCCTGGGTGCTGATGCCAGCAACGACGATGCGGTGGCTGCCATCTTTGCCGCCAAAGGCCGACCGGCGGACCACCCACTCATCGTGCATGTGGCCGACATGGATGCCGGCCTGTCCGGCGTGCAGCACTATGCACAGCAGGTGCCGGACTTTGCGCAGGCCTTGATGACGGCGTTTTGGCCCGGTGCACTCACGCTCATTCTGCCGCGCCGCCCCGAAGTCGCCGCTGCGGCTGCAGGCGGCCAGGACTCCATTGGCTTGCGTTGCCCCTCGCACCCTGTGGCTCAGGCCCTGTTGCATGCGCTGCGCAAGCACCCTGCCAAGCCGGTGTGGGGCATTGCCGCGCCGAGCGCCAACCGCTTCGGCCGCGTCAGCCCCACTACGGCGGCCCATGTGCAAAGCGAGTTGGGTGACGCGCTGCTGGTGTTAGACGGCGGCCCTTGCAGCCTGGGCATTGAATCCACCATCGTGGACTGCACACGTGGTGTGCCGGTGCTGCTGCGCCCGGGATCGATTGACATCGTCGCCTTGTCGCAAGCCTGCGGTCAGCCGGTGCACCTGGCCTTTGCGCAGGCGCAAGCGCCACGCGCTTCAGGCACGCTGGAGTCGCACTACGCACCGCGCGCAAAAGTGCGCTTGATGCCCGCCGAGGCGCTGCGCACTGCACTGCTGTCGTGGCAGGCGCAAACCCCGCGTGCGCCAGCATCGCTGGGTGTCTATGCGCACACGGTGGTACCCGCCACGGACGCTGGCCTGCACTATCAGGCGATGCCTGGCACAGCAGCGCAAACCGCGCACGAGCTGTTCGCGGTGTTGCGTGCGTTGGACGACGCGGGCGTGCAAGAAATATGGGTGGAAGCCGTGCCTACGGGCGCGGATTGGGCGGGCGTGGCCGACCGGCTACAGCGCGCGAGCGCTTAAGCGCTTTTAGGTCTCAGCAGTAAACACCGTGAGCACGCCGGTGTAGGCGTACAGATGGTGGTGTGCCACCTCTCCGGCGGCAAAAAATCCCACCAGCGGCACATCGCCCAGCGCGCGGCGCACGATTTGCATCTCGGCACTGCTGCCACCAAAGTGCGGACCGCCCCGGCCGGTGCAGCTCACATAAATCGCTCCGGTGATGTGGCGTGCGGGTCGCGCTGCGGTGCTTTGCTCATCGGGCGCAACACCGGCCAGCAGCGGCTCCAGCATTTCTTCGGGTTCCAGCTCTTCGCGGATTTCCGCGCAAATGCGGGTCAGGTCCATGCGCGCAGCTTGCACATTGCGCTGGCAAAAGGTCAGCTGCGCGCCCAGGTGCACATGGTCACCAATGGCAATCGCCTGGCGCCCCGGGTCCAGCCCGATGATGTGGCGCACCAGCACGTCGCTGCCAAAGTTGCCCGTTTTTCGCACTGCTGCGCTGTCACCACCGGTGGGCGGTTGCGCCATCCCCGCGAGCGTTGCGCGCACCGCTTGCAGCGCCTCCTGCGGCT
>CAIYRQ010000224.1 GCA_903928635.1 uncultured beta proteobacterium | reverse complement strand
TATGGAGGTTGGCTGGCTGCATTGAATTGGTATGCCCATGGCGGGTCCTGGGGCGCGTTGGCCACCTTGGCGGCCATTGCGGCCTGGCATATGAGCTTGCAGCACGAACTGGTACACAACCATCCGACGCGACAGGCCTGGGTCAATCGTTGGCTGGGCCTCTTGCCCCTGGCAGTGTGGTACCCCTTCGACATTTACCGCGATAGCCATCTTGCGCACCACAAGGACGAAGTGCTCACTTACCCCGGCCAGGATCCGGAAAGCAACTACCTGGACCCAGCAGACTACTGGCAATACAGCGCCCCCATGCGCGCTCTTTTGGTGGCACAACGCACGGCCCTCGGACGTTTTTTGATCACGCCCTTCTTTGCTGTGTTTCACCTGCTGTGGCCGTTGCGCCAGGCCGCTTACTGGAGCAATCGCGCGCTGCGCTGGACGTGGTTCCAACACGTGGTGCTGCTGGTTGTCATGCTTTGGGGTGTGCAAACCTGGACAGGCATGTCCCCTTTGACCTACCTCGTCGGCGTCGCCTACCCCGCCTTGGGTCTGGCGCTGATGCGCTCGCTGTACGAACACCGTCCCGCGGACCTGCCAGCGCATCGCATTGTGGTGAACGAAGCGGCCTTGCCTTGGCGCCTTTTGTTCTTGAACAACAACTACCACGCAGTGCACCATGCCTACCCCGGCCTTCCTTGGTACGCCATTCCCAAGGCATACCGGGCACAGCGTGATACCTATGTACAAAATACTGGCGGATTTCTGTTGCCCGGGTACGTGGGGCTCTTTGTACGCCATGCCTTGAAGCCCATCGACCATCCCGCACAAGAGACGCGTCCAGCAGCCGCTCCCAGCCAGTCAGCCGGCAGACCTTCGCCATGACGCTGCGCGTTGCCTCCCTGCCCATGTACCTGGCGAACAAAGACGCCGTAAATACTTTGTGGAAGAGCTTGCGCCAAGGCCTGAATGCGGCTGGCCTCACTCATGTCGCAGCCGAACTGACATGGCCGCAGGATTATCACGCCCATTGGCTGGAGGCCCGTTTGCTGCTGAGCCAGAGTTGTGGCTACCCCTTCACAGACGATTTGGCAGGCAAGGTGCAGCTCGTGGGCTGCTTTGCGTACGACGCACCGCAATGCGAAGGCATCCAGTGCGCCAGTGTGCTGATCGCCCGCCAAGAGCACGCGTGCCTGAAGCCCGAAGATTTTCGGGGCATGCGAGCGGCATTCAATGCGCCCAACTCGCAATCGGGCTACAACGCGTTTCGCGCCTGGGCCGCGCCGCTGGCGTTAGGTGGCCAGTTCTTTTCAAGTGCCATAGAGACCGGCGGCCACAGCGCGTCGGTGCAGGCGGTTCGCACCGGCTTGGCCGACCTGGCATCTATTGATTGCGTGACCTACGCGGCACTTATCCGCTACACGCCTGCGGCGACTGAGGGCTTGGCTATCGTTGGGACGACGCCGACCTACCCTGGTCTCCCTCTGATTACATCCAACACCACGTCGGCGGCCGACATTGGAACTTTGCGCACTGCCTTGCGAGACGTGCTTACCAATCCTGAGGCCACACCCACCTTGGAAGCCCTGGGCATTGTTGGGTTTGAGACGCCCGACCCTTCCATCTATCAACGCTGTGTTGCTATGCGCAAATTTGCAGAAGATCTGGCTTACCCGACCCTGGCCTGATTACTGCTGGCGCAGCAGCCACTCCACAAACATCTGTTCGCCCTTGCGCACATTGGCCTGCCAATCGTTGGCGGAATCGGCGTTGGCGTCGTCAGAGACAAACTTGAGCGCCCGCCAAGGCACGTTTTGCCGGGCGCACACACTGGCCACAGCGTACAACTCCATGTCCACCAGTTGCACGCCGCGGGTGGCAAACCAGGGGTCCGGTGCCGTCACAAAGCTGTCGCCAGTACCGCACATCACACCCTCATGGCCCGAATGCAAGGTGTGGCCGCCGTCTTGAAACGGTGTCGCGCCACGCGGGGCCAGCGGCTCTGCATTCATATCGCGTTGCAATACGCTGGCCACCTCCACCAAGCCAGCGGGGCACGGAGCGACCCGACCCGCTGACCCAAAGTTGATGACCAGGCTGGGCGAATGCTCGCGCATGGCCTGCAATGTTGCATAGGCGGCATTGACCTTGCCCACACCGGTGTAGCACACCGTCGCACTTCCTTGCAGCAGGTCGGCGTCGAGCTCTTGGGGCAGCGCAACCAGGACGAGAACAGACTTTGGTATTGGCTTTGGCATGGTGTGGAGGGTATCTGAATCCAACTTGCGCCAACGCAAACCGCTCGCGTTGATGCAAGTCAAGCATGGTACGCCGAGGCAGCCCACAATGGCCCCATGGATCTCTCGCAGTCAGCCGAAGGTCGACGCCTGTTGGGCGCGGCCAATGCATTTTTTCACCGTTACCTGCTTCCACACAACCCGGCTTGGCACCAGAGCGTAGCCCAGGGCGTGTACCCTCCGCCGTTCTTAGAAGACCTCAAAGCCTTGGCCCAGGAAGAGGGACTGTGGAACCTCTTTTTGCCTCGCTTGCTGCCCCACGAGCCGGGCACTCGCCTGAACAACCTGGACTACGCGCCGATTGCTGAGCTCCTGGGCCGCCTGCCCTGGGCGTCAGAGGTATTCAACTGCAGCGCGCCCGACACTGGGAATATGGAACTGCTGCACCGCTTTGGCAGCGGTGCACAAAAAACACGATGGCTGCGCCCCCTGCTAGACGGCAGCATCCGCTCCGCGTTCGCCATGTCAGAGCCCGATGTGGCATCCTCCGACCCGACCAATTTGCAAACCGAGGTGGCCGTCGATGGCGACACGCTGGTGCTCAACGGCCGCAAATGGTTTATCACCGGAGCGGCGCACCCGCAGTGCCAACTGCTGATCGTGATGTGCCGCCATTCGGATCAAGGTTTTGCACCTGCAGAGCCTAGCAATCAGCGCGATACAGTCCACCACCGCCACAGCATGGTGCTCCTGCCCTTGGATACGCCAGGAGTGGAAGTGGTCCGCAATATCTCCGTGCTCAACCACCTGGCACCCGAAGGCCACTGTGAGATTCGATTGCGTGGGGTTCGCGTGCCGCGCGACCACGTGCTGGGACCATGGGGTGAAGGTTTTGCCATGGCGCAAGCGCGTCTGGGCCCGGGCCGAGTGCACCATTGCATGCGCACCGTCGGCCAATGTGAGCTCGCCCTGCAACTCGCTTGCGAGCGCGTGCTGGAACGCCAGGCCTTTGGCCGGCGCCTGTCCGACTTTGCCAATGTGCAGGACTGGATTGCCGACTCTCGCATCGAGATCACCCAAGCCCGGTTGTTGGTATTGCAACTGGCCTGGCGGCTGGACCATGAACCCGACGCCGCAGATCAAATCAAATCGGACATCGCCGCAGTGAAGGTGGTGGCGGCACGTTTACAGACACGGGTGGTGGAACGGGCGATTCAAATTTTTGGTGCCATGGGCCTCTCACCTGACACGCCTTTGGCCGATTTCTGGTCCTGGGGCCGTGCCATGCACCTGATGGACGGGCCCGACGAAGTGCATTTGCGCACCGTGGCGCGCCAGGAGCTGAAAGTAGCCCACACCCGTGCGGGCCAAGGCGCGAGCTACTTCACCACGCCAGAGCAACGCGCAAAGCCACCTCGCATCCGTTAGCAGCTTTTGCACCTGGCGAACGCCCGCAAAAAAGGCCGCTCGAGAGCGGCCTTTTTCTATGCAGGAGCGGGGAATTACTTCGCGCCTGGCACCTTACCTTCCACGCCCTTGACGTAGAAGTTCACGCCGCTGAGGAACTTGTCGTCAGCCACTTCGCCCTTCTTCAGCAGGGTTTTGCCGGCGTTGTCCACCAGAGGGCCCTTCCAGATGGCGAAGCTGCCGTCTTTCAGGCCGGCTTTGACTTCGTCAACCTTGGCTTTGGTTTCAGCAGGCACGTCTTCAGCGATGGACACCAAGTCAATCGCGCCTTCTTTCACACCCCACCACACGCCACCGGTGGTCCAAGTGCCTTCCAAAGCGTCTTTGGTGGCCTTGATGTAGTAGGGGGTCCAGTTAATCACGCTAGAGGCCAAGTGGGCTTTGGGGCCATAGGCGGTCATGTCGGAATCCCAACCAAAGGCGCGCTTGCCCTTGTCTTGTGCAGTCTTGAGAACGGCAGGAGAGTCGGTGTTCTGGAACAGAACGTCGGCGCCGCCGTTGATCAAGCTGGTCGCTGCTTCGGTTTCTTTTGGTGGGTTGAACCATTCGTTCACCCACACCACTTTGGTCTTGACCTTGGGATTGCTGCTTTGAGCGCCCAAGGTAAAGCTGTTGATGTTGCGAATCACTTCAGGAATTGGCACCGATGCCACCACACCCAGCGTGCCAGTCTTGCTCATCTTGCCGGCAATCACGCCAGCCATGTAGGCGCCTTCGTAGGTGCGGCTGTCATAGGTGCGCATGTTGTCGGCGGTTTTGTAACCGGTCGCGTGCTCGAAGTGCACGTCTTTGAAGTCCGGAGCCACTTTGAGCATGGTTTCCATGTAGCCGAAGGTGGTGCCGAAAATCAGCTTGTTACCTTGGCTCGCCATGTCGCGAATCACGCGCTCTGCGTCGGCAGACTCAGGCACGTTTTCCACGAAACTGGTGACGACCTTGTCGCCGAACTCTTTTTCAAGCGCTTTGCGCGCGTTGTCGTGTGCAAAAGTCCAGCCGCCGTCGCCCACAGGGCCCACATAGGCAAAGGCAATTTTGAGCGGCTCAGGCTTGGCGGGAGCGGGCGCTGCAGCCGATGCAGGTGCTGCGGCGGGTGCAGCGGCCTCTTCTTTTTTGCCACAACCAACCAAGGCGGCCGCAGCCACCGCGGTCAGAGCTGCGAGCTTGAGCAGCGAACGTTTTTGCACATCTGTCATTTCAATTCCTTTGTGAAGAGTGAAGTCAAGGTTAAAAAATTCAGGATCCAGGGTAAAACGGTTTTCCGATGGAAGCAGGCATATTAATCCGAATCCATGCCGGATTGCGCGAAATCAGCGCCAAAACCACAATGGTGGCAACATAAGGCAACATGCTGAGAAATTGGCTGGGTACATCCACACCAATGCCCTGCAAATGAAACTGGAGCATGGTCACGCCGCCAAACAAATAAGCACCCAGCAGCACGCGCCCAGGGCGCCAGGTGGCAAACGTTGTGAGCGCCAGCGCAATCCAACCCTTGCCTGCCACCATGCCTTCGACCCACAGCGGCGTGTAAATGATGGAAATGTAGGCGCCCGCCAAGCCGCACAGCGTGCCACCGGCCACCACGGCACCTAGGCGGATCCAGCGCACGGGGTAGCCCAGGGAGTGTGCGGACTCCGGTCGCTCACCCACACTGCGCAATACCAAACCAGCACGGGTGCGGTACAGCCACCAAACCAAAGCGGCTGCCAACATCACGGTCAGGTAGACCAAGGGGTGATGCCTGAACAGCGCAGGCCCCACAAAAGGAATGTCTGACAGGCCGGGAACTGCAAAATTAGGGCGCTCAGGCATTTTTTCCTGCACGTAGCTCACACCGGCGAAAGCAGAAAAGCCGGCACCGAACAGGCTCAGGGCCAAGCCGGTGGCGTACTGGTTGGTGTTCAACCAGATGACCAAACCGCCAAACACGGCAGCCATGAAGGAGCCAGCCGCCATGCCCGCAACAAAACCCAGGCTATCGCTGCCCGTATGCACCACGGTTGCAAAGCCGGCAATGGCGGCGCACAACATCATGCCTTCCGCACCGAGGTTGACGATGCCGGCCTTCTCATTGATCAACAGGCCCAACGAGGCCAAAGCCAGTACCGTACCGGCATTGAGCGTGGCGGCGATAAGTAGCGCGTACGTTTCCATGGTGCAGTGATTCCTTAATGCTTGGCAGAAGCCTGGGCCTGGCGCACCAGGCGGTAGTTGACCAAGGTGTCACAAGCCAGCAGCGTGAACAAGAGCAGGCCTTGAAACACGCCAGTGAGCGATTTGGGCAAACCCATGCGGCTTTGCGCGAGTTCGCCGCCGATATAGAACATGCTCATCAGCAGACTGGAGAACACCAGCCCAACGGGGTGCAAGCGACCGACATAGGCCACGATGATGGCGGCAAAACCGTATCCCGCCGGCACATAGGGCGTGAGCTGCCCGATCGGGCCGGCCACTTCCAAAGCACCTGCCAGCCCGGCAAAGCCGCCGGACACCAGCAGGGCCGTCCACAGCGCCTGGCGTGAGGAGAAACCGGCATAGCGCGCTGCCGCAGGTGCCAAACCGCCCACTTGCTGAGCGAAACCCGCACGCGTACGGAACAAAAACACCCACACGCCGCCCACCCCGAGCAAGGCAAACAGCACGCCAATGCTCATGCGCGAACCGGTAAACAATTTGGGAATGCGCGTCACGGCTTCAAAATTCTGGGTCTGAGGGAAGTTGTAGCCTTGCGGGTCTTTCCAAGGACCTGAGACCAAATAGCCCAGCACCTGCACCGCCACATAGACCATCATCAGACTGACCAGGATTTCATTGGCATTGAAGCGATCCCGCAGCAAGGCCGTGATACCCGCCCACACCATGCCGCCAAGAATGCCCGCCAAAATTACCAATACAACAATGGCGCTGCCGGTGGTTTTGTCGGCCATCAGGGCCACGCCGCTGGCAGCCACCGCACCCAAAATGTACTGGCCCTCGGCGCCGATATTCCACACATTGGAGCGAAAGGACACGGCCAAGCCCAGAGAAATCAAGAGCAACGGCGTGGCCTTGACCACCAGCTCGCCCAAGGCATAACCGGTTTTGATAGGTTCCCAAAAGAAAACCTGCAGCCCCCGCACAGGGTCTTTGCCCAGCAACTTGAAGAGCACCACGCCAATCAGCACGGTCAAGGCCAGCGCCAGCACCGGCGAGCCATAGGTCCACAACCGGGAGGCTTGGGGTCGAACCTGGAGTTTCCAAGACATCATGCTGCGCTCCACAAACCGCTCATCCACTCACCTACCTTTTCCAGGGTCGTCTGGGCCGCAGCCACCGAGGGCGACAGCCGCCCATGGGCAATCACATGCAAGCGATCGCAGACTTCGAACAATTCTTCAATTTCTTCGCTGACCACCAACACGGCGCACCCCGCGTCACGCAAGGCCAGGATGGCAGCGCGGATCTGCGCGGCCGCCCCTACGTCCACACCCCAGGTGGGCTGGGAGACGATGAAAAGGCTGGGCTGCGCGTCTATTTCGCGCCCCACAATGTATTTCTGTAAATTTCCACCCGAGAGCGAGCGTGCGGCAGCTCCTGGCCCATTGGCCTTCACACCAAAGCGCTCGATGATGCGCCGTGCCTGCGCTTCCAGCGTTTCCAACCACAGCCACCCCCCCAGAAATCCCGGCGCGGCAATAGCCTCATTGCGGGTGAGCAACAGGTTTTGCGCCAGACTTAAGGTAGGAACCGCGCCGCGCCCGAGGCGCTCTTCGGGCACAAAATGCAAACCCAATTTGCGCCGCGCCCCCGGATGCAGGGCCGACACGTCGTGGGCGCCCATGCGGATGCTGCCCGCAGGCGCGCGGCAGTCTTCGCCCGACAAGGCGTACAGCAATTCTTTTTGACCGTTGCCGGAGACCCCGGCGATGCCGACCACCTCGCCAGCGCGCACCTGCAGATTGATCGCGTCTAAGTCGACGCCAAACTGCTCTTCGCGCGCCAAGCTCAAACTACGGACCAGCAAGCGCACTTCGCCCGGTGTGCGGGGGTTGTGCACCAGCTTGGGCGGCTCGCTGCCGATCATCAGGCGCGACAAGGACGCGTTGGTTTCCTGCGCCGGATTGCACACGCCAGTCACTTTGCCGCCGCGCAAGACGGTGCACGCGGTGCACAGTGCGCGGATTTCATGCAGCTTGTGGCTGATGTACAAAATGCTGCAGCCCTCCGCAGCGAGTTGGCGCAGCACCACAAAAAGCTTTTCGACCGCTTGCGGTGTGAGCACCGACGTGGGCTCGTCCAAAATCAGCAATTGGGGATTGGTGAGCAAGGCGCGGATGATCTCCACCCGCTGCATCTCTCCCACGCCCAGGGTGTGCACCGGCCGCGCTGGATCGATGTCCAGGCCGTAGCGCGTGGCTTTTTCTTGAATACCCTCGGTCACTTCCTGCAGGCTGATGCTTTTGTCCAGACCAAGCCAGACGTTTTCTGCCACGGTGATGGTATCAAACAGGTTGAAGTGCTGAAACACCATGCTGATGCCCAGCGCCCGCGCCTCGTTGGGGTTGCGGATGTGCGTTAGCTGGCCGTTGAAAGCCATCTGTCCGGCGTCGGGCTTGACCGAGCCGTAGATGATTTTCATCAATGTGGACTTGCCAGCACCGTTCTCGCCCAGCACCGCGTGAATTTGGCCGGGCCGCACGGTGAGCGAAACTTCGCTGTTGGCGACCACGCCGGGGTAGGCTTTGGTGATGCCGGAGAGTTGAAGGCGGGGGGCGTTCATGCGGTTATTTCAGGAAAAGTCGCAACAGTGAGTTATCAATTTGGAATGTATGCGTATGCTAACGGCTCGGGTGTGGTGATTAAGACCTGATTTACCCTTGCACCTATTTGATGCACAAAGGACCTATTGAATGGACTCTCAAGCAATTAGCAAGCCGGTACGCTTCCTCAAGGGCGGGCAGGTGCACACACTCTCCCAGGTGACCCCCACCCGGACGCTGCTCGAAGTGCTGCGCGAAGACCTGCACCTTACCGGCACCAAAGAAGGCTGCGGCGAGGGCGACTGCGGCGCATGTACGGTCGTGGTCGGTGAATTGCACGACGGCAAACTGCAAACCCGCGCTGTGAACAGTTGCATCAAGCTGGCGCATTCTGTGGACGGCATGGTGCTGTGGACCGTGGAAGACCTGGCCGCGCCCGACGGCAGCCTGCACCCGGCCCAAACCGCGATGGCGCAATGCCACGGCTCGCAATGCGGCTTTTGCACGCCCGGATTCGTCATGAGCCTGGCGGCCTTGTCAGAGCAGCACCCACCTCGCGCCATCGACCGCGAACTGGCGTCCCAGTCCCTGTCGGGCAATTTGTGCCGCTGCACCGGCTACCGCCCCATCCTGGACGCGGCTGTGGCCATGGCGCAGCTGCCACGAACGCGGCTGGACACAAGCGCGGTGCGCAGCGGCTTGAAGGCGCTGGCCCAAGTGGCGCAGGCCGAACACCAAGCACTTGCGCCTTCCACCCGCAAGGCTAAGCCGTTGCCTGTGCCGTATGCCGCGCCCACCGAGCTGTCCGAACTCCTGGCCCTGCGCAAAGCGCACCCTCAGGCGCAACTGGTTGCCGGTTGTACCGATGTGGGGCTGTGGATCACCAAGCAGCACCGCGACTTTGCCCAGGTGCTGGACGTCACCCGCGTGCGCGAGCTGCGCCAGATTGACGATTACCCGCACCACATCGCCATCGGCGCTGCCGTCAGCCTGAGTGACGCCTTTGCGGCTTTGGTGGCGCAGCGCCCTGCACTCCAAAGCTTTGCGCAGCGCTTTGCTGGATTGCCGGTGCGCAATGCCGGCACATTGGGTGGCAATGTGGCCAACGGCTCCCCCATCGGCGACTCCATGCCATTGTTGATTGCCCTGGGGGCCCACGTGGTGCTCGCCAGCACCAGCGGATTCCGCGAAATGCCCTTGGAAGACCTGTACCTGGGCTACCGCAAAACAGCGCTTCGCCCCGATGAAGTGCTGGGTTGGATCAAGGTGCCCAAGCCCTTGCCAACGCCCAAGACCAAGCGCAAGGGCCCGCTGAGCAGCGGCGAGTTCTGCCGGGTTTACAAAATCTCCAAGCGTTTTGAGGACGACATTTCCGCCGTCTGCCTGGCGCTGCAGGTGGTGCTCGAGGGTGGCCGGGTCGTCAGCGCCTCGATCGGCGCCGGAGGTGTGGCCGCCACGCCCGTGCGCGCACGGGCAAGCCAAGCCGCCTTGGTGGGTCAGGCCTGGAACATCGCCACCGTGCGCGCCGCCATGGCCGCCTTGCGTGGCGAATTTGCGCCAATCTCCGACATGCGCGCCAGCAGCGCCTACCGCAGCGAGGTCTTAGGCAACCTGCTTTGGCGCTTCTGGCTGGAAAGCCAGGGCACGCCGCTGGCCGACCTGCACGCCCTCACCGAATCTGACCTGGAGGCCGTCCAGCCATGAAGAACACTCCATCTACCCCTGCCATGGCCCAAGCCGCGAGTGGCCGCACGGTAGCCCACGAAAGCGCATTGGCCCAGGTGGCCGGTGCGGCTACCTATATCGACGACATGCCCGAACTGCGCGGCACGCTGCATGCAGCACCCATCCTGTCCACGCAAGCCCACGGCCATCTGCGGGGCGTCGATGCGCGCGCTGCCTTGGCCATGGAAGGCGTGGTGGGCGTGGTGCTGAGCGCCGATGTGCCAGGCGACCCCATGCTGGCCGCATTCGCCGGTGACGAGCCCGTATTCGCCATCGACACGGTGCAGCACGTGGGACAGGTGATCGGTCTGGTCGTGGCAAACACGGTGATGCAGGCCCGCAGAGCAGCGCGCAAAGTGGTGCTGCAGATCGATGCCCTGCCCGCCATCCTGACGGTCCAGGACGCGCTCGCTGCCAAAAGCTTTGTTCTACCACCCGTGCATGTCAGCCGGGGTGACCTGCAAAAAGGCATGGCCCAAGCAGCGCATGTATTGAAGGGCACGCTGGAAGTCGGCGGTCAGGAACACTTTTATCTGGAGGGTCAGGTGGCCTACGCGGTGCCCCATGCCCAGGGCCAGTGGTCGGTCTACAGCAGCACCCAGCACCCGGGCGAGGTGCAGCACTGGGTGGCGCATGCGCTGGGCCTGAGCAACCACGCGGTGCGGGTGGAATGCCGGCGCATGGGCGGTGGCTTTGGCGGCAAAGAAACGCAGGCCGGCCATGTGGCAGTGTGGGCCGCGGTGGCCGCGCACAAGTTCAAAGCGCCGGTCAAACTGCGGCTCGACCGCGACGACGACTTCATGGTCACCGGCAAACGCCATCCGTTTGCTTACGAATACACCGCCGGTTTTGACGCGACGGGACGCCTGACTGCCTTGGACCTGATGATGGCCGCCAACTGCGGCTTCAGTGCCGATCTGTCCGGCCCGGTGGCGGACCGCGCGGTGTTCCACAGCGACAACGCGTACTACTTGGAGAACGTCTCGATTGCGTCCTACCGTTGCAAAACCAACACCCAAAGTCACACCGCGTTTCGCGGCTTTGGCGGACCGCAGGGTGTGGTGGTCATTGAGGCGATTTTGGGAGATGTGGCACGCCACCTGGGGCTGGACCCGCTGGATGTGCGCATGCGCAATCTGTACAGCGACGAGCCCCTGGCCGAGCAAGGCACCGGTGGCCCCCACGCTGTGCTGCGGCGCGACACCACGCACTACCAAATGAAGGTGGAGGACAACATCCTGGCGCCACTTCTCGGCACGCTGGAGTCCAGCTCCGGCTATCGCCAGCGCCGCGCGGACATTGCGGCATGGAACGCCAAGAGTCCGGTCATCAAGCGCGGCATTGCCCTCACGCCGGTCAAGTTTGGCATCAGCTTTACCGCCACCCTGTTCAACCAAGCGGGCGCTTTGGTGCATGTCTATTTGGACGGCAGCGTGCGCATTCACCACGGGGGCACCGAGATGGGCCAGGGTCTGCACACCAAGGTGGCGCAAATCGTGGCCGACGAGTTGGGCGTGCCCTTTGAGCGCGTGCTGTGCAGTGCCAGCGACACCAGCACCATTCCCAACGCATCGGCCACAGCGGCGTCAGCCGGCACCGACCTGAACGGACGCGCCGCCCAATTTGCCGCCCGCCATGTGCGCGACAACCTGGCGGCCTTTGTCTGCGGTCTCGACGGCTGCGGGGCCGGGGCCATCGCGTTCCGCGGCGGGCAGGTGATTTCGCCCAAAGCAAGCCGCAGCTTTGACGCGGTGGTGCAAATGGCCTATGCCAATCGCATCCAGTTGTGGAGCGATGGCTTTTACCGGACGCCCAAAATCCACTACGACAAAACCACGCTCACCGGACGACCGTTCTATTACTTTGCCTATGGCGCGGCCTGCACCGAGGTGGCCATCGATACGCTCACCGGCGAGAGCCGCGTGCTCAAGGTGGACATCCTGCACGACGTGGGGCGCAGCATCAACCCGGGGCTGGACATCGGCCAGATTGAAGGCGGATTTGTGCAAGGTATGGGTTGGCTCACTACCGAGCAATTGGTGTGGAACGACAAAGGCCATTTGTCCACCCACGCGCCCAGCACCTACAAAATCCCAACGGCTGGTGATGTGCCCACGCACTTCAAGGTCGACCTCTGGCCCGAGCCCAATCGCGAAGACAATGTGTTCGGCTCCAAAGCGGTGGGAGAGCCGCCCTTCATGCTGGCGGTGAGCGTGTTTGAGGCGCTGCGCGATGCGGTCGCGCAGGCCCGCAGCGGCGAATCCTCCGATGCCGTGCAGTTGAACGCGCCAGCCACCGCAGAAAACGTGCTGTGGGCGGTGCAGCGCTGAGGCCCCAGGTCGAGG
Source organism: uncultured beta proteobacterium (assembly GCA_903928635.1). Taxonomy (GTDB): domain Bacteria; phylum Pseudomonadota; class Gammaproteobacteria; order Burkholderiales; family Burkholderiaceae_C; genus Allorhodoferax. The sequence goes on along the minus strand of CAIYRQ010000224.1, from coordinate 3,884 downwards.
ATTACAAAACCAGCACCGCCCTGAAATCGTTCACATTGGTGTGGGTCGGCCCGCTGACCACCAGGTCGCCCAGGGCTGAGAAGAACCCATAGGCGTCGTTGCGCTGCTGGTGGTCGGAAAGTTTCAGGCCCAAGGCGGTGGCGCGTGCCAGGGTGTCGGGTGCCACCTGGGCGCCGGCGTTGTCTTCGACGCCGTCAATGCCGTCGGTGTCTGCGGCCAACGCCCACACGCCGTCCATGCCCTGCAGGGCCTGCGCCAGACCCATGCAAAACTCGCCTGCCCGCCCGCCCCGGCCTTTGGCCGCACCGGGGGCACGGGGCCGTATGGTGACGGTGGTTTCGCCGCCGCTCAAAATCACACAGGGCTTTTGAAACGCGCCTTGCCCCTTGGCCACTGCACGCGCCATGGCGGCGTGCACCTTGGCCACCTCGCGCGACTCGCCCTCTATTTCATCGCTCAGGATGTAGGCAGCGATACCGGCTGCCCGCGCCGCTTCGGCCGCGGCTTGCAAAGACTGCTGGGGGGTGGCAATCAGGTGCAGCGCGTGGCCCTTGAACGCTGCGTCGCCCGGCTTGGGCGTTTCCAAGACGCCGCTTTGAAGCGCTTGGCGCACAGATGCGGGCACCTCAATGCCGTAGCGATCCAAGATGTCCAGCGCATCGGCGCAAGTGCTGGCGTCGGCTACGGTGGGGCCGCTGGCGATGGTCGATGGATCATCGCCCGGCACGTCGCTGATGGTGAGCGTTACCACGCGTGCCGGTGCGCAGGCCGCGCCCAAACGCCCGCCTTTGATGCGGGAGAGGTGTTTGCGCACGCAGTTCATTTCGCCGATGTGGGCACCGCTGTCCAGCAGTTGCTGGTTGATGCGCTGTTTGTCTTGCAGGCTTAAGCCCTCGGCAGGCAGCGTGAGCAGGGCCGAGCCGCCCCCTGAGATCAGGCACAGCACCAGGTCATCGGCGGTCAAGCCTTGGGTCAGCGCCAGAATGCGTTGCGCGGCAGCCATGCCCGCCGCGTCGGGCACCGGGTGCGCTGCCTCTACGACTTCAATCCGTTGCGTCAAGCCCGCAGGGCGCGGTGGCGTATGGCCATAGCGGGTGACCACCAGACCGGACAAGGGCACATCTGCGGGCCACAAAGCTTCGACCGCTTGCGCCATGGCGCCACCGGCTTTGCCCGCGCCCAGGACGATAGTGCGGCCTTTGGGCGGCGGCGGCAGAAAGGCGGCGGTGTTGTGCAGTGGCAGCGCACGTGTCACTGCGGCTTGAAACAGGCCGCGCAAAAAGTCCAAAGGGGCCTGCTGCACTGCGGCTGCGGCTGCGGAGGAATATGGGTTTGCTTGCATTGCGCCATCATAGGGGGACACCCAGTGAAGTCGGCCAGCAAGATGGTGCGGGCGCCTAAGGCGATTTTGGTGGGCGCCGGGCGCTAGGGCTGTTCGCTTTAGCGCACAAATTTACCGTTTGAGCCAATGATGGTCAGGTCGGTGTAGCGGGAGCCTTCATGGCTTTTGGCGCTGTAGCTCATGGTAAAGCCGCTCAGGTTGTAGTCATGCAACGATTCCAGTGCACTGATAAAACTCTGGCGGCTCAGGTTTTTTCCTGCCTTGCGCAAGCCTTCGGTGAAAAGTTTCGCAGCCAAAAAACCCTCCATGCTGGTGAAGTCATAGTCCTTGCTGCCGGCCTCCGTCATGCGTTGCTGGTACTCGTTGACGATGGCTGACGAGGGCGTGTAGGGGAAAGGTACCACCTGAGAAATGACGACCCCTGCACCTGCATCGCCCAGTTCGTCTGCCAAGGCATTGGAGCCGACAAAACTCACATTGAAAAACTGGCCGCTGTAGGACTTGGCTTTCGCTTGTTTAATCAATGCAGCGCACGATTTGTAGGCACTGATTTGAATCACGGCTTCCGGCCTGGCTTCGAGAATCTCAGACAGCGCTGCGGCCACATCGTTGCTATTGCGCTCCACCTTCACAGTTGCAGCCGGTTTGAGCTCGCGTTTTGTCAGCGCCCGCAGTACGCCTTCCAAGCCCGCCTTGCCATAAGAGTCGTTTTGATAGAACACCGCAATTTTTTTGATGCCTATGGTGCTCAGGTACTGGACGATGCGCTCGGTCTCGTCAAAGTAGCTGGCGCGGACATGGAACAGGTTGCGGTTGAAAGGCTCACGCAGCGCCTGCGCACCCGTAAACGGCCCTACCAAAGGGATACCAGCCGCATTGATGGCGGGCACCGCCGCCAGCGTGGTGGGCGTGCCGACCGAGCCGATAAGTGCAAATACCTTGTCCTCTTCAATCAGCGCATTGACAGCGGAGACAGCTTTTTCCGGCTCATAGCCGTCATCACGCGAGATGAGCTTGAGCTTGCGGCCATGGATGCCACCCGCGCTGTTAACCGCCGCAAAGTGCGCCAGGATGCCCAACTGCATGCGCTTGCCCAGCTCAGCTGCTGGGCCGGTTTGCGCCGCGAACTGACCGATGCGAATTTCATCAGCACTGACGCCTGTTTCAGCGGCTTGCGTACCCAGCGCCGTGGCAAGCAAGGTGACAAGTACGGTGCGTAACCAAAAACTTGTTTTCATGGCGTGACTTTCGTCGCAGTGTTAGGAGCCCTGATTTTGCGGCAGTTTCACAAAATTTTGGCGTCATTTTCAAGCGGTCCCATCGGCTGTACGCAGCCATAGATTCAAGCGCAATTGGATTGCCAGCTAGCACCCCGCCACAACCACCCTAGGCCGCTGCTTTGGCTGCGGCACAATGCCCGCATGGCCACTTTGCTCATCCACAACGCCCACACCATTGCCACCCAAGACGACGCGCGCACCGAGTTGCGCGATGCGTCGATTCTGGTGCGCGACGGCCTGATTGCCGCCGTCGGCCCGGCCGACACCCTGCCCCAAACTGCCGACTCCGTGATCGACGCGCGCCAGCACCTGGTGGTGCCGGGCATGGTTAACACCCACCACCACATGTACCAGTCGCTCACGCGGGCGATTGTGTCGGTGCAAAACGCCGAGTTGTTTGGTTGGCTGCAGGGGCTGTACCCGATTTGGGGCGGCCTCACGCCCGACATGATTTACACCAGCACCCAGGTCGCCATGGCCGAGTTGCTGATGAGCGGCTGCACCACCAGCAGCGACCACCTCTACATCTACCCCAACGGCGTAACCCTGGACGACAGCATTGAAGCGGCGCGCGCCATCGGCATGCGCTTTGTCGCCACACGCGGCAGCATGAGCGTAGGCCAAAGCCTGGGCGGCCTGCCGCCCGACCACCTGGTGGAAAACGAAGACGCCATATTGAAGGACACCCTGCGCGTGGTGCAGCGCTACCACCGCGCAGAACACGGCGCCATGACACAGGTGGCGGTGGCGCCCTGCTCGCCTTTCAGCGTGAGCCGCGAGCTGATGAAAACGTCGGCCGAACTGGCCCGCGCACACGGCGTGCGCATGCACACCCACTTGGCCGAGAACGACCACGACATTGCGTACAGCCTGGAAAAATTCGGCTGCACACCGGCGCAATATGCCCAAGACCTGGGCTGGCTGGGACACGACGTGTGGCACGCCCACTGCGTGAAGCTGGACGACGAAGGTATCAGCCTGTTTGCCGCCACCCGCACCGGCGTGGCGCATTGCCCCTGCAGCAATATGCGCCTGGCCAGTGGCATTGCACCGGTGCGAAAAATGCTCAACGCCGGCGTGCCGGTCGGCTTGGGCGTAGATGGCAGCGCCAGCAACGACGGCGCCCACCTGCTGGGCGAGGCACGCCAGGCCATGCTGCTGGCGCGCCTGCGCAAGTCGCTGGAGCCACCAACGCGCGACGCGCAGGGCAAGACCCAATTTGGCTGCGACACCGCGCCACTGGAAATGACGGCACGCGACGC
>CAIYRQ010000223.1 GCA_903928635.1 uncultured beta proteobacterium | reverse complement strand
GGCACAAAATTGCATGGTCTGGGTCGCATGGTTTTTGAGCAAACACACTTGCGACACCCACTCCGGACCCTCGTCGCCACCATCCAAACGCGCCGTGACCGCATCCACCCAGGCTCGCGTGGACTCCATGCGCATCTTCATATCCATCAGTTTGTGGCGTACCACCTGATGGTCTACCAAAGCAGTGCCAAAGGTCTTGCGGGTGCGCGCCCAGTCCAGCGCTTCGGCATAGCAACACTCCGCAAAGCCCAGCGCCATGACCGACATGGCCAGGCGCTCGCCGTTGAAGTTGCTCATGATCATCTTGAAGCCGCTGCCCTCCTGGCCCACCAGAAAGCGCGCCGGAACCCGCACACCGTCAAAGCGCAAGTGGCCGGTGTCCGAGCAGTGCCAGCCCATTTTTTGCAGGGGGCTGCGGGACAAGCCTTCCGAGTCGCTCGGCACCACCAGCATGGAGATGCCACCCCGCCCTTTGTTGGCGGCATCGGTGCGCACCGCCACCGTCAGCCAGTCGGCACGCACGCCGGAGGTGATGTAGGTCTTTTCGCCGTCCACCACATAGTGGTCGCCATCCAGGCGCGCCGTGGTGCGCAATCCGGCCACGTCGGTTCCGCCACCCGGCTCGGTGATCGCCAGCGCTGCGATTTTTTCTCCGCGCAGCACCCCAGGAATGACCTCTTTCTGCAGCGCGTCCGAGCCCCAGCGCAAGACCGGCGGCAGCCCGATGTTGTGGCTGAACAGGCTGGCCATCAGCCCGCCGCTGCCGCTTTCGCGCGCCAGGGTTTGCGTCAAGGCATTGCGCACCACGCTGGGCGCCGGGGTACCACCCAGATGTTCCGGGTAGCCCATGCCCAGCCAGCCGAGTTCGGCGGCGCGGGTGTACAGGCTGCGCGGGAAAGTGCCTGCAGCTTCCCAGTCCGCCAGATGGGCGCTGACTTCCTGGCGCACAAAGCGCGTGGCGCTCTCTTGCAGGTGGGCGATGTCTTCTGCGTGGGCCGTGCTTTGCATGGGTGGGTCCGATCTGCGATTGGCTTAACGCTGGGGCCGCTTGGCCACGCCCATGGTCTTGGCGATGATGCCCAGCATGACCTCGTCCGCACCGCCACCAATGGAGCCCAGGCGGCCGTCGCGGAACATGCGGGCCACCTTGTTTTCCCAGGTGTAGCCCATGCCGCCCCAAAACTGCAGACATCCGTCGGGAATGGTGCGGTTCAAGCGCCCTGCCAGCAACTTGCCCATGGAAGCCAGCTCCAGCACGTCCTGCCCACCCACATACATTTCGCACGCGCGGTAAGTCAAGGCACGCAACGCTTCGACGTCAGTCTTCATCTCCGCCAGGCGGAACTGCACCCACTGCTGATCAGCCAAAGTGGCGCCAAACAGCTTGCGCTCCTGCGCCCATTCGGTGGTCCATTCAATGCAGTTGTTCAAGGACTGCAGGCAACTGGCCGCCGCCCACAAGCGCTCTTCCTGGAACTGCTGCATCTGGTAGATAAAGCCATGGCCCTCCGCTCCGATGCGATTGCGCTGAGGCACGCGCACTTCGTCAAAATACAGCAGCCCCGTGTCGCTGGAGTTCATGCCGATCTTGCGAATTTTCTTGGCCACTTCAATGCCCGGGCGCAGCTTGCCGTTTTCGCGCAGAGGCACCATCACCAGGCTCTTGTTCTTGTGGGCCGGACCGTCACCGGTGTTGACCAGCATGCACATCCAGTCGGCCTGCAGGCTGTTGGTAATCCACATTTTCTGGCCGGTGATCACATAGTCATCTCCGTCTTTGCGCGCGGTGGTGCGGATCGCAGAGACATCGCTGCCCGCACCGGGTTCACTCACCCCAATGCAACCCACCATGTCGCCTGCAATGGCGGGCGCCAGAAACTCGGCCTGCAGTTCTTCGCTGCCAAAGCGTGCCAGTGCCGGGGTGCACATATCGGTCTGCACACCAATGGCCATGGGGATACCACCACAATGAATATGACCTAGCGCTTCGGCCATCGCCAGTCCATAGCTGTAGTCCAGGCCCGCGCCGCCGTGGGCTGTGGGTTTGGTCAGGCCCAGCAATCCCAGATTGCCCAATTTTTTGAAGACTTCGTGCGCGGGGAATATCTCGGCCGCTTCCCACTCCTCCACATGGGGGTTGATTTCAGCGTCAATAAAGCGCTTGAGGGTCTTTTGAATCTCTTGGTGTTCGTGGGTCCATTGCATGGTCTGTCTCCTGGTGGTTTAGGTGGGGGTGTCTTTGGCATCCGGGGCAAACACCTGGGGCGTGGTTGCCCGGTGAAAGCCATTGAATGCGGCGATCGAGGGCCGCGTCTGCGCCTTGGCGTTGGCCACCGTCATCGGCCAGCCCATGCGCACTTGGGGGCGCGCACCGTCAATGCGCAAGGTGGTGCCGCTGATAAAGGCCGCTGCGGGGCTGAGCAAAAACACGATGCCTGCTGCGGTTTCCGCCTCAGTACCAAAGCGCCCCAACGGCACAGTTTTGGCCATGGCGCGCAGCATGGGGCCTGCCTCTTTCGGGTAATGGTCCATGCCACTGGAGGCGATGTAGCCCGGCGCCACGGCGTTGACGCGCACACCCGCACCAGCCCATTCGGCAGCGGCGGTCTCGGTCAGGCTGACCATGCCCGCGCGCGCCGCACCGCTGTGGCCCATGCCCGGCATGGAACCCCACATGTCGGCCACGATATTGACGATCGCGCCACCGTGCTTGGCCATGTGCTGGGTGTAGCACTCGCGCGCCATCAAAAATCCACCGGTCAGGTTGGTGTTGACGACAGCCTCCCAGCCCTTGGCGCTGATGGCTTCCAGAGGCGTCATGTACTGGCCGCCAGCGTTGTTCACCAGGCCATCGATCCGCCCATGCCGCGCAAGAATCGCTGCCACCGTGCTACGCACCGCGTCTTCCTGGCGGATGTCACACACATGCATGCTGGCACTGCCGCCGGATTCGGCACAGTCTTGGGCAATTTCATCGGCCACGTTTTGCAGTTTTTCGGTTTTGCGGCCTACCAAGGCCACACGCGCGCCCAAGGCCGCGAGCTCATGGGCCACGCAGCGGCCAATGCCGGAGCCGCCGCCCGTGACCACCACCACTTTGCCAGCGAACAAGCCTGGCGCGAACACGGATGCATACGACATAAATCGACTTTCTTTTTTTGAAAAATAGTTAGGTAGATGCCGCGCTGTGACCCACAAACAAGGCCATGGCGGCGTCAGTCAGATCGGCGACGGTGGCGCTCTTTCGCGGGTCAAACCACTGCACCGACCAGTTCAGCGCCCCGAGCAGCAGCAGGCGCGCCAAACCCACAGGTGCGCGCAATGCACCCGAGGTGTGGAGGTCGGTGAGCACAGGAATCCAAAGCGCTTCGTACTCGGCTTGCAGCGCGGAGAGTTCGCTGCGCTGGGCAGCATTCAATGACCGCGCTTCGTACAGCATGACCGGCACAAAGTCGCTGTCGGGGCCCAGAAGCACCTGGAAATGCGTTTGCACCAAGGCACGCAACTGGCTCATCGCCGATTGGCCCTGCTGCGCCTGCAGGCTGTCGCGTTGGCGTGCCAAGGCGGAGTGCATGCCTTCGTGCATCACCGCGAACAGGAGTGCGTCTTTGCTTTTGAAATGGTAGAAGGGCGAGCCGCTTTGCATGCCGGCCGCCGCCGCAATATCGCGCGTGGTGGTGGCCGCAAAGCCTTGACTGCGAAACAAGGCCGCGGCTGCCCGCAGCAAGTCGGTGCGGCGGTTGCCGTCGTCGCGCTCCAGCAAAGTTTTACGGGGGCGCCCCCGCGGACGCAGGGGCGCTACGAGCGCGCTGGCACCCGCTGGCGGTTTAGCAGACGTGGCAGCGTGCGCGGGCATGCGCCGACCATACCAAACACCGGTATTTTTAGCAAGCGCTTGCTTGGCATAAATACCGCTTGCGCCATCACGGGCTCAGAGCTTGGCAAAGTCGGGCTTGCGCTTTTCCAAAAAGGCGGTGAACGCTTCTTTCGCGTGGGGCGACTGCATCAACTGCCCAAAACTCTTGGATTCCTCGTTGATCTGCGCAAGCACTTCATCGGTCTGGCCTTGCTTCATCAGGCGTTTGGTCGCCATCAGGGCGGGCAGCGGCTTGGCAGCGAGTTTGCGCGCCTGGCTTTGGGCCAGGTGGTTGGCTTCGCTGGGGGGCACGATGCGGTTGACCAAGCCCACTTCTAAGGCCGCTTCGGCCATGAACGGGTCGCCCATCAGCAGGGCTTCGGCCGCCCGGTGGTAACCCATCATGCGCGGGGCCAACAGGCTGGAGCCCGCCTCAGCACACAGGCCCAGGTTCACAAAAGGCATGGAGAACGCCGCGTTGTCTCCGGCATAGACCAGATCGCAATGGAACAGCAGGGTGGTGCCAATCCCCACGGCGGGGCCGCAGACCGAGGCAATCAGAGGTTTGGGAAACACCGTCAGACCGCGTAAAAAGCGCGCAACCGGCGGGTTGGGGTTGCTGGTGTCGCGGTTCAAAAAGTCGGTAATGTCGTTGCCCGCGCTGAAGATGGTCTCATGGCCCTGGATGACCACCACATGCACGCCGGGGTCGTCGGTGGCTTGCAGCAAGGCGTCGGCCGCTGCGCCGTACATGGCCTGGGTGAACGAGTTCTTTTTCTCAGGGCGGTTCAGGGTGAGGGTCATCACGCCGTCGGCGTTGTGAATCAACAAGTCTTGCATAGCCATGGGCTCCGTTCTTTAGTCTTTGAAATACACCAACTGGTGCGTGGTGGCCAAGGGCACACCTGCTTCGCTCCACAGGCAGGCGCTTTGGTCAAAAAAGCCGTTGCGAAACACCTGTCCGCGGGCCTGCGCCAGCACATAGCCACTGCCTACGGCAGCGAGCTGGGCCTGGTCGGCATGGAAATACACCGTCATGGACACGGTGCCTGCAGGTGTCCACTTGGAACGCCGCGTCCAGATGCGGGGCGCAAAAATATCGGCGCTGGCGGTCAGGGCGGCAAAGTCCAAGGGACGCCCTGCCCGGTCACGCACCCAGAGTTGCGTGAGGCTGGCCTGCTCGGGGGGCGCAGGGTTTTCAGAACCATCCCACTCGGTTGGCACGGCGCCAATGACCACACGCATGTCGTAAATACCAAACCACTTCATCCCCACCTTGGCCAGATTGTCCGGCAAGCTATGCGCCGCAGGAACCGCTGGCATGGGCATGTCATTCACACCCCAGGTTTCGCGCCGCGCAGCGGTC
>CAIYRQ010000222.1 GCA_903928635.1 uncultured beta proteobacterium | reverse complement strand
GCCACGTCTATCGCTGCCAACTCTTACGTGGATTGGTACGGCCAAGTGCGACTTGACGTTGCCGACTTCCTGACTGGATTGGCGTCTGCATCGACTTCTCTGACCTTCCAGGCTGAAGGCGAAGTCGGTGTCGTATGACAATGCCAATCGACATCATTACCAACGCGCTTGTGAACATCGGCGCTCAGGTGCCTGGTGAAGCTGTCGATCCGAACATCGCAGCTTTTGCATTCCAGAAGCTCAACAACCAGTTGGACGTTTGGAGCAATGACGACTTCACCATCATCTCGGTGAACGAAATAGTCGCAACTGTCACCGGTAAGACGGCTTGGTCCATTGGCCCCTCGGCCACTGACATCGTCACCACACAGCGCCCCTTGGCGATCAACTCTGCATTCGTGCGCGTGGGAACTCTGGACTACCCGGTTCAGGTGATGAACGTGGAGCAGTTTGAGCTGATCGGCCTGAAGTCGCTGCAAGGCCCTTGGGTGCGTGCGCTCTGGTACAACTCGGGCACGCCCAACGGCACGATCAACGTCTGGCCGCTACCAAGCTCTGGCGAGATCCACCTGTTCTGCGATCTGCTGTTCACGCAGTTCACGACCATGTACGACACCATCCAGCTCACGCAAGGTTATGTGTCGCTGATGGAGTGGAAACTGTCCGAGCTGCTGATGCCCAGCTTTGGCCGCACTGAGCCAGGTCTGCTGGAGATGGTGCGCAAGAACGCCAAGGACGCCCTGGGCAGCATCAAGGGCACCAACATGAAGCCACAGCAGACCGTGAGCTTTGACCCCATCCTGATGGCTGGACGCCACAAGGCAGACCCAGCGTGGATATATTCGGGTGGATTCGTTTGAGGATTTAAGTAATAATGACCTTTTAGGAGGTCAATATGCCGAAAATTGGATTTGTTCGTGGCCCTATGTCTGAAGAACATAAGGCAAAAATTTCTGCTTCAAACATTGGAAGAAAAGGAACTGTTGGCGCTGGTAGACCAGTAAACACGCCAGATGTTCTTTGGTCGAAAGTGGATGTGCGAGGTGAAGGTGAATGCTGGCCTTGGAAGGGGTACATCAACTCCCAAGGCTATGGCAGAACTTGGATCAATGACAAAGGTTATTACGCGCACAGAGTGATTTTCAACTTGGCGGCGCCAGGCGTTATTTCACTTGCAGCGCCAAAGTCCAAATATGACAAAGGGTTCATTCTTCATATTTGTGATAACCCAATTTGCTGTAACCCTTCGCACATGGCTTTAGGAGATTACGCAGATAACGCAAGAGATAGAGCGGCAAAAGGCAGGTCTGGAGACTTCAAGAAAGACAAAGGACCAAGGTGCTTGATAACTATGGATCAAGCGCGAGAAATCAGGCATTTAAGAGCAACTGAAAACACTTCAACAAGAGAGCTTGCAGAACGATATGGCCTATCTATTCCATCCATCCAGTCACTCATCGCTGGAAAAACTTACCGTGAGTAGCTGATGCCAAACTTCGACGGCTTTGTTGGCGAGGCTTATCAGGCCCCGTCGATTTATCAGGACGCCCAGGAGCTGATCAACTGGTACCCCGAGATCGACAAGACGAAGCCCCAGGGGGCACGCGGCGTGATGGCGCTTTACCCAACCCCTGGACTTACCACGAAAATCGTTCCTGGGGTCACTGGCGAGGTCAGGGGCCTATATGTGCTTGCTGGCGGCTCCACCATGCTGGCGGTGGTGGGAAATACGGCCTATAGCCTTGACCAGAATTTCACTGCAACATCGATAGGCACGCTAACGACATCCACCGGAATTGTCTATATCACCGACAACCGCGTGGCCGCAATGTTTGGCGATGGGGTTAACCGGTACAGCTACACATTTGCCACTTCCACTTTTGCCACGCTTCCCGCCACAGACGGCGCATTCACGGGCGCTGACAAGGTTGAGTACGTGGATGACTTTATTGTCTACAACAACCCAGGCACGCAGCAGTGGGGGGCCACCTCCGCGCTGCTAACCACCAGCCCCGCACTGAGCTTCTCCAGCAAGGACTCCGCGCCTGACAACATCGTCAATATCGCCGTGGACAAGCGGGAAGTCTTGTTGATTGGTGAGTACACCACCGAGCGTTGGATCAACGTCGGCGCGTTCCCGTTCCCCTTTAACCGCATCCCTGGTGCCTCGATGCAGCACGGGTGCGCAGCCAAGTATTCGGTGGCCCGGCTGGGCGAGAGCACGGCCTGGATCAGCCAGGACCGGCACGGGGCCAAGATGGTCATCCAGATGGAGGGTTACCAGCCCAAGCGCATCAGCACCCACGCGGTGGAGAACGACATCTTCAGCGGCGTGGTGAGCGATGCCCGGGCCTTTGCCTACCAGCAGGACGGGCATGAGTTCTACGAGCTGACATTCCCCACACAGAACAAGACCTGGGTGTATGACCTCGCCAGTGACATGTGGCACAAGCGGTTCTATCGCAACTCCACCAACGGTCTGGAGCGCAGCCGCGCAAACTGCCAGGCGTGGTTCCAGGGCCTGAACCTGGTCGGCGACTATGCCAACGGCACGATCTACGTGCTGGACCGCAATGCCTATACGGACGCAGGCCAGGCGATCCTGCGCATGCGCCGCGCACCGCACGTCACCCAGGAGCTGGACTACGTGTTCCATGAATCGTTCCAGGTGCAGTTCCAGCCGGGTGTGGGCGACAGCACCACGCTGAACCCGCAGTGCATGCTGCGCTGGTCGGATGACGGTGGCAGCACCTGGTCAAACTCGTACAACCTGCCCATCGGCAAGATCGGCGAGTATAAGAACCGCGCCATCAAAAAGATGCTGGGCCGCGCCCGTGACCGCGTCTACGAGGTGTCGATCACCGATCCGGTCTACGCGGCAATCATCAGTGCGAATCTGGAAATCAAAAAGGGGATTTACTGATGATCGAATTCATGCTGATTGCCGCGCCCAGGTGCGGCACCACATGGGCCGCGAACTGGATGACAACCGACACGACCATGTGTCTGCATGACCCTCTGTACAAGCACCACTACACGGAGCTGGACGACATCAAAAGCGGCAAGGTGCTCGGCGTGTCTTGCACCGGTCTCTACAACTTCCCGAGCTGGGTCAATTCGCACCCGGCACGCAAAGTGATTCTGCACCGTCCACTGAACGAAATAAACGTGTCGATGGCGGCTATTGGCCTGCCAACGATCAGCGCAAGCGATGTGGCCCGTCTGGACCAGATTGAAGGGCTGCATCTGGATTGGCGTGCGCTG
>CAIYRQ010000221.1 GCA_903928635.1 uncultured beta proteobacterium | reverse complement strand
CGGTGACACCTCTAGCAGGCGCGATTCTAGGCGCAAAGGCGGCATTGGCTGCGGCCTTGGCGCTTGGGGAGCTTAGTGGTGGTGGCCGTGCGCGCCGTGCACATGGCCGTGGGCCACTTCTTCTTCGGACGCTGCACGCACTTCGATCACCTGCACCTGAAAGCGCAGCGCCTGACCGGCCAAGGGGTGGTTGCCGTCGAGCATGACCTGGTCGCCCTTGATTTTGAGGACGGTGAAGGCACGGGTGTGGCCCTGTGCGTCCTGGCCCTCGATCTGCCCACCGACTTTGACGCCGGGTGGGAACTGGGTTTTGGGAATGGTTTGCAGCAAGGCTTCGTCGCGGTGGCCAAAGGCGTCGTCCGCAGAAAGCTCCACCAGCACCTTGAAGCCGACTTCCTGGCCTTCCAGCGCTTCTTCCACTTTGGGAAACAAGTTGCCGTAGCCGCCGTGCAGATAGGCCATGGGCTCTTGGCTTTCCTCCAGCACTTTGCCCTGAGCGTTGGAGACCTTGTAGCGGACGGTGACAGCGCTGTTTTTGGTAATTTTCATGGGGATTTCCGTTGGTTTTGAAAAGCTGGACAGTCCGCCATTATCGGAAAAACCCTGCGCCGCTTGGCAAATGCGGGGGCACGCGCCCAGGGCAGCGCCTGAAAATGAAATAATTGGGGCTGTTTTGAATTTACCCAGCAAAGGATCTCAGCATGAGCGACGCACAACAACGCATTGACACCCTGGTCAAATCCAACGAGGTGGTCCTGTTCATGAAGGGCAACGCCAGCTTTCCCCAGTGCGGCTTTTCGGGCCGGGCCATTCAAATTCTGAAAGCCTGCGGCGTTGATACCAAGTCGGTCAAAACCGTGAATGTGCTGGAAGACGACGCCATTCGCCAAGGCATCAAGGAATACAGCAACTGGCCCACCATTCCTCAGTTGTATGTGAAGGGCGAGTTCATCGGCGGCTCGGACATCATGATGGAGATGTACGAGTCCGGCGAACTGGTGCAAGCCTTGGGCACCAACCCCGCCGCCTAAAGCCTCTGAGGTTTACGCCACGTAGTGCCAGTTGCGCTGCGCGGCGCGCACTGCGTTGGGGTAAGCCGCCTGCCCCCGCGAGCCGTTGTAGCGGCCCAGCGCCATAAATTCGTCACCCTGCTCGCGGTCCAGATAGTGGCGCAGAATCACGCAGCCAAAGCGCAAATTGGCCTGCAGCCGAAACAATACGCTAGGGTCGCCTTCGCCAATCAGCCGCACCCAAAACGGCATCACTTGCATAAAGCCGCGCGCGCCCACACTGCTGACCGCGTGTTTGCGGAAATTACTCTCGACCTGAATCAATCCCATCACCAGGGAAACGTCCAAGCCCGCGCGCTTGCTCTCGTACCACACGGTCTGCAAAAAGTCCTGCCAATCACCCACCTCCGGGCGGCGTCGGCGCAGCAAACTGCGGGTGCGGTACAGCCAGGTCTGGTATTGCGATTGCGCTTGCGCACTTGGAAATTCGGGTACGGGCGGTGCGGCGTTGCGGATGGCCGCACTCAAGGCAGAGCGCACGGAGTCGATCAAAGGCTCTTCAATTTGTCCGCCCGCATGCGCTGGGCCTGAGCCCAAACCCAGCAGACCCGGCAGTGCCAGCGCGGGGGCAAGGCCTGCGGTGCGCAACAACGCCCGCCGGGTCGCACCCTGAAGTCCGCCCTGCATGGCGCGCCTTAGACGCGAATGCGGGAGCGCACCAGTGCGGCAATCTCGCCCACGGGCACGCTGGTGGCCGCTGTGTCACGGCGGTGCTGGTACTCGACCATGCCTTCTTTCAGCCCGCGGTCACCCAGGGTAATGCGGTGCGGCACGCCAATGAGTTCCCAGTCGGCAAACATGGCGCCGGGGCGTTCGTTGCGGTCGTCCAGCATCACGTCCACACCAGCGGCTAGCAACTCCGCATACAGCGCGTCGGCGGCTGCTTTCACGTCAGGAAAACGGTCGGGGCTGATGGGGCACAGCACCACGGTAAATGGCGCCAGCGCGTCCGGCCAAATAATACCGCGCGCATCGTGGTTTTGCTCAATCGCCGCGGCGGGAAGGCGCGTGATACCGATGCCGTAGCAGCCCATTTCCATAGGCTGGGGCTTACCGTTCACATCCAGGAACGTCGCGTTCATGGCTTGGCTGTACTTGGTGCCCAAATAGAAGATGTGGCCCACCTCAATGCCCCGCTCAATCGCCAACTCGCCTTTGCCGTCGGGGGAAGCATCGCCGACCACCACGTTGCGAATATCAGCCACCACGTCGGGCTCTGGCAGGTCGCGGCCCCAGTTCACACCGGTGATGTGAAAGTCCACTTCATTAGCGCCGCAAATCCAGTCACTCATGAGCGCCACCTCGCGGTCAGCCACCACGCGCAGCGGTTTTTTCAGGCCGACCGGACCCAGGTAACCCGGCTCGCAGCCGAAGTGCTCGTCAATTTCGGCGAGCGTCGCAAAGCGGAAATCGGCCAGACCAGGAATCTTGCCGACTTTGACTTCGTTCATGCTGCGGTCGCCACGGATGAGCAGCAGCCACACTTGTGATTTGACAATCTGACCGGCTTCGTCCCGCTCGTCGGTGGCCACCACCAGGGACTTGAGCGAGTTCTCCAAGGGCAGGCCCAAGTACTCGGCCACATCCACACAGGTGCTCTTGCCCGGCGTGGCCACTTTGGCCAGGGGCGCGACAGGCGCAGGACGTGGACCGGCAGGTGCCAGCGCTTCGGCCTTTTCCATATTGGCGGCATATTCGCTGCCGGTGCTGTAGACGATGGCGTCTTCGCCGGTCGCAGCAATCACCTGGAACTCTTCGCTCAAATCACCACCGATGGCGCCGCTGTCAGCGGCCACCGCGCGGTAGGTCAATCCAAAGCGGTCAAAAATCCGGCGGTAGGCCTGCGCCATCACCTGGTAGCTGGCCTTGGCCGAATCGACGTCGCGATCAAAGCTGTAAGCGTCCTTCATGGTGAACTCGCGGCCACGCAGCAAGCCGAAACGCGGGCGGCGTTCGTCGCGGAATTTGGTCTGAATTTGGTAGAAGTTTTTGGGCAGTTGCTTGTAGCTTTTGATTTCCTGGCGGGCAATGTCGGTAATCACCTCTTCGCTGGTAGGTTGCACCACGTAGTCACGGGTGTGGCGGTCTTTCACCCGAAGCAGCTCGGGGCCCATTTTTTCAAAGCGACCTGTTTCCTGCCACAGCTCGGCGGGTTGAATCACCGGCATGCTCAGCTCGATGGCGCCAGCACGGTTCATTTCCTCGCGCACGATGGCTTCGACCTTGCGGATCACACGCAGGCCCATGGGCATGTAGGTGTAGATGCCAGCGCCGAGTTTTTTGACCATTCCGGCACGCATCATGAGCTGGTGGCTGGGGACTTCGGCATCGGCCGGAGCCTCTTTGAGCGTGGAGATCAGGAACTGGGAAGCTTTCATGCGGGTACTCGTAATACGGTGGCGCTGCGAGCGCTGAAGGCCTGCCATGCAGCGGCGGCCTGCCGTGCATAATGGGCCAAGTTTAAAAATTGGGGTTTGATTATGCTTGACCGGGACGGCTTTCGGCCCAACGTCGGCATCGTCTTGCTCAACCAGAAGAATCAGGTTTTTTGGGGCAAACGCATACGGACCCATTCGTGGCAGTTTCCACAGGGCGGCATTGACCGGGGCGAAACCCCGGAGCAAGCCATGTACCGCGAACTGCATGAAGAAGTGGGGCTCCAACCGGAGCACGTTGCCATCATTGCCCGAACCCGCGACTGGTTGCGCTATGAGGTGCCGGACCGCTACATCCGCCGTGATGCGCGCGGCCACTACAAAGGGCAAAAACAGATTTGGTTTTTGCTCCAACTCACCGGCTTTGACTGGAATTTGAACCTGCGTGCGACCGAGCACCCGGAGTTCGATGCCTGGCGCTGGAACGACTACTGGGTCCCACTGGACGCGGTGGTGGACTTCAAGCGCGGGGTGTACGAAATGGCGCTGACCGAGCTGTCGCGCTACCTGCCGCGCCTCTAAGGCGTTAAACGCGTTTAGCGCATGAGCACCAGGTTGTCCCGGTGCAGCATTTCCGGTTCGGCCGCGTAGCCGAGCAGCGCTTCAAACTCGGAGGACGGCTTGCGGCACAGCAACCTCGCCTCCGCACTCGAATAATTGGCCAGACCGCGTGCGATCTCTTGCCCGCTAGGGTCGCGCACAGCAATCACATCGCCACGAGAAAAATCACCTTCCACCTGCACCATGCCAATGGGCAGCAGGCTTTTGCCTTCGTCACGCACTTTGGTAGCAGCCCCGGCGTCCACCACCACGGCGCCACGCATTTGCAGGTGGTCTGCCATCCATTGCTTGCGGGCCTGGGTTTTTTGGGTGGGTGCGACCAACAGGGTGCCAATGGCTTCGCCCTGGCTCAAGCGGATCAAGGCGTTGGATTCGCGGCCCCAGGCAATCACGGTTGACGCACCCGAGCCTGCGGCGCGCTTGGCAGCCAGTATTTTGGTAATCATGCCGCCACGCCCCAGGCTGCTGCCTGCGCCGCCAGCCATGACCTCGAGCGCAGGGTCTCCCGCTTGGGCCTGGTGCACAAATTGGGCATTCGGGTCCTTGCGCGGATCAGCGGTGAACAGGCCTTTTTGGTCCGTCAAAATCACCAAGGCATCAGCTTCCACCAGGTTGGCCACGAGCGCACCCAAGGTGTCGTTGTCACCGAACTTGATCTCATCGTTGACCACCGTGTCGTTTTCATTGATCACCGGCACCACGCCGAGCTTGAGCAAAGTGAGCAAGGTGGATCGGGCGTTGAGATAACGCTCGCGGTCGGCCAAATCGGCATGGGTGAGCAGCACCTGCGCACTGCCCAAGCCGCTTTCGCGCAGCTTGGTTTCGTACATCTGCGCCAAGCCCATTTGGCCCACAGCGGCAGCGGCTTGCAATTCATGGATGGCGCTGGGGCGGGTGGTCCAGCCCAGGCGTTTCATGCCTTCGGCAATGGCCCCGCTGGAAACCATGATGATCTCTACGCCGGAGCGCACCAGCAGCGCCATCTGACGGCACCATTCTCCAATGGCTGCTTCGTCCAGACCCCGGCCTTCATTGGTGACCAGGCTGGAGCCCACTTTGACCACGACACGCCGGGCGTCGCGCAGCACAGTGGAAGAGATGGCGTTCGTCATGGGAAAGGAATCAGTGGCTCTGCGAAATTACTCAGCTGCGTCGTCCGCACCTGCTTGTGGCAGGTTTAAAAAGCGGGGGTCTTCTTCCACAAAGGGCTGTTCCGCCGCTTGCTGCGCTTTGACGTGCTTGTAGATTTCTTTGACCAAGGGCTCGCAGCCTTCGCGGGTGAGCGCAGAGATTTCAAACACCGGGCCTTTGAATTTGAAGCGCTTCACAAAGTCTTTGATCAGCGCGGCGCGGTCTTCGGACGCGACCATGTCGAGCTTGTTGAGCACCAGCCAACGTGGCTTTTTGTACAAGCCGTCGTCGTATTTCTTGAGCTCGTTGACGATGGCCTTGGCCTGCGCCACGGTGTCCACACCTTCGTCAAAGGGTGCCACATCCACAATGTGCAAGAGCAAGCGGGTGCGCTGCAAATGGCGCAAAAACAAGTGGCCCAGGCCAGCGCCTTCGGACGCACCTTCAATCAAGCCCGGCAAATCGGCGACCACAAAACTTTGCTCCGGCCCCACGCGGACCACACCTAAATTGGGGTGCAAGGTCGTGAACGGGTAATCGGCAATGCGCGGGCGGGCGTTGGAGATGGCGGTAATAAAGGTGGACTTGCCCGCGTTGGGCATGCCCAAAAGGCCGACATCAGCCAGCACCTTGAGTTCGAGCTTGAGGTTCTTTTTCTCGCCGGGCCAGCCTGGCGTTTTTTGCCGGGGGGCGCGGTTGATGGCGCTCTTGAAGCGCAGATTGCCGAAACCACCGTCGCCGCCCTTGGCGATGGTGATCACCTCGCCCGGAACCAGCAGCTCGTAGAGCACTTCGCCGGTCTCAGCATCGGTGATGATGGTGCCCACGGGCATTTTGAGCGTGATGTCATCGCCCGCAGCGCCAAACATGTCGGAGCCCATGCCGTGTTCGCCGCGTTTTGCGTCGTGGCGGCGCGAGAAGCGGTAGTCCACCAGCGTGTTGAGGTTGGAGTCCGCGACGGCAAAGACATGGCCACCGCGGCCGCCATCGCCGCCATTGGGACCGCCGAATTCTTTGTATTTTTCATGACGGAACGAGACGCAGCCAGCGCCACCGTCTCCGGCAGAGATGTCAATATAGGCTTCGTCAACGAACTTCATGGTTTTTTCGATCTATAAATAAAAAACCCCGCGCTGGAGCAGCGCAGGGTTTTGCGGGAGCCGCGCTGCAGTTTACGCCGCAGCGGTCACGCTCACCGTTTGCTTGTTCAATGCGCCCTTGGTGGCGAACGACACGTGGCCGTCTACCAAAGCGAACAAGGTGTGGTCTTTGCCGATGCCGACATTGGTTCCGGGGTGGAACTTGGTGCCGCGTTGGCGAACGATGATGGCGCCGGCAGTGATCAACTCACCACCAAACGATTTCACACCGAGCATCTTGGGCTTGGAATCGCGCCCGTTTCGCGTAGAGCCGCCGCCTTTTTTCTGTGCCATGACCTGTGTCCTTTAAGCAACAATTGCGCCGATTTGCAGTTCGGTGAACTGCTGACGGTGCCCTTGGCGTTTTTGGTAATGCTTACGACGACGCATTTTGAAAATGCGCACTTTGTCGTGCTTGCCATGTGACAAAACCGTCACCGTGACAGTTGCGCCGGACACCAAGGGTGTGCCTACTTTCAGTTCTGCGCCGTTGCCGACCGCCAAAACTTCGTTAAACACAATCTCTTGGCCTACATCCGCAGCAATCTGTTCTACTTTAATTTTTTCGCCAGCCGCAACCCGATATTGCTTGCCGCCGGTTTTTATGACCGCGTACATATTGACCTCTTCGATTATCGATTCCACGGACGGATTTCCGCAGAGCCCGCGAGTATAGCACGCAGGAGTCAAATCGCCAGCACAGCCCCTGTAGGGCCCACCGTTGCCACCACCTGCCTGCCTATAATCCCTTAAACGCACCTCGCTCATGGAATCGCAGAAAAACACCCTAACAGCCCATGGATCGGCATTCGTAGAACACGAATTGCGCCAGGTCGATGCCGTGATCAAAGAACGCCTGTCATCGGGCGTACCCCTGGTGGGTGATGTGGCACAGCACATCATCGCCGCGGGCGGCAAGCGGTTACGCCCCACTCTCTTGCTTTTGTGCTGCGGCGCTTTGGGTTTTGAGGGCGCAGAGCGCTTCAATATGGCGGCTGTGGTGGAGTTCATTCACACGGCTACTTTGCTGCATGACGACGTGGTTGATGAATCCACTTTGCGCCGGGGACTGCCCACCGCCAATGCCAAGTTTGGCAACCCGGCCAGTGTGTTGATCGGCGATTTTTTGTACTCCCGCGCTTTTCAGATGATGGTGGAAGTGCAAGACATGCGCATCATGAAAGTGCTGGCAGACGCCACCAATGTGATTGCCGAAGGCGAAGTCTTGCAGTTGATGAACATGCACAACGCTGATCTGAGCGAAGACGGCTATTTGCAGGTGATTCGCTCCAAAACGTCTAAGTTGTTTGAGGCCAGCGCGCAAGTGGGCGCCATTTTGTCGGGCGCATCCAGCGCGCAGGAAGCTGTATGCGCCGAATTCGGCCAGGCGCTAGGCACAGCGTTTCAGGTGATTGACGATGTGCTGGACTACACCGGGGACGCCAGCGTCATGGGAAAAAACTTAGGTGACGATCTGCGCGAAGGCAAAGCCACCCTGCCCTTAATTTTGGCCATGCAGCACGGCACCGCCGACGAAGCCAACGTCGTGCGCGCAGCCATTGAAAAAGGCGACGCCAGCCAACTCGAGACAGTAGCCGGCATAGTGCGACGCACCGGCGGCCTGGAAAGCGCCATGCAGGCCGCCGCACGGGAAATTGAGCGGGCATTGGCACTTGCCCGATTGCTGCCGCCGGGCCCGCATACCGACACACTGGTTGCGCTGGCCAGCGGGTCTCTGGCACGCAACAAGTAAACCGGACGCCGTTTAAATTTCTACGTGTCCGCCAATCTCAATGGCGTGGTCGTAGGGGATCTTGAAATACTCAGTGGCACTTTGCATGGTGCGATGCAAGTAAATAAACGGCGCCATCAATAACGCTGAGCTTTCCTTGGCCACTACCCGCTCTTTGCCCACAAAGAACGAAATCTCCATCAAGCTGAAGTGGAACTCGCGGGCGCGCAGCAAAGCCACTGCGCGCAAGATGTGCGGCTCTTCCATGTAACCATGGCGCACGCTGACCGAGTGGAAGTTGTGGCGCAAATGTTCGATGGTGATGCGCTCTTCGTCGGGCACAAAGGGCATGTTCGCGGTTTCGACGTTCATCAAAATGACGCGCTGGTGCAGCACTTGGTTGTGCTTCAGGTTGTGCAGCAACGACACAGGCGCGATGTGGCTGTGTGGCACCATAAAAATGGCCGTGCCCTTAACCCGGTGTGGCTCGCTCTTGTCCAAGGTGTCCAAAAATTCCTCCAAAGGAATCGAGTTGGCCCAACGGGCTTTGAGCAAGCGCTCGCGACCGGTGATCCAACAGATCATCATCGCCAACAGGGTCCCGGCGACACTGACCGGCAGCCAACCACCATCGAAGAACTTGAACAAATTGGTGCCCAAAAACACGCAATCCAGGCCGAACAACACTGCAAACAATGGAATAAACAGCGCCTTGCTCCAGCCTTTGACAAAAATCATGAAGTAAGACGCCAAGATCGTGTCAATCGCCATCGCCCCGGTGACCGAAACGCCGTAAGCCGACGCCAAATTCTCAGAAGTGCGAAAGCCCAACACCAAGACGACCACGCCGAGCAACAAGAACATATTTACTTTGGAGACATACACCTGACCGATTTCTTCGGCGGAGGTATGTTTGACCAAAATCCGGGGAATAAAGCCCAGCTGCACCGCCTGCGTGGTGATCGAAAAAGCGCCTGAAATCACCGCTTGCGACGCAATAATGGTCGCCATCGCGGCCAGGAACAGCAGGGGAATCAGGGCCCAGCCGGGCGCCATGCGAAAAAATGGATTGTCCAGGGCGCTGGGGTCACGCAACAACAATGCGCCTTGCCCAAAATAATTCAGCAACAGGCACGGCATAGCGAAAAACAGCCAGGCTTTTTGGATCGGCCCACGTCCAAAGTGGCCCATGTCGGCGTACAGCGCTTCCCCACCTGTCACGGCCAGCACCACGGAGCCAAAGATTGCCACAGCCACGCCCGTGTGCGCCGTCAAAAACGCAATGCCAATCAAGGGATTCATCGCCGCAAAGATGCCGGGTGCGTTGACCACCTCTGCCAACCCAATGAGTCCCAGGGAAAGAAACCATACCAGCATCACGGGGCCGAACACTTTACCGATGACCGCAGTGCCAAACCGCTCAACTGCAAACAATCCGGTGATCAGCGCCAGCGAGATCACGACCACGTACTTGTCTAAATCAGGAGAGAGCACTTTCAAACCCTCCACCGCGCTCAGGACCGAGATGGCCGGTGTGATCATGCTGTCACCAAAAAACAGCGCAGCGCCCAAAGCGCCGGCAATCGTCACCGGCCAGCGAAAAGCTGAATCCTTTTTCAGATGCTGCAGTACCAGGGCGGTGAGCGCAAAAATTCCGCCCTCGCCCCGGTTGTCTGCGCGCATGATGATGAACACGTACTTGATCGTGACCACCAAAATCAAAGCCCAGGTGATGAGCGACAAGATACCAAACACCGCCTGCATGATTTCGGGGCCGCCTTTGGCGCCCGCCGCCTCTACCGATACTTTCAGTGCATACAAGGGAGAGGTTCCGATGTCGCCAAAAACGACGCCCAATGCGCCAATGATGAGGGCCGCAGTGGCTCCAGTGGAAGCGTTGCTGTGGTGGTGGTTACTCATAAGGTCGGTTCAGTGTCGGGGTGGAGCGTTTCCGCGTCGACGGTCGTGCCTGCAACACACGGCGCCTTGATTCACATCAGTTTAACCAATTAAAAATGCTTGAAATACGCAATTTGCGTTTTTCGATAGGCGTCTTTTTGCCTTCAACCACAAAGGAAAAAACAAGAAATTCCAATAATTTATTTATATGGGAAAATTTCCCATTTAATGGGCGTCATGAACCTTCCGCCTACTCCCCCCCAACCGAACCGAGGCGTGTTGGACGAGGCCCTGGCAATTGCCGAGCCCTTGGTCCTGTGGATGTTGCGCTCGGGCGTCGGATATGCTGAATTCACCCAAGCGCTCAAGCCCGTTTTCTTAGCCCAAGCTCGCTTGGAGCTGGAACGCAACGGCCAACGCGACAGTGATTCCGCCGTCAGCCTTCTGTCCGGCTTGCATCGCAAAGACGTTCGCGCCTTTCGCGAGGCGTCTCATGCCGCGATGGCCCGCGTTAAGG
Organism: uncultured beta proteobacterium; assembly: GCA_903928635.1. Classification (GTDB taxonomy): domain Bacteria; phylum Pseudomonadota; class Gammaproteobacteria; order Burkholderiales; family Burkholderiaceae_C; genus Allorhodoferax. The sequence continues at coordinate 4,764 of CAIYRQ010000221.1, read as the reverse complement.
AAGATGGCTCTAGTTGGGGCAAGCCGAGTGCAGCTAACCAAGTGGTGACGCGGTGGTTAAGCCTGAATGACATGGGCGACTGCATTCCCTTCAGCGGGGAAGCCCCTTCTTTTGAGGCGCTGGCCCGCGCAGTATCCACAGACTTTCACCCTCGCGCCGTGTTACAGGAAATGCAGCGTTTAGGGGTGGCGCGCGAAGTGGACGGGCAGGTGCAACTTTTGCGCGAAGCCTTTGTGCCGGACGCCAAGCAAAAAGAGTCGCGAGAACTGTTAGCCGGCTCGGTGGCCGATCACTTGGCCGCGGGGGTGCACAACCTCAGTGGCGCGACAGGTCCAAAGTTCTTAGAGCAAAGTGTTTTCGCCGATGGGCTGAGTGCCGAGTCGGTCCAGGAACTCAATTTAATGGCCAACGCTTTGTGGGCCCACGTGCTGCAAGCGGTGATGGCCAGGGCCGTTCCCCTGTGTGAGCGCGATGTCAACCACCCGCAGCCGCAGCGCTTTCGCCTGGGCCTTTTCACTTTCGCAGCCCCCGAATTCAAGTCCGAAGACACCGGAGTCAATCAGTCATGAGCATCACTTTTACCCATCCAACACAGATCCTGCGACTGTTCACCGTGGCGCTAGCCGCCATGTTTTTGCTGGCCTGCGGCGGCGGCACTTCCCTTTCAGGCGTAGGTAGCGGGGGCAGCGGTATTGCCGAAGGGTCTGTCTCGGGCTTTGGCAGTGTGATTGTCAACGGTGTGGAATACGACGACAGCAGCGCAGTCAGCCAATTCGAAGACGCCACAGGCACACAAACATTGAGCGCGGCCAAGCTCGGCCAGCAGGTACGTATCAGCCAAAGCAAAGACGGCGTGGCCAACACGATTGACATATTGCCCCAACTGCGCGGCCCCGTCACCCGATTGGACGCGGGCAGCGCTTACCTTCAAGTCATGGGGCAGTGGGTGCGGGTGGTATCGGTCAGCAATACCGCGGGCACGGCCACTGTTTTGGACGGCTATGACGACATTGGCAGCATTGCCCAGGGTGATGCGCTGGAAGTCCACGGTGTGTGGTCGCAGGACGCAAGCAAAGGACTCCCTGTGCTGGTGGCATCGCGAATCGAAAAGGTGTCGGGCTCCTATACGCTTCTAATCAGCGGTCAGGTGACCTCGGTCACTGGCCCCGGACTTCTGACGCTCAATGGCAGCGCAACGGTGCTGGAGACCGATCCGTCGCTCGTGTTTACGGTCGGCACGCAGGTGACTGCCTGGTTAAGCCAATGGGCCAATCCGCCACAAACCCTGCGAGTCACTCGTATCAAGGATGCTGCGCCCGTGCCGGCAGGCGCACAGCTGCTTCGCCTGGAGGGCATGGCCGCGGCATCCGACCTTACCAATGGTCAGCTGCGGGCACAGGGCAGGCTCATCACGATTCCCGCAAACTTGCAAGGACAGCTACCCGCCAATCCAGCGCCACTGCTCCTAGAGGCTACGCTGCAAAACGGTGTATGGACGGCCACCGCCCTTCGCATCCGCGGTACGGCCCAAGACTTGGGCGGCGAAATCGTACTCAAAGGGGCCGTCCCCTGGGACGCCACCGCTCAAAGCCTGACCTTGCGAGAGGCCACAGTGCTCATCGTTGGATCCACCGTGATGAGCCCGAATTGCCCTCGAAGTGGACCCATGGTGGCGTTGGAAGTGCATGCGCTGCGTGGCCCCCCGGGCAGCACACCCGTGGCAACCACCATCAACTGCTTGAGCACAGTGCCGGACGCCACGGTCATACGCCAAGGTGGCTATTTACAAAGCATTGCTTCGGATGGGAAGAGCGTCTCTGTGCTTTTTGACGGTCAGTCCAGTCCAACCCCCTTGGTGCTGTTTGGTGGCTCACTGTTGCCGCCATTGCCCAATGATCTGAACGCTCTGCGCAGTGGACACATCCATGTTGACGTGGAGTACCAAGTCATTGCCGGGCAAAACCAACTTCGCAAAGTCACCCCACCCCCTCCGCAGTCCGGCCCATAAGTCAAACGCTCACCAGGAGAACTATTGTGAAAACAACAAAAACATACGCCATGGCTGCCTCGCTGGCGGTCCCGACATGCTTTGCACTGTCGAATCATTCACAGTTGCAAAGGGGAATTAATTTGACATTCAGTGTATTTTCCAAACTCTTGGCGACCTTCACGCTACTGGGCTACCTCACAGCGTGCGGTGGTGGTGCGACTGCCAATACACAGACCCCAGCGCCGCCGACCCCACTGAGCGTGGCGCAGGCCTTGTTTGCCGAAAAAGCCTTGTCGGCCAGTGGCCAGTTGGCCTGCGCCAGCTGCCACACCGATGACAACGCCCATGCCGATGCCACCGGCACCACCTTGCCCATCGGCGGCGTGAACATGGACCAGCAAGGCTTTCGCAGCAGCCCCAGCCTGATGTACTTGGCCAGTAACAGCGCTTTTCGTTTAGATGCCAATGGCTTGCCCTTTGGGGGTTTCACTTGGGACGGGCGCGCCAATAGCCGCGCCGAGCAAGCGGCAGGACCGCTCTTGGACAGCGCCGAAATGGCCAATGCCGATGTCGCTGCCGTGGCGCGGAGAGTGAGAGGCTTGTCGTATTTCAATGATTTTGTGAGCCAGTTCAATGTGCCCGCTGCGGCCACGGACCAGCAAATTTTTGAAAAATTGCAAACCGCTTTTCAGACCTACCAAGAACTGGATACCGACTATTTGCTGTTCAACAGCAAGTTCGACAAAGTGGCTGACGGTACCGCAACCTTCACAGCAGCTGAACAACGCGGATTGGCGATTTTCAACAGCCCCACACAAGGCAATTGCGCCAGCTGCCACACCAGTCGCAACGGACCCAATGGTGAGCGTCCAGTCTTCACTAATTTCAGCTATGCCGCTTTGGGCTTGCCGCGCAACATGCAAATTCAAAAGAATGCGGACGCCACCTTCTTTGACATGGGTTTGTGCGGTCCCAAGCGAACCGATTTGAGCGCACGTACCGAGTTGTGCGGCCAGTTCAAAGTACCGACCTTGCGCAACATCGCGTTGACCGCGCCGTACTTTCACAACGCCAGCGTCAGCACGTTGAACGATGCTGTGGGTTTTTACGCCACCCGCGACATCGACCCGGGGCGTTGGTACCCCACCGTCAACGGCGTGGTGCAAAAGTTCAACGACCTGCCTGTCGCCTACCGCAACAACGTCCTCAACACGGCGCCGTTCGGTCAGCAGCCTGGCTCAGCGCCTTTGCTCAGTGCGGGAAACGTTGCCGATCTGGTCAGCTTCTTGCAAACCCTGACCGACGACCGCACGGCTCCCCCGGGCAGCCCCACAGTGGCGCGCTGAGTCTGTTTACTCCTGCGCACCTTCCACCAAAAACCGCACCCGGCGCTGGCCTTGCCATTCGTCCGCATCCAGCCGAAAGGCGAGCTTGACGCGGCGTGGCACAGCGCCAGACCTTTATGCACAACGGATTCTTCAAGAATCTGCGAGATGTAGTCAGCTTTTATGCCAGCCGCAACAGCGACCCCAAGCGCTGGTACGGACCTGGCGGACTGGCCAATGATTTGCCACTGGCCCCGGACCGGCACAGGTTGCGATCAACCCCTTCGCCCCATGCCCCCGCCACCCAAACCGCCGGTGAGCTAATCGACTCTCAGGATGCAACGCAGCCCCCGTGCAGTTGGTAGAATTTATCCCTTCCGAAAAGCAAGGCGCGCTCACAGCGCCTTGTTCTCACCAAATGCACCGCGGGGTGTAGCTTAGTCTGGTAAAGCGCTACGTTCGGGACGTAGAGACCGGAGGTTCGAATCCTCTCACCCCGACCAAGACATGCTCAGGATGAGCCCATTGAACTCTTTAGTGCAATGGGTTTTTCTTTTAGGGCTCTTTCTAAGACTGTTCACGGGCGCTGCCTTCCTAGGCCCATTCGCTCCCCAATGTTTTTGATGAAGATGTAGCTAACCTTTTGGTGTGCTACTCGCACTGGCTCATTTGCGGGCTGGGTTGGTGCGCAAGCGTCAATTATCTTGACGCTTGGCCAAGGCTGCATTAAGGGAGGCCAGTGGGTGGATTCTGAGCCTGAGGGGCAGCGTAGACCGGGTTGTCCCTTCAGGTTAGCTACAAATGTGCGGGCGGTTGCGATGAAATTAGCCGTCACGCAACGTGGCGACCGCCTCTGCCAGCACCTTCGGTAAAGGTGGGAGAGCTTCAAGCCTAAATTTTGGCTCAACCTCTTTCAGCTTCACCAGCGTGACACCACCTTCGGTTGACCATATGCTGCGAAACATTGCCAGCCAGCCACGGTTAAAGTCCGCGCTTAACGCTGCTCGAAGCAATGAGAAGGCATGCAGGTAGGCTTGCTCGTCTCTTTCCATTCGTGCAGCCAGACCGCAGACCGACATCGCCATATGCGCGGTAATGTCTTTACCAGCTTCTAGCTCAAGCTCTAGCCATGAAATATTGTGATTTTTCGCTTGAGCGTGCGCTGCTCTTTCTTGAATTGATCGAGCGCTTTCAGTAGCAAGGCTGGCCATACTAACAAGATCTTGATAGGCTATTTGTGCCTCGCTTACAACATCAAAAACCTTGGCTGGACGTCACCCGTTTCAATAGACACTTTGGACGTCACCAGTTTCAATAGACACTTGTTAAGGTCTAAATTGAACTGGAGTGATAGTCATGAAGAGAGTGAGATACCCGGCCGAATTCAAGGCTGAAGCGGTGCGCCAAGTAACTGAGCGTGGCCACGGAGTCGTTGACGTTGCCAAGCGT
>CAIYRQ010000220.1 GCA_903928635.1 uncultured beta proteobacterium | reverse complement strand
CGGTGTCCGTTGCGGCATAGGCATGCTCAAGCGTAAAGGCCTTGGCAAAAACGCCGGACCCCATCATCACGGGCACAAAACGGGAGCCTTCCTCGTTGGTCCAGAACGCAACCTCAATCGGCGCCTCGGTTTCAATGCCCAAATCATTGAGTGTGCGCACCACCTCAAGTCCGGCCAGTACTCCGTAGTTGCCATCGAACTTTCCACCGGTGGGTTGTGTGTCGATGTGGCTGCCAGTCATGATCGGCGGCAGGCTGTTGTTGCGCCCTGCGCGGCGCATGAAACCATTACCGATCTTGTCAATGGTCACGGTCATGCCCGCTTCGCGGGCCCAGCGGGTAACAAGGTCACGCCCTTGTTTGTCCAGATCGGTCAAGGTGAGTCTGCAGACTCCGCCTTTGACGGTCGCACCAATTTGGGCCAACTCCATGAGTGATGCCCAAAGGCGCTCACCATTCACTCGGATGGTGGAGATATCGACTGTGGTGGCTGCGGTCATGATGGCTTCCTCAAAATGTAGACGTAGACACAGATCTCACCGGCCCACAGCGGTGGGCTTCAAGGCCTCGGCTCGCAAGCGTGACGCCTCGAAATTCGCACTGAACGCCGGGCGCTTTACATATTGACCGGCCCCGCGCACTGCACGCAAATCCCCTTGCACGTACACCAACTCACCCCGGCTTACCGTGTGGCTGGGAATACCACGCACGGTACGACCTTCAAAAATATTGAAGTCACCTTTGCTGTGCTGTGTAGCTGCCGACAATGTCTTGGTGCCTTGCGGATCCCAAACCACCAAGTCGGCATCTGCGCCCACAGAAACACTGCCTTTTTGCGGGTAAATGTTGAAGAGTTTGGCCGTATTCGCCGAAGTGATCGCCACAAATTCAGAGGGTGTCAGGCGCCCGGTGTTGACGCCAGCGTCCCAAATCACCGCCAAGCGTTCCTCGACCCCGCCGGTACCGTTCGGAATTTTGGAAAAGTCGTCCTTGCCCACAGCTTTTTGGGCCGCACAAAAGGTGCAGTGGTCGGTTGCCGTGGTATGCAGATTGCCGCTTTGAAGGCCGCGCCACAAATGCTCTTGGTTTTCTTTTCCGCGAAAGGGCGGGCTCATGACATGTGCGGCAGCGGTTGCAAAGTCGGGATGGCGATAGACGCTGTCATCGACTACCAGATGGCCGGCAAGCACCTCACCATAGACGCGCTGACCGCGCGCGCGGGCGCGGGCAATCGCATCTGCCGCTTCAATGCAGCTCACGTGCACCACATATATCGGAACATTCAAAACTTCCGCGATAGCAATTGCGCGGTTGGCAGCTTCACCTTCGACCATGGGAGGACGCGACAGCGGATGGCCTTCGGGGCCGGTAATGCCCATTTCCGCCACCTGCTTTTGCAGCAGGTACACCAACTCACCGTTTTCGGCATGAACGGTAGGCATAGCACCCAGCTCCAGCGCGCGCTTGAAACTGTTCACCAGCGTTTCGTCGTCGCACATGATGGCGTTTTTGTAGGCCATGAAGTGTTTGAAACTGTTTACACCCTCGGTTTGGACCAATGTGCCCATTTCCTGACGTACCTGCTCACTCCACCAGGTAACGGCTACGTGAAAGCTGTAGTCACCCGCGGACTTTTCCGCCCAGCCGCGCCATGTGTGGTAAGCCTCCATCAGGCTTTGCTGTGGGTTGGGAATCACGAAGTCGATGATGGTTGTGTTGCCGCCCGCCAGGCCAGCGGCAGTGCCCGTGTAAAAGTCATCCATGGTTGTCGTGCCCATGAACGGCAGCTGCATATGGGTGTGCGGGTCAATGCCGCCGGGCATCACGTACTGGCCACCTGCGTCCACGACGGTGGCGCCGGCGGGTGCCGCCAAGTTTTCACCCACCGCAGTAATTTTTCCGTCGTGAGTCAGAACATCGGCTTTAAAAGCCCGGTCGGCGTTCACCACGGTGCCGCCACGAATCAAGAGAGTGGTCATAAACGTCCTTCAGTATCAGTTAACGATTAAGGCAAGCGCTGAGCAATTGTGAACCTAGGCGCTGGCCCGCATGGGATTGTTGGGGTGGCTGGTCCAGTCTCCGTGCTCGGCTTGGACGGACTTGCCGGTGCGTTCGTCAATGTCGCCTGGCTTCAGGTCCTGCATCGTGATGCAATCCGCCACGGGGCAAACGTTTACGCACAGGTTGCAACCGACGCATTCATCGTTTTTCACCTCAAAGTGGCGCTTGCCGTCTTTGGTGGCGGTAATGGCTTGGTGCGAGGTGTCCTCACAGGCGATATGACAGCGGCCGCACTGGATGCAGCTGTCTTGGTTAATCACTGCTTTGCTGATGTGGTTCAGATTCAGATAGCGCCAGTCGGACACTGTAGGCAGCGCCTTGCCGACAATGTCGCTAACCGCGGAAAAACCCATCTCGTCCATGTAGTTTGACAGGCCGTCTGCCATCTCCTGCACGATTTTGAATCCGTACACCATGGCTGCTGTACACACTTGCACATTGCCCGCGCCCAGCGCCAGGTAGTCCACTGCGTCGCGCCAATTGCCCACGCCTCCGATACCTGAAATGGGGATGCCCGCAGTTTGAACATCGCGCGCAATCTCAGCCACCATGTTCAGCGCGATCGGTTTGACTGCCGGACCGCAATAGCCACCGTGAGAGCCCTTGCCACCGGTAGAAGGGCTCATGGTCAGCGAATATGGGTCCACGCCGATGATGGAATTGATCGTATTGATCAGCGATACCGCGTCTGCCCCGCCCTTTTTGGCAGCGCGCGCCGGATGCCGGATGTCCGTGATGTTGGGAGTGAGTTTGACGATGACCGGCAGCTTGCTGTACTTCTTGCACCAGGCCGTCACCATTTCGATGTACTCCGGCACCTGGCCCACGGCTGCCCCCATGCCGCGTTCGCTCATGCCGTGCGGGCAGCCAAAGTTGAGTTCGATACCGTCCGCGCCGGTGTCTTCCACGCGTGGCAGGATGGCTTTCCAAGACTCTTCTTCGCATGGCACCATTAAAGAGACCACCATTGCACGGTCGGGCCAGAGGCGTTTGACCTCGGCAATTTCACGGAGGTTGATCTCAAGGTCCCGGTCGGTGATGAGCTCAATGTTGTTGAGCCCCATCAGCCGGCGGTCCGGCGTCAGCAGTGCGCCGTAGCGTGGCCCGCTCACATTGACAACGGGCGGCCCGGCCTCTCCCAGCGTCTTCCAGACTACGCCGCCCCAGCCAGCTTCAAACGCGCGGTTCACGTTGTAGGCCTTGTCAGTGGGGGGGGCGGACGCCAGCCAGAACGGATTGGGGCTGTGAATGCCAGCGAAGGTAGATTGCAAGTTGGCCATAAGAGTACTTTCGCGGTGGTTAAGCTCGAAGAGCAGCGTGGATCGATTGCGCCGCCAATTTGCCGTGCTCCACGGCCTCAACCGTCAGATCCCGTCCGCCGAAACGGCAGTCTCCGCCTGCCCACACTTTATGGTGCGATGTTTTGCCATCTGCGTCGGTCACGATGCGTCCGCCTTTGAGCTCTAGCGCACTGCCCAGTGGCTGTGCCACCAGGCTTTGGCCGATGGCCTTGAGCACCATATCGGCTTCCAGCACAAATGATTCTCCGGTCGCGCTCAGGCGACCATCAGCCATGTGCATCTGGGCAAATTCAACGCCGCTGATGTGTCCATCCTTGGCCAATAGACGCGTGGGGCTGGCCCAGTGATGGATGTGTACTCCATTTTCCAGTGCCCACGCCTGTTCGTGGTGCGAGGCGCCCATGTCATGCACGCCGCGGCGGTACACCATGTTCACCGATTGGGCACCTAGTTTCTTGGCCTGTACGGCGGCGTCCACGGCGGTCATGCCGCCGCCGATGACCACAACCTTGTGCCCAACCGGCACGAGCGACGGATCCTTGGCTTGCCGCAATTCCGCGATAAATTCGACAGCATTGCGCAAACCAGTGACCTCAGGTTCGGGAATGCCGATGGTGTTCACGCCTGCAAGCCCCAGGCCCAAAAAGACAGCGTCATAGTCTTGTGTCAATTCCTGAAGCTGCATCTCGCGCCCAAGTGCAATGCCCTGCCGCACTTCAATACCGCCAATCGACAGCAACCACGCCACCTCTTTTTGGGCAAAGTCGCCCGTGGTTTTGTAGGTGGCAAGTCCGTATTCATTCAAGCCCCCCAGTTTGTCGTGTGGATCCATCAACACAACACTGTGGCCTTGACGAGCCAAGCCGTGGGCGCATGCCAAACCGGCTGGTCCGGCACCCACCACAGCGACACGGCGCCCAGTGGCAGGTGCACGCGAAAACAAGGGTGCACCCGGGTGGGCGAACAAGTGGTCCGTGGCGTACCGTTGCAACAGCCCAATCTCGACAGGTTTGTCTTCGTGGGTGTTGCGAACACAGGCCTGCTCGCAAAGCACCTCGGTGGGGCAGACCCTGGCGCACATGCCCCCTAATGGGTTGGACTCCAAAATGGCGCGCGCCGCCCCCCGGGGGTTGTCGTCGGCAATGCGCCGGATAAAGCTGGGCACATCAATGCCAGTGGGACAGGCCGTTTGACATGGCGCATCGAAGCAGTAATAGCAACGATCGGCCTCAATCTTGGCTTGAGCCAAATTCAGTGGTGGATGCGCATCGCAAAAATTCCGGCTGTATTGCTCCGGAGACAGGCGACCGGCATGAACCCCGGACGTCATTTCGTCTGCTTGCATGGTGTGGTTTCCAATCGCTTAGGTGGCATCAAAATGGCTTGTCGTTGCGGTGTGCGCTTAGGTGGGCAGCACTATCCCGGTTGCTCGATAAATTTAATCCTGCAATAATTGTTTTACCAATTGGTAAAAACCCTAGACATTGACTAAGCAATAGGCATACCAGAAAAATGAAAAATCCGGCCCCGCCGAGATCCGTCAAAGTCAGCCAGGCTCGCAAGCTGTTGGAAGCGGACATCCTGACGGCCGCCAAGCGTTTGTTTGCGCAACGCGGGTTTGGCGGCGTCTCACTGGACCATATTGCGCGCGAAGTCGGCGCCTCCAAGCAAAACCTGCTGTACTACTTCCCGAGTAAAGAAGAGCTTTACCGGCGGGTATTGCATGGCGTGCTGGATGTTTGGCTGTCCTATATGGACTCCCTGAGCCAGCGCCAAGACGATCCTGAGCAGGCGCTGCGTGAATACATAGCGGGCAAGCTACGCTTCTCCCGCGAACACCCGGACGATTCGCGCGTCTATGCCAACGAAGTGGTCTCAGGCGCGCCAATATTTTCTGCAGAGATTGCCGAACGTGTGATTCCGGCAGTGCAGGCCGACGTGGCCATTTTCAACCGCTGGGCCGAACTGGGCCTGTGCCGCGCCTTAGACGGTCGCCATTTGATGGTCTTGCTTTGGGCGTCGACCCAGGTCTACGCCGACTGGGCAAGCCAAATCAGCCTGGTGCTGGGGAAAAAGGTGTTGGACGAGGCGGACTTTGCGGCCGCCGAAGCTCTAATCGTCGACATGGTTCTACGCACCGTCTTGGTGAAGGCGCCCCACAATTGACGCACATTGCAGGGCGTGCGGCCTTAGGAGGCAACCATTCCCATCTGGTCCAAGGCCGCAGCCAAATGGCCCACGCTGCGCTCCACGTTGTGCAGTTTTTCCAGACCGAAGAGACCGATGCGGAAGGTCATGAAGTCGGCCGGCTCGTCGCACTGCAGCGGCACCCCGGCGGCGGTTT
>CAIYRQ010000219.1 GCA_903928635.1 uncultured beta proteobacterium | reverse complement strand
GGCTGGGACATTTCTCAAGGCCCGGCCATCCAATACAGCGTGGCCGGCATGCTGGGCCATGCGCTGCAATATGTGTTTGCGCCCATTGGCTTTAACTGGCAAATCTCCATCGCCCTGGTGCCCGGCATGGCCGCGCGTGAAGTGGCGGTGGGCGCTTTGGGAACGGTGTATTCGCTCTCCGCGGCCGACAGTGGCGTGGCCGATGCCTTGTCGCCCGTCATTGCCCAAGGCTGGTCGCTGGCCACAGCCTACTCGCTGCTGGCCTGGTTTGTGTTTGCGCCGCAGTGTTTGTCAACGCTCGCTGTGGTGCGTCGCGAGACCAATTCCTGGCGCTACCCGGCGGTGATGGCGGCCTATTTGTTTGGCCTGGCCTATGCGGCGTCTTTTGTGACCTACCGCGTCACGCTGTGGCTGGGCGGATAACAACAGGATGCATGTCATGAACTTCCAAACCTTTGCAGTGGTAGTGCTGGTGGCAGCGAGCTTTGCCTATGCCGCTTGGACCCTGATGCCGCAGCTGCTGCGCGCGGCCTGTGCCAAACAGTTGTTGCGCTTGCCCTTGCCTACAGCGTTGCGTGGTCTTTTGATAGCCGCATCCACGGCCAGCGCAGGCTCTGGCTGCTCGAGCTGCGAGAAAGCGCCGCCTGCGATTACCGGTGGGGTACTGACAGCGAAGGCGCAGCCCCTGGTTTTTCACCCCCGAAAAGCCAAGTAGGCGCTTCGCGTTTTTCGTTCAGCGGGGCTTGGGCTCCAGAACGATGGTCATGGGCGAGGGCACGCGGCCGTTCTCGTCGCGGGGCAGCTTGGCGGTTTTGAGGATGGCGTTGTACGCCGTCTCGTCCCAATACGGGTCGCCGCTCTTTTTGCGCAGTTTGGCGCTCAGCACATTGCCGGTGGCGTCGGTGTACACGTCGTATTCCACCGACGGGTTGCCCGCAATTTCTTTGAGCTGGGTGATGTTGCGGCGAATCTCTGCGGCCACTTTGGCGCCATAGCTGGCCGAGGGTGCGGCACTTTGGGCAGCGCTGCCTTTGGAGTTGTCGTCGCCATTGCCCACAGCGGCACCGGCCAGGCGCAATGCACGCTCTTTGGCCTCTTTGCGGCGCTGCTCGCTTTGTGCAGCCTCTTCAGCGGCCTGCTGTGCCTCTTTTTTGCGCTGGGCTTCGGCGGCTTTTTCTTCTTTCAGGCGTTTTTCAGCCTTCTGCTTTTCTTCTTTTTGCTTGTCTTCTTTCAGCTTCGCGGCCTTGTCTTTTTCCTGGGCGGCTTTGGCCTTGGCTTGTTCCAGCTCTTGTTTTTTCTTGGCCTCTTGCTGGGCTTTTTTCTTTTCAAGAACAATGTCCACTGCTTTGGGCGGCTGCTCGGCAGCGGGCGGCGGTGGCGTGGGTTTGGGTGCGGGCTTGGGTTGCGGGGCAGGTGTGGGTGGCGGTTCGATGGGCGTCTCGACTTGCGTTTCCACCGGCACAGGCTCGGGCGCGCGCGGTGCAGCCTCGGTGGGCACTTGCGCCCACAGCTCGGCGGCAAAGGTCACGGGTTCGGGCGCGCTCTGACGCCATTGCACCCCAAACGAAAGCGCCAGCACCAGCAAGGCGTGGGCAAACAGCGCCATCGTTACCGCCCGACCCAGGCCCGGCGTGGGAGGCGGCATGAAGGCGTCGCGGGCGAGAGCCGTGGACATGGGGCGTGCTAGTTGGCCAGTTGGACGGACAGGCCGACGCGTTCAATGCCTGCGCGCTGCAAGGTGTCCATCACCTTGACCACGCTCTCGTAGCGCACGGCTTTGTCGGCGCTGATGACCACTGCAGGCCGCTCGGCCGCGCTGCCGTCGGCGCGGGTTTGGGCGCGGCGCACGGCGCCTGCCAGCGCGTTCAGGGTCACGGGTGTGTTTTTCTCCTGGGCGCGCAGCTCAAGTTGGTCGTCTTTGCCGACCACGATTTGCACCACCATGTCGGGCTGCTTGGCCGCTTTGCCCATGCTGGGCAGGTCGATCATGCTGGGCGTGATGAGTGGTGCGGTGACCATGAAGATGATCAGCAGCACCAGCATCACGTCAATGAACGGCACCATATTGGGCTCGCTCATGGTGCGTCGGCCGCGACCGCGGGAACTCACTGCGGGCATATCGGGCTCCTAAGTGGTTGCAAGAGGGAGGCGCTTCAGTCAGCTCAACGCGGCGCAGCCGGGCTGGCTTGGGCACTCACATTGCGTTGCAAGATGTTGGAGAACTCTTCAATAAATGTTTCGTGCTGGATGGCGATGCGGTCCAGGTCACGGGCAAAGCGGTTGTAGGCAATCACCGCAGGAATGGCGGCAAACAAGCCGATGGCGGTGGCCACCAGAGCCTCGGCAATGCCGGGTGCCACGGTAGCCAGCGTGACCTGCTGCAACGACGCCAAGCCGGTAAACGCATGCATGATGCCCCACACCGTGCCAAACAAACCCACATAGGGCGAGACCGAGCCGACCGAGGCGAGGAAGGAGAGGTTGCTTTCCACCTCGTCCATTTCCCGCTGGAAGCTGGCGCGCATGGCGCGGCGTGCGCCGTCCATCAGCGTGCCCACATCGCTCACACGGCGTTCACGCAGTTTTTGAAACTCGCGCATGCCGCTGGCAAAAATGCGCTCCATCGGGCCGGAGTTTTGCGCCTTGGCAGACGCGGCGGTGTAGAGCTCGTTCAAGCTCGCGCCGGACCAAAACTCTTTCTCAAAAGTTTCGTTGTCTGCCTTGACCCGCTTGATGGCAAACACCTTGCGAAAAATGGCCGACCAGCTGGCCAGCGACACCAGCATCAGCAGGGCCATCACAATTTGCACCACAAAGCTGGCGTGCATCACGAGTTGGAGGATGTTCAGGTCTTGGTTCATGGGAAGGGCCTATGTTTTCAAGAAGTTGGAGCTTGCGGCTCAGGCCAGCATTTTTTGCAGGCGGGCAATCGCAGTTTGCAATTGCTCCATGGAGCTCGCCGTCGAAAAGCGCACAAATTTGGCGGTTTGGTCGGTGCCGAAGTCGCGCCCTGGCGTGACGGCCACGTGGGCTTGTTGCATGACGGCAAACGCGAAGTCCCAGCTGTCTTTGATGCCCAGTCGCTTGCACACCGCCGAGCAATCGGCCCAGGCGTAAAACGCGCCATCTGGCATGACCGGCACGTCCAAGCCCAGGTTTTGCAACGCGGGCACAAAGTAGTCGCGCCGGGCTTTGAACTCGGCGCGGCGGGCTTCATACAGCGCAATGCTGTCGGGCTCAAAGCAGGCCAGCGCAGCGTGCTGGGCGATCGTGCTAGGGCAAATAAACAGGTTTTGTGCCAGCCGCTCAATCACCGGCACCAGCGGCTCGGGCACCACCAACCAGCCCAGGCGCCAGCCGGTCATGTTGAAGTACTTGCTGAAGCTGTTGATGCTGATGATGTTCTCGTCAAACGCGAGTGCCGTTTGGCCATAGCGCGCGTCGTAGCTCAAGGGCAGGTAAATCTCGTCCACCAGTGTGATGCCGCCATGTTCCTTCACCACGCCATGGATCCGGCGCAACTCGTCCGGGTCAATCGAGCTGCCAGTGGGGTTGGAGGGGGATGCCAGCAGCACACCGCGCGTCTGGGGGCCCCAGGCCGCTTGCACCTGATCGGCGCTGAGCTGGAAGCGTTGCTCAGCCGTGGTGGGTAGCAGAACGGCGCGGCCGTCGGCAGCGCTTACAAAATGCCGGTTGCAGGGGTAGCTGGGGTCGGGCATGAGCACTTCGTCGCCCGCGTTAATCAGCGCCAGGCAGGCCAACTGCAGCGCGGCCGAGGCGCCCGCCGTGACCACGATGCGGCTGGCGGGGACGTTGACTCGGTACCGGCTGCTGTACCAGGCGCTGATGCGTTCGCGCAGTTCGGGCAGGCCGGTGGCCTGGGTGTACTGGCTGTTGCCTCGCTGGATGGCGCGCTCGGCGGCGGCTTGTACCAGAGGGGGTGCTGTGAAATCGGGCTCGCCGATGTTCAAAAACACCATGGGCGAGTCGCTCAGTGCCACCTTGCGACCCAGCTCGGACGCGGCCTTGGCCACTTCCATCACATAAAAGGGCTCGATGTTTTGCGCGCGGTGCGAGATTTGCATGGCCGTTGAAGGCTATTCGGCAGCGGGCTTGTGGGCGCGGTCGGCTTGCACTTCGGGGCCGCGCAGTTCGGGCGCCAGGCCGTTGAGCACGGCGTTGACGTACTTGAAGCCGTCGGTACCACCAAACTCTTTGGCCAGCTCAATGCATTCGTTCAGCACCACGCGCCAAGGCACGTCGGGGCAGTGCTGCATCTCGTACACGCCAATCCACATCACCGCTTGTTCCACCGGCGAGATTTCGCTCAAGGGCCGGTCCAGGCGCGTCAGGATCAATGCGTCCAGCGCATCGGCGTGGTCTATGCAGCCGTGCAAGAGGGCGTCAAAGTGGGCGGCGTCGGCTTTGTTGAAGCCCGCCAGGTCGCGGGTAAAGGTGTCAATGTCGGCGGCAGCGTTTTTACCCACCAGGCGCTGGTACAGCGCTTGGAGTGCAAATTCGCGGGCGCGGCTGCGGGGGTTTTTGCTGCCGGCTTTGCGGGCGCCGGTGCTGGTCAGGCCCACGCGGGACTGGCGGGGCGGGCGCGCGTTGGCTGCGGGGGCGTCGGTCATTACACAGTTTCCAAAAAATTGGCCATTTCAACGGCCACACGGGCGGCGTCGCGGCCTTTGTCGGTTTGTCGCGCCACGGCCTGCTCCATGTTTTCCACGGTCAGGATGGCGTTGGCAATCGGCATCTGGCTGTCCAGGGCCACGCGGGTCACGGCGGCGCCCGATTCGTTGGCCACCAGCTCAAAGTGGTAGGTCTCGCCGCGAATGATGCAGCCCAGTGCAATCAGGGCGTCATAGCGGTTTTTCTCGGCCAGGGCTTGCAAGGCAGTGGCTACTTCGAGGGCGCCAGGCACCGTGAAGTGGTGGATGTCGCGCTCGGCCACGCCCAGGCTCAGCAACTCCGCCTTGCAGGCAGCTGCCAGTGCGTCGGTGACGCTGGCGTTGAAGCGTGCCTGCACGATGCCGACACGCAGCTGCTTGCCGTCCATGCGCTTGTCGCTGTCGTCTACTTTGCCTTTGTCTGCGCCGAACATGGGTTTTCCTTTGAGTGGTGAATTGAAAAGCTCAGGCGCCATTCGCGCTGAGGTAGCCCACGGTTTCTAAGCCGTAGCCGGTCAAACTGGGCATGCGCCGGGGGCTGCCCATCAAACGCATTTTTTGCACGCCACACAAACGCAAAATTTGAGCGCCTACGCCATAGGTGCGCAGGTCCATGCGGCCGCGCTCGGGCGCGTGGGCAGGGCGCGCTGTGCCGTCAAATTGGGCCAGCAGCTGCTCGCCCGTCTCGCCACAGTTGAGCAGCACCACGACGCCTCGTCCCTCGTGGGCAACATGGGCCAGTGCGGCGTCCAGGCTCCAGGAGTGCAGGGCGCGGCCAGACTCCAATGCGTCCAGAACCGAGAGTGGCTCGTGAACGCGGGCAGAGACAACCTCATCAGCCGCCCACTCGCCCTTGACCAGCGCCAAGTGCACGCCGTGGCCGGTGGTGTCTTGGAAAATGTGGGCGGTGAAGTCGCCAAACGCGGTTTTGAAGGGGCGGCTGCCTTTGCGCTCGACCAGCGAATCGACCTGGCTGCGGTAGGCGATGAGGTCGGCAATGGTGCCGATCTTGAGGCCGTGCTCGGCGGCAAACAGCTGCAAATCGGGCAGCCGGGCCATGGTGCCGTCGTCTTTCATGATCTCGCAAATGACCGAAGCGGGGCTGCAACCGGCCATGGCCGCCAGGTCGCAGCCGGCTTCGGTGTGGCCGGCGCGCATCAGCACGCCGCCGTCTACCGCTTGCAGCGGGAAAATATGGCCAGGCTGCACCAGGTCGGACGGCACGGCACCCGGTGCCACAGCGGCCTGCACCGTGCGCGAGCGGTCTGCGGCGGAAATGCCGGTGGTCACGCCTTCGGCGGCTTCGATGGACACGGTAAACGCCGTGCCTTTTTTGTCGCCATTGCGCGCCGTCATGGGGGGGAGCTGGAGCAGCTCGCAGCGCGCGCGGCTGAGGGTCAGGCAGATCAGGCCGCGGCCAAAGCGGGCCATGAAGTTGATGGCCTCCGGCGTCACATGGTCGGCAGCGAGTACCAGATCGCCTTCGTTTTCGCGGTCTTCTTCGTCCACCAGGATCACGATTTTTCCGGCGCGCATGTCGGCCACGATGTCTTGCACCGAGGAAATGGCCACGGGCTGGGTGGGGGAGGGGGAGGCAGTCATCAAGCAACTTTCACAAATTCAGGGGGAAATTCCGGGGTGAATTTCTGCCGCCATGGCAACCCCTGATTATCGCCGCTTTGGGTAGCCTGACGGTTTAGTCGTCCATGGACGCGCTCCAGCGCGCGTTCAGCCCTTTTTGCAGGTCTCGGCGGTCGCGTTTGGTGGGGCGGCCATGGGCAATGGCGAGGGCGGGTTCGGTGTGCAAGCGCCGTTGCTCGGCGGCCTGGGCCCGGTCCGCAATGCTTTGGGCGGTTTCCTCGTACAGGGTTTGGGCCACCGGCGCCGATCCACGTGTGCCGCTGATGCCTTTGACGACCACAGTGCGCTTGATGCTGGCCTGCCAGAGCACCACGGTGTCGCCGATGCGCACTTCACGCGAGGGCTTGATGTCTTGTTGGCCGATTTGAACCCGGCCCTTGCCCACCTCGTCGGTGGCCAAAGACCGGGTTTTGTAAAAGCGCGCGGCCCAAAGCCACTTGTCGATGCGGATGCTGTCCATCCGGCAATCCTAGCGCCAAGTGACTGTGTCCCCGCCGCTACCCCGCCATTCCCAGCAAGCGCGGGAACCAGAGTGTGAGTCCGGGCCAGAAGGTGATGACAAGCAAAAAGCCAATCATGGTCAGCAGCCAAGGCCAGACCGCAATCGTTAGCTCGGTAATGCCCATTTTGGTAATGCCCGAGGACACATACAGGTTCAGACCCACTGGCGGATGGCACAGACCCACTTCCATATTGACCGCCATCAAAATGCCGAAGTGCACCGGATGCACGCCCATCTTCACGGCCACCGGAAAAAGAATGGGCGCCATGATCAGCACGATGGCTGCGGGGTCCATAAAGTTGCCTGCGGCCAGCAAGATCACATTGACCAACAGCAGAAATGCGACCAGGCCAAAGCCCTGGCTCGTCATCCAGGCGGCCATGCTTTGTGGAATCTGCTCGGAGGTCATCAGGAAGGAAAACAGCACCGCATTGGTGACGATGTACAGCAACATCGAACTCATGGCCGCTGCGCCCAATAAAGATTTGGGCACATCACTGAGCTTGAGGTCCTTGTAGACAAACACCGCGATAAAGAAGGCATAGACCGCCGCCATGGCCGCAGCCTCGGTGGGTGTGAACTTGCCGCTGTAAATGCCGCCAATGACGACCACGATCAGCAGCAGGCCCCACATGCTTTCGCGAAACGCGGTGTAGCGCTCAGCCCAGGTGGCTTTGGGCATGCGGGGGTAGTCGAACTTCTTGGCACGCCACCAGGTGGTCAGGCCCAGCAAAAAGGACAAACACAGACCCGGAACAATGCCGGCAATGAACAACTGTCCCACCGAGGCAGAGCCCACCGGCTCACCGTTGGGGCCCACACCGTTCATGCCTGCGGTGGCAATGGAATACATCACCAGGTTGATGGAGGGGGGAAACAAAATGCCCAAAGCACCGGAGGTAGTGATGACGCCCGCGCCAAACTCTTTGGGGTAGCCTTGCTTGACCATGGCAGGCAGCATGATGGAGCCCACCGCAACCACCGTGGCCACCGAGGAGCCGGAGATGGCTGCAAACAACGCGCATGCCAGCACGCCTGCCAATCCCATGCCGCCGTACCAGTGTCCGATCATGGAAGTGCAGAAGTTGATCATGCGCTTGGCCACGCCACCATGGGTCAGAAAGTTGCCTGCCAGAATGAAGAACGGAATCGCCATGATTTCGAACTTCTCAATGCCGGTAAACAGCTTCAGCGCCACCGACTCAATGGGCACATCGGTCAGGGTGAACAAAAAGGTCAGTACCGTGAGACCCAGCGAAATGGAGATCGGCATGCCGGTAAGCATCAGCGCCACCAACAAGGTAAAGATGATGAGGGTATTCATTTGGCGGCTCCTGCTGCGGGTGCAACGTGGAGTTCTTCCAACGCGTCGTCATCGACACCGGCCACATGGTGGCTGGCATGGGGCACTTCACCGGTTTTCAAAAATCCGTAGGCCACCTGCAAGAACCGGAAGCACATCAGGTACGAACCTAGCGGCACGCAGGAATAGGCAATCCAGGTGGGCACTTCCAGGTCGGGCGAGGTAGGGCCTTCGGGCACATCGCCCACATCCCAACCCATGCCTTCAAAGAACGCAAAGTGAAAACCGTTTTCCCACACAAAGCGCGCGCCGAGCGTGCCGACGGTGCCCGTGAACAAGGCACCCGCTAACAGGCCAAAAAGTACCAGCCATTTGGCTTTTTCCGGACTGAGCTTGCGCACCACCACGTCCACGCCGACGTGCGTGCCATTGCGCACGCCGTAGGCTGCGCCAAATTTGGCCATCCACACAAACATGTAAATGCACAGTTCTTGCGCCCAGCTCACGTTGAGGCGGATGGCGTAGTCCTGGATATACGGAATGCCGGACAAAAAGCGGTGCAGCACAGCCATGAAAATGACCAGCGTAGCGGCGCCGATGAGGAAGGTGATTAACCATTCCTCCAAGTGGTTCAAGATGCGGTTGAACATGGCGTATTACTTGGCAGGCACAAACCCAGCGGCTTTGTAGGCGGCTTCAATCGTGCCCTTGCCAACGCGGGATTCCATCTCTTTGTGCACAGGCATCAAGGCTTTTTTCCATTCAGCCGATTCGGCCGCAGTGAGTGTGTAGACCGTGGTTTTTCCACTGGCTTTGATTTTGTCCATGGCCTGCATGTTTTCGGTGGATGCAATGGCGTTGGCGTAAGTGGTGGCTTCTTTGATACAGCTCTCCAGCACGGTGCGCAGATCAGCGGGCAAACCGTCCCAGAATTTCTTGTTCACGATCACCGCATAGGCCAGGTGGCCATGGTTCGAGATGGTCATGTGTTTTTGCACTTCGTACACTTTTTGGGTGTAGAAGTTGGAGGCCACGCCCTCGGTGCCGTCGACCACACCGCTTTGCAGCGCCTGGTACAACTCGCTGAAGGCCATCACCTGGGGAATCGCACCCAGCGCACGCATTTCAGCGTCCAGCACCTTGGAGCTTTGAATGCGCATCTTCATGCCTTTGAAGTCCGCCACCGCGTGCAGCGGCTTGTTGGCGCTCATTTGGTGGAAACCGTTGTCCCAATACGCTAGGCCTTTGATGCCCTTGGGCTCGAGTTTTTTGAACAAATCTGCACCCAGCGCGCCATCGGTGATGCCGCGGAAGGACGCATCGTCTTTGAACAGGAACGGCAGGTCAAAGACTTCAAACTCCTTTACGCCCAAAGGCCCGAATTTAGCCAGCGACGGTGCCAGCATTTGCACCGAGCCCAGTTGCAGCGCTTCCATCTCTTCTTTGTCTTTGTACAGCTGGCTATTGGGGTAGAGCTCCACCTTCACCCGCCCACCCGTGCGCTGCTCAGCAAGTTCTTTAAAGCGCTGCGCGCCTTTGCCCTTGGGTGTGTCGGGCGCCACCACATGGCTGAATTTGATGACGATGGGCGTTTGTGCCGTGGCAACGCCCACGCTCAGCGCGGTGGCGGCCAATACGGCGACTTGGAGCAGGGTGCGGCGGGCGATGCTTTTCATGGTGTGGGTCCTCGGGTTGGAAAAAATGATGGGGCGCAGTGTGCGCGAGCGGGGCTTTGTCGGCTATTGTGGACTTCCACATGGATGCATGAAATGGCGGGCAGTCAGGGGTAAACCCCCGGTTTTGCGCCGCTAGACTTCGGCCATGAGCCCGTACGCCCCTCCTGCATCGACTACTGCACCGCGCTGGGTGGGCGTCGCTTTTTGGGTGTGGCCGCTGGTGGCCTCGCTGTGCTTTGTGGCCGGCGTGCTGCTCTGGGCCTACCGCGCGGACCAAATGGAGCAGCAGCTGCGCCGCGATACTTTGATCGCCGACTCGCTGAGTGCAGAAGCCCAGTTGCGCGCCGAACTTGATGCAGAAAAGGATGCGCTCGCCCGATTGGTCGCGGAGTTGAAGCAGGCGCCGCTGACCTCGCAAAGCCTATTGGCGGCACATGAGGTAACCCAAGGACTGCGCCGACATTGGATCAGCGTAACTTGGCTCGATGCCAACCGACGCATCATTGCCCAGGTGCCGCCAGGCCTATCGGAGTCCAGTGGTGCGGGCATTTCCTCGCACTTGAGCGCGCCCTTGGGTGGTGGACTGCTGGTCGTGCGCTATTCGGTAGCCCAATTGCTTCGCAATGGCGCCCCGTGGTGGTTGGTACGCAAATATGAGTTGCAGTTGATCGACTCCTCGGAGCAGGTGCTGGCATCGGTGGACGACTTGGCGGTGGAGCCCGAGGCGACGGGGCAGGAGAGCTACCGAATTGCTGTGGGCGGAGGCTTACCGGGTGCCTATCTTGCGCTGTACCTGCGTGAGCCTGGTACCCCCTTTTGGCGGACCTTGCCTCTGGTGTTGATCGCCGGTTTCCTGACCTTGATGGCGTTAGCCACCTATTTTCTGCGTCGCCAGATGCTGCGCATGACTGCCGCCGAATTGGCATGGCGCACCGATGCCGGATGGCGGCGGGCGATGGAAGATTCGGCGCTCGTGGGCTTGCGTGCCCGCGACGCCCAAGGACGCATTCTTTACGTCAACCGCACGTTTTGCGAGATGGTGGGGCTCGATGCTAAAGACTTGGTGGGTCTGACCCCGCCGATGCCCTACTGGCCACCCAATGCGATTGAAGAAGTGATGGTGCGCCACCAGCGCAACCTTGCGGGTCAGGCGCCGCGCGAGGGCTATGAGGCGGTGTGGCGTCACAGTGACGGGCACTTGCTCGACGTAATGGTGTTTGAGTCGCCATTGATTGACGCCCAAGGCCAGCAGTCCGGCTGGATGGGTTCCATCATTGACATCACCGAGCGCAAGCAATTGCAAGCCCGTGAGCTTCACCGGGCCCAGGCCATGGACCAGCAAGCGCGCTTGACCACACTGGGTGAAGTAGCGTCTGCGCTGGCGCATCAGCTCAACCAACCCTTAACTGCCATCATGGGCTACAACTCAGGTCTGCAGCGCATGCTAGGGCAGTCGCCAAGCGTCCCGCCCACGGTCATGAGCGCGCTGCAGCAGCAAGGGGAGCAGGCTGCCGAGGCAGGGAAAATTGTGCGCCGCATCCGTGAATTTCTCACCCGACGCTCGCCCCAGCGTGAACCCTGCGATTTGGTCGCGCTGGCGCGCCATGCTTGCGAGCTGCTGCGCCGTGACTTGGCGAACTTGCACATAAAGATGCTGTGGTCTGTGCCTGCCGAGCTTCCCTGGGTCGATGCCGACCCGGTGCTGATGGAGCAGGTCTTGATCAACCTTGTTCGCAATGCCGCCGATGCGTTGGCGAACCACACCACGACCGGACAGCCTGCCCATCGCGTGATCCGCATGGTTCTGGCCCGCTATGGTCCTGATGCTGTCCGACTGACGGTGGAGGACAACGGCCCAGGCTTGGAAGGTCGCACGGTGGAGGAAATTTGTGCGCCGTTTTATTCCACCAAAACCAGTGGCATGGGCATGGGGCTGGCGATTTGCCGCTCGGTGGTTGAAGTGCACCATGGAAGCCTGCAAGCCGGCGCAAGTGAGTGGGGTGGAGCCCAAATTTCGTTGACCTTGCCCCTTGCCAAGCAAGCGTCCCCTGCTGCATGAGTCTTTCCCAGCAAACTTCTGACGCGGCCGTCCACCTGGTGGACGATGAAGCACCAGTGCGCGCGGCGCTGGAGTTTTTGTTTGCCACCCACGGCTTGGCGGTGCATGGCTATGACGGTGGTACGCCCTTTTTGCAGCGCCTGGCCAGCGGCCCGCCCTTGCGCGGATGCGTCTTGTTGGATGTGCGCATGGAGCCTCTGTCGGGCTTGCAGGTGCACGACGCCTTGGTGGCGCAGGGTGCCGATGTGCCAGTCATCTTCCTCAGTGGCCACGGCGACATCGGGATGGCCGTGGCTGCACTGAAAAAAGGCGCGTTTGATTTTGTAGAGAAGCCGTTTGGCGACGCGGCCTTGGTCGAACGGGTGCGCGAAGCCATGGCCCTGGATGCCGCGCGGCAAGCGAGTCTGCACACGGGCAATGTCCGGGAGAGCGCGCTGGCTGGTTTGACCCAGCGCGAGCGCGACGTGCTTCACCGGGTCGCGGCGGGCAAGCTGAACAAAGTGATTGCCGACGAACTGGCTGTGTCGATGCGCACCGTCGAGGTCTACCGCGCCCGCGTCTATGCCAAACTGCAGGTACGCTCTGCAGCTGAACTGGCCACCCTGCTGGCGCGCTTGTGATGGGCAATGGGGCTGAGCCGTTGGAATCATTTATTCACTGAAAGTTCACCATGAAACTACTTCGCTACGGCCCGCAAGGCCAGGAAAAAGCAGGTGCTGTCGGCACCGACGGGCGCTTGCGCGACTTGTCCATGCTGTTCGCCGATCTGGACGCGGCCCACCTGGCGCCGCGCGCGCTGGCTGCTTTGCGCGCGCTGGACTTTGACGCGCTACCCGTGGTGGAGGGTGCGCCGCGCATTGGCTGCCCGGTGGCGGACATCGGAAAAATCATCTGCGTGGGTTTGAATTACGCCGACCATGCCAAAGAAAGCGGCATGGAACCGCCCAAAGAGCCGGTGCTTTTTCTCAAAGCCACCAGTTCGCTCTCAGGCCCCAATGACCCGGTGACAATTCCCCGCGGCTCGGTCAAAACCGACTGGGAGGTGGAGCTAGGGGTGGTCATTGGCACCAAGGCCAGCTATGTGAGTGAGGCCAATGCGCTGGACCACGTGGCGGGCTACGTGCTGGTCAACGACTTGTCGGAGCGGGCCTACCAGCTCGAGCGCAGTGGTCAATGGGACAAAGGCAAAGGCTGCGATACCTTTTGCCCCATCGGTCCGTGGCTTGTCACGCCGGACGAGCTGGGCGATGTCCATGCGCTCAGCCTGTGGCTGGAAGTCAACGGCCAGCGCGTGCAAAACGGCACCACGGCCAATTTGATCTTCGGGATTCCCAAGCTGATCAGCTATATCAGCGAGTTCATGACGCTGAACCCGGGCGACGTGATCAGCACCGGCACCCCTGCGGGCGTGGGCATGGGCCAAAAACCAACTCCTTGGTACCTCAAGCCTGGTGACCGCATGCGTTTGGGTAGTGCGGGTCTGGGGGAACAAAACCAGCTGTGTGTGGCGACTGCGGGCTAATCCATTAGACCTGCCACCCAGGCGTCAATCACCGCCACATCGTTTTGGGCTTTGAGCGCCTCGTAGGCCACCTGGGCCTCGGGGTAGTGGTGGCGCAGAAAATTGAGCCACTGCTTTAAGCGCCCGGCTTGCTGGCGCCGCTCCAGGGTGGAGCGCACCAATTGCCAGAACGCCTTGATGTGGGGGTGCAGTTCTTCCCAAGGGGTGGAGTGCTTAAGCGCCTTATCTGAACCTGCCTGGCGGATGGCGTGGGCCAGTCCGGGGAAGCTCACCATGCCGCGCCCCAGCATGAGCTGGTGGCAGCCCGATTGCGTGCGGCAGCGCAAGGCGTCTTGCACCGACCAGATTTCACCATTGGCCACCAGCGGCGTGCGCACCACCGCGGCAATGTCTGCAATGCGGTTCCAGTACGCGGGCGGGCGGTAGGCGTCCGCACGGGTGCGGGCATGCACCACAATTTCGCCGGCACCGCCCGCTTCCAGCGCCAGCGCACATTCCTCGGCACGGCTGTCGTCCAAAAACCCTAAGCGCATCTTGGCTGACACGATTTGGTGCGGTGGTACGGCCCCGCGAACGGCCTGCACGATTTTGAACAGCAGTTCAGGGTCTTGCAGCAAAGCAGCGCCGCCACCATGGCGGTTCACCACCTTGGCCGGGCAGCCAAAATTCAAATCCACGCCATCGGCCCCCATGCCAGCCACGCGCGCTGCGTTGTCCGCCAGACACGCGGGGTCGGACCCCAATAACTGGGGCCGAACGGGCACGCCTGCCGGGGTGCAGCCGCCGTTGTGCAGTTCAGGCACGACCCGCAAAAAGGCGCGTTCCGGCAACAGCGTGTTGGTGACGCGAATGAACTCCGAGACGCAGCGATCGATGCCGCCCACCCGGGTCAGGATGTCCCGCAGCACAAAGTCCAGCAAGCCCTCCATGGGGGCTAATACGATGGCCATCGCCGGTAAGGGTTGGGCTGTTGCCGACTTACTGCTTTGCACCCAGCGCCAGGGCAGCAGTGCGTGATTCGGCCAAGACGCCTGCGTTGGGAATGGCTTGGGTGTTCCAACCGCCGAAGTGCTGTTGGGTGACGGCAGCCAGTGCGGAAATGCCCGCCGGGTCGTCGTTCAGGCAAGGGATGTAACCAAAGGTTTTGCCCCCTGCATTCAGAAAGGCGTGGCGCGCCTCCATATTGATTTCTTCCAGCGTTTCCAGGCAGTCGCTGGTAAAGCCGGGGCACATCACGTCCACCCGCTGCACGCCGGACTGCGCCATGGCAATCAACGTGGGTTCGGTATAGGGCTCCAGCCACTTGGCGCGACCTAAGCGGCTTTGGAAGGTCAACTTGTATTCGTTCTTGGACAGCCCCAGCGCTTCGGCCAGCAGGCGCGCGGTTTTGAAACACTCGCAGTGGTACTGGTCACCCAGCTCCAGGGTGCGGGCTGGAACGCCGTGAAAGCTCATCACCAACACCTCGGGGCGGCCGGTGCCCAGCCAGTGCTTGCGAACACTGGCAGCCAGCGCAGCAATGTAGGCAGGGTGGTCGTGGTAGTGGTTAACAAAACGCAGCTCGGGAATGCTGCGGGTTTTGCTGGCCCAGGTGTAAACCGCGTCAAACAGACTGGCGGTCGTAGTGGCGGAGTACTGGGGGTAAGCGGGCAGCACCAGCACCCGGGTCACCCCCGCGGCTTTGAGCGCGTCCAATTGCGACGGGATCGAGGTACTGCCATAACGCATGGCCCAGCGCACGAGCACCTGTTCGCCTTGCTCGCCCAGCCAACCCTGCAGAAGTTTGGCCTGTTTTTCGGTGCCGATCTTCAGGGGCGAGCCTTCGGGCGTCCAGATGCTGGCGTACTTGGCCGCCGATTTGGCAGGGCGAAAGCGCAGGATGATGCCGTGCAGAATCAGCATCCAGAGCAGGCGTGGGATTTCTACGACGCGCCGGTCGCTTAAAAACTCTGCCAGATAGCGGCGCACGGCCGGAGCGGTGGGGGCGTCGGGCGTGCCCAGGTTGCAATACAGCACGGCCGTGCGGGGCACTTGGCCGTGGACGAAGGGGGGTTCTTTGGAAAAAGCCATGCGGTATTCTCCCCCACCTATGCTGCAAGTATCCAAAGTCAAAGCCATCACCCTCGATCTGGACGACACGCTGTGGCCTGTGGAGCCCACGATTGCCCGCGCCGAGCAGGCTTTGGCGGACTGGCTGACCCGGCACGCGCCCGCCACTGCCCGCTTGCTCAGCGACGCGCCGGTACGCAGCCAGTTGCGTAAAGCGGTGCTCCAAGCCCACCCGGAAGTGGCCCATGATTTCAGTGCGCTGCGCCTGGCCTATTTGAGCCGCGCACTCGCACATGCAGGTGACGACACGGCACTTGCCCAACCGGCGTTTGAGGCGTTTTTCGACGAACGCCAAAACGTCACCTTGTTCCCTGATTCGTTGTCGGCCTTGGCGGCGCTCGCTGCACGTTACCCCATCGTGGCCGTGTCAAACGGGAATGCGAATGTGCATCGCGTGGGCTTGGGGGCGTACTTTGTGGGCAGCGTGAGCGCGCAGTCGTTTGGAGTGGCCAAACCCCACATCGACATTTTTCACGCCGCAGCGCGCAGTGTGCAGTGCGACCCCGACGAAGTGCTGCATGTCGGTGACGATGCGCACCTGGATGTGCTAGGGGCGCTGAATGCGGGCATGCAGACCGCCTGGATTAACCGCGACGCCAAGGCCTGGGAGCATCCGCAAACCCCCCACCTCACTGCCACCGACATGGGAGCACTGTGCGCCGCACTAGGCCTCGCGGCTTAGTCTTTCCAGGAAAATCCGTCGGCTTCGTCCAGCGCCAGGGCCGCCATCAGGCCGCTGCGCACCGCGCCCTCCAGGGTAGACGGGTAGGGCGCATACAGGTAGTCGCCACAGGCCAGCAGGCCGGGTGCAATGCGTTGCGGCGGGCGCACTTGCCGGGGGGTGCAGGCCACGGTGGCACGCTTTTCCACCACGGTTTGCACAGAGGCCAAAGGGCGACCTTGCAACCATGGTTCTAGTTCACGCTGGGCTTGGGCGAGAACCAAGGCTTGGGTGGTTTCTGCATCACCCGTCGCGGCACTCACGACGAAGGCCATGAGTCCGGTCGGTCCACCCAGTTGGCCGCGGTCAAACACAAATTGGGCCGGCGCTTGCGGGCTGCTGGGCAGCGCCAGCATGGCGTACGGTAGCACCAATCCTTCGGCATGGGCATAGACCGTTGCGATGGAGGCGAACTGAAGCTTTTGTGCCGGACGCAGCCAGCGCTCCAGGTAAATGCCCAGGTTTTTGGGCGCCTGGGGGGCGTACTCGGAGAGTGCCTGAACCGCATGTGCGGGCGATGTGGCCCAGACAATGGCGTCAAATTCCTCGTCGCCGGCATACCAATGCCCGGCCTGCCAACGCGGCGCAGGTGCGCGGGCGCCTAAGCGTATTTGGGTACCGTGGGCCTCCAGCCATCGTGCAGCGGCGTCTGGAAACAAGGCCGACAAATCCGTTTTGGGCAGCAAGATATCTGACCCTGCCCAGTGCTTGATGCCATTCGTGTTTTGCGCACTGTCCGCTGCAATGCGCGGCACCACGGCTTTTAGCGTGTCGCCCAGCACGGTCAGGAACACCTGGCCGCTGGCGTCTTGCACCGGGGTATTGAGCGCTGAGACACACAAAGGGCTGATAAAGGTGTCCATCACCAAGGGGCGAATACCCACGCAAATATCGGCCACCGAGGCCGCCGCGCTGCATTGAAAGTGGCTGCGCTGCCAGCGCCGAATGGCCGTCATCAGTGATTGCTTGTCACCCCAGCTCCAGCCTTTTGCGCCGAGCACGCCTGCGAGCAGATTCCACGGTTGCGGCCAGTCAGGCAGGCGCAGACCACTGCCATCGGGTTGCAGAAGCGTCAGCGGCAGGCGCAACAGGGTGTCTTCAGGTTCCACGCCCACCAAGCGCATCAGTTTCAGCGTCTCGCGATAAGCGCCGATGAGAATGTGTTGCCCGTTGTCGAGCGCGCCTACGCTGCCGTCGGGCAAGGGATGCGTGACACCGGCCGCCAAGGCACGCGCCCGACCGCCGAGGGTACGCGAGGCTTCCAGGACTGTTACTTGGTGTCCGCCCTGGGTGGCCCCTATGGCGGCGGCCAGGCCGGCCCAGCCAGCCCCCACCACACAGATTTTTTTGCGCTTCAAAGCCGCCCCAGCGCCTGGACTTTCCAGGCCAGCCACAGTTTGCGCACCGGGGTCAGGCGAACGCGCTTGTTCAGCACCGGAAACTGCTGGGCTTGGATTTCTTTGAGCAGGGTACGGTAAATGCTGGCCATCATCAGGCCCGGCTTTTGGCTGCGCTGGTCGGCCAAAGGCAGCAGGGCGAGCGCCTGGTCGTACAGAGCATGTGCGCGCTCGGCCTGGAAAGCCATCAGCGCCTGAAAGCGCTCCGAGGGCACGCGTTTAAGGATTTCATGGGCCTTGACGTCAAAGCGCTGCAGCTCGTTGACCGGCAGGTAAATGCGTCCGCGCTGGGCGTCTTCGCCGACGTCGCGAATGATGTTGGTCAGTTGCAGTGCCTGGCCCAGCATATGTGCGTAGGCGGTGGTTTGCGTCTGGGTTTGTCCAAAGATGGCGGCGGCCACTTCGCCCACGACGCCCGCGACGAGGTGGCAATAGCTTTGCAAATTGGGGTAGTCCAGATAGCGGGTCTGTTCCAGGTCCATCTGGCAGCCTTCGATGATGCTGTGCAGGTGGGCAGGGGTGATGCCATAGGCCTGGGCGTGGGGCATCAGCGCGCGCATCACCGGGTGGCTGGGCTGCCCGGCAAAGGCCTGGGACACTTCGCCGCTCCACCAGGAGAGCTTGGTGGCTGCAATGCCCATGTCCACGGCGTCGTCCACCACGTCGTCGACCTCGCGGCAGAACGCGTAAAACGCAGTGATGGCCGCACGGCGGGGCGCGGGCAAAAACAAAAATGCGTAATAAAAACTGCTGCCCGAGGCGGCCGCCTTTTGTTCCACGTACTGCGCCGGTGTCATTGGCCTATTGTCGCTCAGGCGTTTACATCCACAGCGCACGCCACAGGAGCAGGGGCGCATCCCACGGCCGAATCCGGGGGCGCTCCAGCAGCACACGGCCCTGCAGGCGCTCAACTTTGTCCAAAATTCGCAAGCCGCCTTGCACGACCAGGCGCAGCTCCCAGCCCGCGCGCCCCGGCAGGCGGTGCACCAGCGCCGCGCCGCGCACCATGCGGCTGCGGGCGTCGGTAGCGCATTGGGCGATCAGTGCATCGGCGGGTGCGGTCAGTGCGGCCTTTTGCAACTCGGCCGGGTTCAAACCATGCCGTGCGCACCAATCTTCAGGGAAATAACAGCGTGATCGGGGCAGGTCGCGGCTGGGGTCCTGCCAAAAATTGATCAGTTGCAAGGCAGTGCAAATATCGTCGCTCTGCGTCAAAGCGCTCGGGTCGTTCACGCCGTACAAATGCAGTAGCAAGCGCCCGACCGGGTTGGCCGAGCGGGTGCAGTAGTCCAGCAAGGGCGCAATGCCGGGGTAGCCCGTACCGTCGCGGGTTTTTTCGATGTCCTGCACAAAGGCGTCCAGGAGCGCGTGCAACAGGTGGGGAGGCAGGCGGTGCACGGCAATGGCTTGGCGCAGCGGCGCAAACACCTGCGGCCAAAGCCCGTTTTCAGGTGTTTGACCGCTGCACGCGGCCTCAAGCTCCTTGCGGTAGGCCTGTAAGACCTCCAGGCGCCGCGCGGGCGTTGCATCGCCTTCGTCTGCCACATCGTCTGCGGTACGGGCAAAGTGGTAAATCGCGGCAATCGGTGCCCGCAGCTGCGGCGGGCAGAGCCAGGAGGCGACGGGAAAGTTTTCGTAGTGCGTCACAGGCTGGGGGGACACACGGTGCAGGTCAGACATCTGTCTATTGTGCCGACAAGCCCTTGGCGGATTGGCAAGTGCTGAAGGAGGCCCATCTGGCACTTTGGTTGACAGAACGGCCGCAAAACGCTAAATTACTAACCCGTCGGTCATTATTTCCGCAGCAGCGCATGGCGCTCCTGCGCAACGCGCATTGAATCCCATTATGAATACCCAGTCCTCCGTATTTCGTCTCGGCGCCCTCGCCCTTGCTCTGTTGCTGGCTGCGTGCAGCAAGCCAGTCCCTTCCGAGGAGCCCTTGCGCGCAGTCAAGGTGATGGTGGTCGCATCGGATGGGATTCACTCCGGGCTCGAATATGCGGCCGAGGTGCGACCCAGAACTGAATCCCGGCTCGGATTTCGCGTTAACGGCAAGCTGCTTCGCCGCATGGTGGACGTCGGTCAGCACGTGACCGCAGGCCAACCCTTGGCACAGCTCGATGCGCAGGATTACAAACTCTCAGTGGACGCGGCAAAAGCACAGCTCGCGGCTGCGGTAGCAAACCGCGATTTGGCGGCCTCAGATTTCAAACGCTTCAAAGATCTGCGTGACCAGAATTTCATCAGCGCAGCCGAGTTGGAGCGCCGCGATGTGGCGCTGAAGGCTGCCCAGTCGCAGGTTGACCAGGCCCAGGCCCAACTGTCAGCCCAGGGCAACCAAAGCGCTTACACCACGCTCGTGGCGGATGCTGCAGGGGTCGTGACATCCGCAGATGCCGAGCCAGGCCAGGTATTGGCCGCCGGCACGCCGGTGGTGCGCATTGCGCAGGACGGCGCCCGCGACGTGGTTTTTTCTGTGCCGGAGGACAAGGTCAGTCAAGTCAAACTGGGCTCAGAAGTAGAAGTGCGCATGTGGGCTGGCAATGCGGTCTACCAAGGCAAAGTGCGCGAGATTTCGGCCAGCGCCGACCCTGTGACCCGCACCTTCGCTATCAAAGTTGGGCTGGTCAGCGCGGACGTGTTGCCCCTAGGGACAACTGTATCCGTGGTGCCGCGCGCATTGGACCGTTCCGGCTCCACCGTCATCAAGCTCCCCACGAGCGCCTTGCAGCACGATGGCAAAGCGGTCGCGGTGTGGGTGCTGGACCGCACCAGCATGACGGTGCGATTGCAACCCATCGTGATCGCCACGGCGGACGGCAACGATGTGGTGATTCAAACGGGTTTGCAGCCGGGAATGGAGGTGGTCACCGCCGGGGTCCATGTGCTCTCGCCGGGGCAAAAGGTGACGGTGTACCAAGAAAAGCCAGTGCCCGCAGTGGCCAAATCTGCCGCCCCTGCGGCCTCGGCAGCCAAGTGAGTCGAGCATGATGCAAGACACCCCCAAAGCAGGTTTCAACCTGTCCCGCTGGGCGCTGGAACACAGCGCTTTGACTCGCTATTTGATGGTGGTGCTGATGGTGCTGGGCATGGCCTCGTACTTTCAGCTGGGCCAGGACGAAGACCCGCCATTCACCTTTCGCGCCATGGTAGTGCGCGCTTACTGGCCGGGCGCGACGGCGCAGCAAATGGCGGAGCAGGTGACCGACAAGCTCGAGCGTACGCTGCAGGAAGTGCCGTTTGCCTACCGAATCCGCAGTTATTCCAAGCCCGGGGAAACCACTGTCATTTTTGAAGTCAAGGATTCCACCAAGGCATCCGAAGTCCCCAATTTGTGGTACGTGGTCCGGAAAAAAATCGGCGATATGCGCTACACCTTGCCGGGCGGTGTGCAGGGCCCGTTCTTCAACGATGAATTCGGAGACGTCTACGGTGTAATTTATGCCATCGAAGCCGATGGCTTTTCCGAGTCGGAAGTGAAAACGACGGCGGACGACATCCGCCAAAAGCTCCTGCGGGTGCCCGACGTCAACAAGGTCGATCTGTTTGGCGTGCAGGACGAAAAAATCTACATCGAGATTTCGCAAAAACGCCTGGCGCAACTGGGGCTGGACATGAACCAGGTGCTGGCGCAGCTCGGTCAGCAAAACGCGGTGGAAAGCGCGGGTACGGTCATTACGCCGTTGGACGTGGTGCAGGTACGCGTGGCGGGCCAGTTTGAGGTGGTCCAAGAGCTGCGTGCCATGCCCATTCGAGGGAGTTCCGGCAGTCAGTTGCGTTTGGGTGATATCGCCGACATCAAGCGCGGTGTGATGGATCCAGCCGGTGTGAAACTGCATTTCCAGGGCAAGCAGGTGCTCGGTTTAGGCATTTCCATGTCGAAGGGCGGGGACATCATCGCCATGGGCAAAGCGCTCAAAATTTCTACCGCCGCAATCAACGCCTCTTTGCCTGCAGGCTTGCGCTTGGTCGAGGTGCAGGACCAACCCACGGCGGTGGCAGGTTCGGTGGACGAATTTGTGCGCGCCTTGATCGAGGCCATCGTGATTGTGTTGGCGGTGAGCTTTATTTCCTTGGGGCTTCACAAGCGCCCTGGCATGCCTCGCTGGTACCAGCGCTATTACGTGGATATTCGACCGGGCCTGGTGGTGGGCATCACCATTCCACTGGTGCTGGCCGTCACCTTTCTCGGCATGTATTACTGGGGCATTGGCCTGCACAAAATCTCGCTGGGCTCGCTGATTATTTCGTTGGGGCTGCTGGTGGACGACGCCATCATTGCCGTCGAGATGATGGTGCGCAAGCTCGAGCAAGGCTATGACAAAGTGCGTGCGGCGACATTCGCCTACGAAGTCACAGCCATGCCCATGCTGACCGGCACGCTGATCACAGCGGTGGGCTTTTTGCCCATTGGCATTGCCAAGTCGGTCACCGGCGAATACACCTTTGCCATCTTCGGAGTCACCGGCTTGGCGCTGATGCTGAGCTGGCTGGTATCCGTTTATTTCGTGCCCTACTTAGGCACTTTGCTGCTCAAAACCAAGCCCCACGCCCCCGACCAGGATGAGAACGCGATGTACGACACCGCGTTTTACCGGACGTTCCGGCGCATGGTGAACTGGTGTATCGCCAACCGCTGGATCACCATCGGGCTGATGGTCGCGACTTTTGGTCTGGGCATTTTTGGCATGGGCAAGGTGCAACAGCAATTCTTCCCCGATTCCAGTCGTCCGGAAGTCTTGCTGGAGCTCTGGTACCCCGAGGGCACCTCATTTGCAGCGAATGAGGCGACAACCGCGCGAGTGGAAGCCCGCATGATGCAAGAGGCGGGTGTCCAAAGCGTCACCACTTGGATCGGTTCCGGTGTGCCGCGTTTTTACCTGCCCTTGGAAACGATTTTTCAGCAAAGCAATGTCTCGCAGCTGATCATCCTGCCCAAAGATTTGAAGGTGCGCGAGTCTTTGCGGATTAAGTTGCCCGCGCTCATGGGCCAGGAATTTCCCGAGCTGCGCGCCCGCGTCAAAATTTTGCCCAACGGTCCGCCGGTGGCCTATCCGGTGCAGTTCCGCGTCTTGGGAAGTGACCCGGAGGTGCTGCGCCAGCGCGCCAATGAGGTGAAGGCCGCCATGCGTGCCAACACCAATATGCGCGGCGTCAATGACAACTGGAACGAGCCGGTCAAGGTCTTGCATTTGGATGTGGACCAGACCAAAGCGCGCGCCATGGGTGTCACCAGCCAATCGATTGCTCAGGCGGCAAAAATATTGCTGGTGGGCAGCACCGTGGGCCAGTTCCGCGAGGGCGACAAGCTCATAGACATCGTGCTGCGCAGTCCAGAAGCCGAGCGCAATGCGATTTCTGACATCGGAAACGCCTACCTGCCCACCGCGAGCGGAAAGTCAATTCCGCTCACGCAAATTGCCAAGCCCACCTTTGTCTGGGAGCCCGGCGTGTTGTGGCGTGATGGGCGCGATTACGCCATCACGGTGCAAGGCGATATCGTCGAGGGACTCCAAGGCGCAACCGTGACCAACGAACTGCTGCCAGAGCTGCGCCGCCTGGAAGCTTCCTGGAAAACCCAGGGCCAGGACGGCTACCGCATTGAAGTGGCGGGCGCCGTGGCAGAGAGCAGCAAGGGTTCGAGCTCCATTGCGGCTGGCGTGCCCATCATGTTGTTCATCACCTTTACCTTGCTGATGCTGCAGCTCCACAGCTTCAGCCGCGCCATGCTGGTGTTCCTGACGGGCCCCTTGGGTATTGCCGGTGTCGCGGGCGCCTTGCTGATCTCAGGCAGGCCGTTTGGCTTTGTGGCGCTGCTGGGCGTGATTGCGCTCATGGGCATGATTCAGCGCAATTCGGTGATCTTGATCGACCAGATCGAGCTGGAGCGAGCCAACGGAGTTGCGGCCTGGGACGCGATTGTGGAGTCGGCCGTGCGCCGCCTGCGCCCCATCGTTTTGACCGCCGCCGCTGCGGTGCTGGCCATGATTCCGCTGTCGCGTTCCGTGTTTTGGGGCCCTATGGCGGTGGCCATCATGGGCGGGCTGATTGTGGCGACCGTGCTGACCCTGTTGGCTCTGCCCGCCATGTACGCGGCCTGGTTCCGGGTGCGCCGTGAGGAGCCGCCTGCGCAGGCTAAAATAGCAGGCTAACCGATTTCAAGGGTCCCTCCGTCGCCACGGTGTCCAATGCGGCACTACGGCAGGGAAGGGTCCTGATTTTTCTGCGCGGGTGGCGAAATTGGTAGACGCACCAGGTTTAGGTCCTGACGGTAGCAATACTGTGCGGGTTCGAGTCCCGCCCCGCGCACCATCCTTGAGAACTTGATTACCCATCTGTGGGGCGTCACACAGCCGCAAGCGGCGCGGGCGCCCTCTGACCCTTAGGAGCATTTGTATGACCGTTATCGTTGAAACCCTGGAAAAGCTGGAACGCAAAATCACCCTGAATATGCCCGTGGATGCGGTGCAGTCAGAAGTGAGCGCGCGCCTGCGCAAGATGGCACGTACCGTCAAGATGGACGGTTTCCGTCCAGGCAAAGTGCCATTGAATGTGGTCACCCAGCGCTATGGCTACTCGGTGCACTACGAAGTGATGAACGACAAAGTCGGCGAGGCCTTTGCCGCCGCTGCAGCGGAAGCCAAACTGCGCGTGGCCGGCCAGCCCAGCATCACCGAAGCCGCGGGCGCTGCTGAAGGCTTTATGGCCTTTGACGCCATATTCGAAGTGTTCCCTGAAGTGGTAATTGGCGATCTGTCCAGCGCCGAAGTGGAAACCGTGACGGCCGAAGTCAGCGACGCGGCCATTGACAAAACAATTGACATTCTGCGCAAGCAGCGCCGCACTTTTTCGCAGCGGCCGCATGACGCCGCAGCCCAAGACGGCGACCGCGTGACCGTGGACTTTGCCGGCAAGATCGACGGCGAGCCATTTGAAGGCGGCAAAGCCGACGACTTCCAGTTCATTCTGGGCGACGGCCAAATGCTGAAAGAGTTTGAAGAAGCCACCCGTGGCATGAAGCACGGCGAAAGCAAGACATTCCCCTTGGCTTTCCCCGCCGAATACCATGGCAAAGACGTCGCAGGTAAAACGGCCGACTTTCTGGTCACCGTGAAGAAAATAGAAGCCGCGCACCTGCCGGAAGTTGACAACGCCCTGGCAACCGCTCTGGGCATTGCCGACGGCACGGTCGACGGTTTGCGCGCTGACATTCGTAAAAACCTGCAGCGTGAAGTGAAAGCTCGCCTGCTGGCCCGCAACAAACAGGTGGTAATGGATGCTTTGGTTTCCAAGGCCGAACTGGATCTGCCCAAAGCCAGCGTGCAGTCCGAAGTGGAGCGCATGGTTGAAGGCGCGCGGGCCGACCTCAAGCAACGAGGCATCAAAGATGCTGACAAAGCGCCGATCCCTGCTGAACTGTTTACCGCACAGGCAGAGCGCCGCGTGCGTTTGGGCTTGGTGGTCGCTGAGCTGGTACGCACGCACCAATTGCACGCTACCGCAGACCAAATCAAGGCACACATTGATGAGTTGGCTTCTAGCTATGAGCAGCCGGCCGAAGTGGTGCGTTGGTACCACAGCGACAACCGCCGCATGGCCGAGGTCGAGTCCATCGTCATTGAAAACAACGTGACTGCCTATGTGCTCTCCCAGTTGAAGGTGACCGAGAAGGCCATCGGCTTTGACGAGCTGATGGGGCAGAATTAAGTCCAGGCCGCCTTGGTGGGCCCGGCTGGAATGAATTTGTATTGTTCCAGGGGCTTGCAGTCAGGCCAGACATCCCCAGCTAGCTTCGGTGGGCGCACCTTGTGGCGCCCAT
Organism: uncultured beta proteobacterium; assembly: GCA_903928635.1. Classification (GTDB taxonomy): domain Bacteria; phylum Pseudomonadota; class Gammaproteobacteria; order Burkholderiales; family Burkholderiaceae_C; genus Allorhodoferax. Next base: position 2,643 of record CAIYRQ010000219.1, on the reverse strand, counting down.
GATTAATTTTTGGAGACGCTATGAACGTGAAATTTGGTATGCCAGGCGCGATGGAAACCCAGGCTTTGGGCATGGTGCCGATGGTGATCGAGCAGTCCGGCCGGGGCGAGCGCTCCTATGACATTTACTCGCGTCTGCTGAAAGAGCGCGTTATCTTCCTGGTGGGGCCGGTCAATGACCAGACCGCCAACCTGGTGGTTGCGCAGCTGTTGTTCCTGGAGAGCGAAAACCCTGACAAGGATATTTCCTTCTACATCAATTCCCCTGGCGGATCGGTGAGTGCAGGCATGGCGATTTTTGACACCATGAACTTCATCAAACCCGATGTGTCTACCTTGTGCATCGGTATGGCGGCCAGCATGGGCGCATTTTTGTTGACCGCAGGTGCCAAGGGCAAGCGGTTTTCACTGCCCAACTCCAAGGTCATGATTCACCAACCTCTGGGCGGAACCCAGGGCCAGGCGACCGAAATTGAGATTCACGCCCGCGAAATCCTCAAAACCCGTGAGCAGTTGAACAAAATTTTGGCTGATCGAACCGGGCAACCCTTGGAAAAGATCGAGCGCGACACCGAGCGGGACTACTACCTGTCGGCTGACGAAGCCAAGGAGTACGGATTGATTGACCAGGTGATCGCAAAGCGTCCCTGATTAGTCGGCTCCGCAGCCCAAGCAGCAACGGTGTCTATCCCAGCGGAAGACACCGTTTTTTAGTTGGTTATCATCGGATTTCTTACCGAAAAAGGCACTTCTCCCATGGCGGAAAAAAAAGGCGCTTCGAGCGAAAAAAATCTTTACTGCTCGTTCTGCGGCAAGAGCCAGCACGAAGTGAAAAAGCTGATTGCAGGCCCGTCTGTGTTTGTCTGCGACGAATGCATTGACCTGTGCAATGAAATCATCCGTGACGAGGTCCCCTCGATCACGGGCGATGGCGAGGCCCGCTCTGATCTGCCCACGCCCTCGGAAATCAAGGCCAATCTGGACAACTACGTGATTGGCCAGGAACCCGCCAAGCGCACCCTGGCGGTGGCGGTGTACAACCACTACAAGCGCCTACGCCACCAGGAAAAGGCCAAAAAAGACGAAGTGGAGCTGTCCAAGAGCAATATTTTGCTGATTGGCCCCACCGGTTCGGGCAAGACACTTCTTGCACAAACTTTGGCACGCATGCTCGATGTGCCCTTTGTGATGGCCGACGCCACCACCCTGACGGAGGCTGGATATGTGGGGGAGGACGTTGAAAACATTGTGCTCAAGCTGCTGCAGAGCTGCAATTACGAGGTTGAGCGTGCCCAGCGCGGGATTGTCTACATCGACGAAATTGACAAAATTTCGCGCAAATCAGACAACCCTTCGATTACCCGTGACGTGTCGGGTGAGGGCGTTCAGCAGGCGCTGCTTAAGCTGATTGAAGGCACCATGGCCAGCGTGCCACCGCAAGGCGGTCGCAAACACCCCAATCAGGACTTCGTTCAAATTGACACCACCAATATCCTGTTTATTTGCGGTGGTGCATTTGCGGGTCTTGAAAAAGTGATCGAAAACCGCACCCAATCATCCGGCATCGGCTTTGGCGCCACCGTCATGAGCAAGGCGCAGCGCAGTCTGACCGAGGTGTTCAAGGATGTGGAGCCCGAGGACTTGATCAAGTTCGGCTTGATTCCCGAATTGGTGGGTCGCATGCCGGTGGTGGCCACCTTGGCCGAGTTGACCGAGGACGCCATGGTGCAAATCTTGACCGAGCCCAAAAACGCCCTGGTCAAGCAGTACGCCAAGCTGATCGCCATGGAAGGGGCTGAGTTGGAAATTCGCCCCGACGCCTTGCGTGCCATTGCCAAGCGAGCTTTAGAGCGAAAGACCGGCGCGCGGGGCTTGCGGTCTATCCTTGAGCAATCCTTGATTGACACCATGTACAAGCTGCCCGATCGCACCGATGTGGCCAAGGTTGTGGTGGACGCTTCGAGCATCGAAGAAAACCACCCGCCACTTTTGGTCTACCGCGATATTGCCAAAAAGGCCTGATTAACCTGTCCCCAGCGAACACTTAGACGAGGTTTTAAAAATGTCCGGTCATACCCCCTTGCCAGCCCTGCCAATTGAATTGCCGATGTTGCCCCTGCGCGACGTTGTCGTGTTTCCCCATATGGTGATTCCCTTGTTTGTGGGGCGCCCCAAGAGCATCAAAGCGCTTGAGGCTGCCATGGAAACCGACCGCAGCATCATGTTGGTGGCCCAAAAAGCCGCTGCCAAGGACGAGCCCCTGGTCAGCGACATGTTTGAAGTCGGCTGCGTGTCGACGATTTTGCAGATGCTCAAGCTGCCGGACGGCACCGTGAAGGTGCTGGTCGAAGGCCACCAACGGGCAGCTGTTGACAAAATTGTGGACGGCGAAACCCATTTCACCGCGGTGGTCACGCCCATAGAGCCAGTGGCCACGACGGGCAATGACGCCGACAGCACCCGCGCCAGTGAACTCGAGGCCTTGCGCCGCGCCGTGATGAGTCAGTTTGACCAATACGTCAAACTCAACAAGAAAATTCCAGCCGAAATTCTCACGTCCATCGCCAGCATCGACGATCCTGGTCGCTTGGCGGACACCATTGCTGCGCATTTGCCGCTCAAGCTGGAGAACAAGCAAGTGGTG
>CAIYRQ010000218.1 GCA_903928635.1 uncultured beta proteobacterium | reverse complement strand
TCGTCGGCCCAGCGGATGACGTGGGTGTATTCCTGCACCTGCAAGAACTCGCCCGCTTCATACAGCTGCCCCTTGGACATGCCGCCGTACCAGGGCCAGATGGCCATGTCGGCAATCGTGTATTCGTCACCGGCAATGAAACGGCTCTCGGCCAGGCGGCGATTGAGCACGTCCATTTGCCGCTTGACTTCCATCGCAAAACGGTCGATGGCGTATTCCATTTTGAACGGCGCATAGGCATAAAAATGGCCAAACCCACCGCCCAAAAAGGGCGCGCTGCCCATTTGCCAAAAGAGCCAGGACATGCACTCGGCGCGCAAAGCGGGTTCGGTGGGTACAAAGCAGCCAAATTTCTCGGCCAGGTACAGCAAAATTGCACCGGACTCAAACACCCGCACGGGCGTGTCGCCGCTGTAGTCGATCAGCGCGGGGATTTTGGAGTTGGGATTGGCTGCGACAAATCCGCTGCCAAATTGCGCGCCCTCGTTGATGCGCACCAGCCAGGCGTCGTATTCCGCACCGCTGTGGCCCAGTGCCAGCAATTCTTCCAGCATCACCGTGACTTTGATGCCGTTGGGCGTGCCTAGCGAGTGCAGCTGCATGGGGTGTTTGCCGCGCGGCAGTTCTTTGTCATGGGTGGCGCCGGCAACCGGTCGGTTGATGTTCGCAAACCGGCCGCCATTGGCTTTGTTCCAGGCCCAGACTTTGGGTGGAATGTAAGAGTTTGAATCAGTCATTTTTATTGGGGTCGCTTATTGGTCGTTGGCGATTTTGGTCGCAATGTGGGCCATGGCTTCTTCCACCTGGTCCACCAGAATCAGGCACAGCTCGCCTTCTTTGAGCGCGTCCATGGCCTGGTCGATGGCCAAAAATTCACCGTAAATTTCGAAGCGCTGGGTGGCCTTTTTGGCACTGGCCAGGCCTTCACGCAGCAAAGCCATCACTTCACCGTCGCTGCGGCCGCGCTGGCACTGGTCTTCGAACATCACGACTTCGTCAAAGGTGTCGCCCAAAATCTCGGTGATCTGGCGGATGTCCTGGTCACGCCGGTCGCCAGCGCCGCTGATGACCACTGAGCGCCGTGTTGCGGGCATGGTGTTGACGGCGTTCACCAGTGCCACCATGGCGTCTGGGTTGTGGCCGTAGTCGGCAATCACAGTGGCACCCCGGAATTGGTAGACATTGAAGCGCCCCGCAGCGTTGTCCTCGTCGGTCGAGAAACTGGCCAGGCCGCGGCGGATCGTTTCCCAGTCCAATCCCAAAGCCCATACGGCCGCCACGCTGGCCATGACGTTTTCCACCTGAAATCCAATGGTGCCGCCCAGTGTGACCGGGATATCGGCCAGGTCGATGTAGTGCTTTACCGCACCCTTGGCGGCGACCAGCTGCTGGTTCTCGACATACACGCCGCCACGGCCTTGCGCCAAGTGCGTGGTCATGACGGGGTTGGACTTGTCCAGCGCGAAAAAAGTAACTGCTCCCTTGCATTTGGCGGCCATCTTGGCCACTACGGGGTCTGCGGCATTGAGCACCGCCGTGCCCTTGGGCGCGACGTTTTGCACGATCACGCGTTTGAGCACGGCCAGTTCGTCCACCGTGGTGATGTAGTTCAGGCCCAAGTGGTCGCCGCTGCCCACGTTGGTCACCACCGCCACATCGCAGTAGTCAAAAGCCAGGCCTTCGCGCAGCACCCCGCCCCGCGCTGTCTCCAGCACGGCGGCGTCCACATCCGGGTGGTGAAGCACGCTTTTTGCGCTCTTAGGGCCGCTGCAGTCGCCGGTGTCTATGCACTGGCCACCCACGTAGACGCCGTCAGTGTTGGTCATGCCCACACACCAACCCTGCTGGGCGAGTAAATGCGAGATCAGTCGCACCGTGGTGGTTTTGCCGTTGGTGCCGGTCACGGCCACGATGGGAATGCGTCCGTCCTGCCCATTCTTGAAGAGCTGGGAGATGATGGCCTCACCGACCGGCCGGCCTTTGCCGAACGAAGGGCTCAGGTGCATGCGCAAGCCGGGGGCGGCGTTGACTTCCACCACGCCGCCGCCCTGTTCTTCAATCGGGCGAAGAATGCTGTCGCACACCAGGTCCACGCCGCAAATATGCAAACCCACCATGTGGGCTGCAGCCACCGCCCGCGCAGCCACGTCAGGGTGCACATCGTCGGTCACGTCGGTGGCCGAGCCACCGGTGGACAGGTTGGCGTTGTTGCGTAGATTGACGCGCTGGCCCTTGGCCGGAATCGTGTCCGCCCGAAAGCCCTGGCCCGCCAGGCAGGCATGGGCAATGTCGTCAAAGCGGATTTTGGTTAGCGAGGTGGAGTGCCCACTGCCACGCTTGGGGTCCTGGTTGACGATGTCGACCAGTTGTTCAATCGTGTGCACGCCGTCACCCACCACCTTGGGCGGATCGCGTCGGGCGGCGGCAACCAGTTTGTCGCCCACCACCAGCAGGCGGAAATCGTTGCCTGGCATGTAACGCTCTACCAGGATGCGGTCGCGAAACTCGGTGGCCACCGCATAGGCGGCGCGCAACTGGTCTTCTTGCGTGATGTTGACGGTCACGCCTTTGCCCTGGTTGCCGTCCAAGGGTTTGACCACCACCGGCAAGCCAATTTCCAGCGCCGCTTGCCATGCGTCGTCGGCGTCACTCACCGCGCGGCCTAGGGGCACCGGCACGCCTGCGGCATGCAGCAGCTTCTTTGTGAGTTCTTTGTCCTGCGCAATGGCTTCTGCAATGGCGCTGGTCGCGTCAATTTCTGCCGCTTGAATGCGGCGCTGTTTGCTGCCCCAGCCAAAGCGAACCATGCTGCCTGTGGTCATGCGGCTGTAGGGAATGTTGCGCGCCAGTGCGGCATTGACCACCGAGCCAGTGCTGGGGCCTAGGCGCACGTCTTCATCGAGCTCACGCAACTGGTCCAGCGCACTGGCCAGATCAAAAGCGGTGTCGTCGAGCGCCGCGGTGCACAGTGCTTGTGCCAATTCAAATGCCAGGCGGCCGACGTCTTCTTCGCTGTATTCCACGACGACTTGGAAAACGCCAGTCTCCAGCGTGGGCTTGGCGCAGCTGAACGTGACCGGGCAACCGGCCTGCGCCTGCAGGCCCAAGGCGGCGAGTTCTAGCACGCGCGCCATCGACACGGCGTCGCCGCTGCCAATGGTTTGGAAGGGGCTGATCTCGGGAAAGCGTGCGCGCAGCCGTGTCTCAAACCCGGTGAAATTGCTGACGTCGCACTCTTGCGCGCTGCACGAGACGACCGCCTGAATGGCCGTGTGGTGGCTCCAGAGATTGGGGCCGCGCAAGGCGCGGATACGGGTGACTTCCATGGCGTGATTGGGTGTTGGTGCTCGGCGGAGCGTAGCAGTAAGGGTCTTAATAAGGCGTTTTTTGGGGATTCGACTCGAAAGTGCGCAGTCCCGCACCAATGAGTTCGGGCGCGATATTGAGCGCCCAGGCGGCGGCCACGGCAGCCATCACCATCTCTGGCTGGGCCGCCTTGGTGGGTTTGAGGCTGCTCAGCGGTAGCAGGGAAATCTCAGCGGCGCCTTGGGCCAGCACAATGGCGGCGTTGTGCAGGAACACCACCCGCTCACCGGCAGCGCGATGCTGCACCAGGGTAGCGTGGTCTGCTGACATTCCGTAAAAAATCACCTTGCCGTCGCACAAATCGGCCAGTTCCAGCGCCTGCGGGTCTGCGGCATTGAGCACGGCGGTGCCGCTGGGCAGCACCACATCTACTTGGGTGCGCGCGACTTTGTAGGTTTGCTCTGCGTCCAGAATATCAAAGTGGTTGAGCTCTGGCAGCCAGCTCACGTCGGTGACCACGCCCACATCGCATTTGTCGTAGGCCAGGCCCTGGCCCAGGATGGTGGCGCTGGGGTTCTCAAACACCGCCGCTTGCACCGAGCGGTTGATCAATATGCGTTGCCCGGCGTCCCAGGTGGTGCTGTCACGGGCATCGACCCGGCGACCATCCAGGTACAGGCCTTCGCTGCAGGCCAGGCCCACATGCTTGCCGCTGATGTGCACCAGCCACGCCACCAGGCGCGCAATGCGTCCGGTGTTGTGGGTGCCGGTAATGCCGACCACCGGAATGCGTCCGTCCATCTTGGGTGCAAACAAATGCTCCATGATGGCGGTACCGACCGGCTGGCCTTCGCCATTGGCGGGTTTGATGTGCGACAGCAGGCCCGGGCTGGCGTTGACCTCAATCACTGCGGCGCGCTGGCTGTGCAGCGGCAGGCTGCAGTCCTGCAGCACCATGTCCACCCCGGCAATGTCCAAACCGACGATGCGCGCTGCCAGCGCCGCTGCGGCAGCCACGCTTGGGTGCACCAAGCGGGTAACGTCCAGCGCCACATTGCCATTGCGCTGAATCAAAACGCGCTGTCCCTGGGCAGGTACGGATTCCGCACTCAGCCCTACGCGCTCAAGCTCCAGAATGACTTCCGCACTTTGGCTGGGCGTCACCACATTCAGCGGGAAATCTTCGCCGCTGCCCCGGCGCGGGTCGCTGTTGATTTGAAGCTCGGCCAATTGGTCGATGGTAGAGACACCGTCACCCTCCACGTACAGCACATCGCCCCGCGCGGCCGCCACGACCTTTTTGCCAACTACCAGCAAACGGTGCTCGTCGCCAGGAATGAATTTTTCGACAATCACGCTGCCGCCACCCTTGCGGTGCGCCAGCTGGTAAGCCGCTTCCACCTCGGCTTGGTGCACCAGGTTGAGCGATACGCCCCGGCCATGGTTGCCGTCATAAGGTTTGACGACCACGGGCACGCCCACGCTTTGTGCGGCTTCCCATGCGGCTTCGGCGCTGCGCACCAATTCGCCTTCAGGGACGGGCACGCCGCAGGCTTGCAGCAAGGCCTTGGTCATGTCTTTGTCGCTGGCGATTTCTTCGGCGATTGCGCTGGTCTGGTCGGTCTCGGCCGTCCAGATGCGGCGCTGGGCGATGCCGTAGCCCAGTTGCACCAGATTACCGTCGGTGAGGCGCAGGTGCGGAATGCGCCGGGCTGTAGCAGCGTCCACGATGTGGGCGGTGCTGGGGCCCAGGCACAGGGAGTCCACCATGTCGCTGAGTTCTGCAATCGTTGCAGCCAGGTCAAAAGCGGTGTTGTTAATGGCGGCTTGCACCAAATCCCTCCCGGCTTGCAGTGCGGTACGGCCCACTTGCTCCTGGCGGGTGCGAAATGCCACTTTGTAGACGCCGGTTTTGGATGTCTGGCGCGCTTTGCCAAAACCGGTGCGCATGCCAGCCAGATTTTGCAGCTCCAGGCAGACGTGCTCCAGAATGTGCGCCGCCCAGGTGCCTTCTTTCAGGCGTTCCAAAAAGCCACCGCGCACGCCGGGGCTGCATTCGTGTTCGATCAGCCCGGGCAGCCAGGCCGTGAGGCGGTCGGTAAAACCGGGGAGGGTATTGGACGGAAAATCCTCCAGCTCGCCAATGTCAACCCAGGCTTCGATGACCGGTCGGTAAGTCCAGATGTTGGGGCCGCGCAGGTAGTTAACCCGCAGAATGTCGATTTTTTTCAGACTCGTCATGGCGTTAGGTGGGTTTGCGCGTCCACCGTTGGGGTTCTTGGCGCGTTGTGTATTCTCGCTCAAGGCAGTGCCATGGGCAGTTGGCTGGCCCACCTCAGGCATAGTCAGGGCCTGGACTGATCCGGCGGCCCTGCGGGTTGAGCGTTTGAGACGGACCGGTTTTTTCTAAAGAGTGATTCAAATCCATGACCTTTGACCTATCAGCGCCCCCTGTGAGTGCTGCGGAAGTTCCAGCAGCCTGGCGCCAGGCAGTACTAGCGCAGCTGCACCCCCAAGAGAACGTGGTTGCTTGCCTGGAGGTTGACTTGGATGAGCAGCTTCACTTTGTTCCCTCGCTGCTGGTGGCCACCAACCATGGCTTGCGAAGCCTGTCGAGCGGCTCTGGCGCGGAACAGGAGTGGGCGTACCGCGCCGACCTGCGTCTGAGTCACCACGACCACGCCGGCGTGGGCCACCTGGAACTGTCTGACAACCAGGCCTTACTTCACCGCTGGCGCTTCACCCTCGGCCAGAACTTGCAGGCCCTGCGCCTGGTGGACCAGTTTGCGGCCCAGCACAGCAGTTCGCTCAGCGGCGTGCCTGTGGCGCCGGTGCTGCAGGCCGTGTGCCCCAGTTGCAAAGCGCCGCTGGAGCCCGACCAGGAGGAGTGCCCGGTGTGCACCAAGGTGGTTCACACCCCGCCGTCCACCTGGACGCTATTGCGACTCTGGCGCTTTGCCCGGCCCTACCGTGGCCAGCTGCTGCTGGGCTTCGTGCTCATGCTCTTGGGCACCGCCGCCAGCCAAGTACCACCCTACCTGACGATTCCCTTGGTGGACAAGGTCTTGATTCCCTACCAAAACGGGCAGCAGATTCCGCCCATGACGGTGGCACTGTATTTGTCGGGCTTGCTCGGTTCGGGATTGTTGGCTTGGGTGCTGAGCTGGGCCAAGACCTACATCCTGGCGCTGGCCTCGGAGCGCATTGCCGCCGACCTGCGCACCACCACTTACGAACATTTGTTGCGCCTGTCGTTGGAGTACTTTGGCGGCAAGCGCACCGGTGACCTGCTGTCGCGCGTGGGCAGCGAGAGCGACCGGATTGCGGTCTACCTGTCTTTGCATCTGACCGACTTTGCCAGCGACGTGGTCATGATCGTCATGACGGCCGTGATTTTGTTTTCCATGAACCCCTACCTGGCCCTCATCACGCTGGTGCCGCTGCCGTTTATCGGGTGGATGATTCATTTTGTGCGCTACCGCCTGCGCACCGGGTTCGAAAAAATCGACCGCGTTTGGGGCGAGGTGACCAATGTCTTGGCCGACACCATTCCCGGTATTCGGGTGGTCAAGGCTTTTGCGCAGGAGCAGCGCGAGGCCAAGCGCTTTCGCGAGGCCAACCGCCACAACCTCTTGGTCAATGACCGCATCAACAAGATCTGGTCGCTGTTTTCCCCCAGTGTCTCACTGCTGACTGAAATGGGTTTGCTGGTGGTCTGGGGCTTTGGTATCTGGCAGGTGTCCAAGGGCGAGATCACCGTGGGCATGTTGTTGGCGGCGATTGCCTATATCGGTCGCTTTTACGGGCGGCTCGATTCCATGAGCCGCATCGTGTCGGTCACGCAAAAGTCCGCCTCTGCGGCCAAGCGCATTTTTGACATCCTGGACCATGTCTCCAGCGTACCCGAACCCCAACATCCTGTGCATGTGGACCGGGTGCAGGGCCGCATTGAGCTGCGCGAGGTGGGCTTTCGCTATGGCAACCGGGCGGTAAACCGGGGTATCAATTTGCGCATCGCCCCGGGTGAAATGATCGGCCTGGTGGGCCACAGTGGCTCGGGAAAGAGCACTTTGGTAAACCTGATTTGCCGCTTTTACGATGTGTCCGAGGGCGCGATTCTGGTCGATGGGGTGGACATCCGCTCGTATGCGATTGCCGACTTCCGCCGCAACATTGGTTTGGTGCTGCAAGAGCCCTTCTTGTTCTTCGGGACCATTGCCGAAAACATTGCCTACGGCAAGCCCGATGCCACCCGCAGCGAGATCGTGGCTGCGGCGCGCGCCGCCCATGCGCACGAATTCATCCTGCGCTTGCCGCAAGGCTATGACTCCATGGTGGGCGAGCGCGGCCAGGGTCTCTCGGGCGGCGAGCGCCAGCGTATTTCCATTGCACGTGCGCTGCTTATTGACCCGCGCATCTTGATCCTGGACGAAGCCACCAGTTCGGTGGACTCGGAGACCGAAAAAGAAATTCAAAAAGCCCTCGAAAACCTGGTGAAGGGCCGCACCACGATTGCCATCGCGCACCGGCTTTCCACCTTGCACCGTGCGGACCGCTTGGTGGTGCTGGACCGTGGCCGGGTGGTGGAAGAGGGCACGCACGACGCGCTCATGGCGCAAGAGGGCGCGTATTTCAATCTCTACCAAGCCCAGGCGCGCAATGCCGAGCCGGTCTTGGCGTCTGAGGGCAGCGAGTCATGAGCCAGGAAATTGTTCAAACCTCCACGGGCTCGTCCGATGTCTTTATCTTGGAGCGCACCCCCTTTGGCAAGCTGGTGCTGACCAACGCGCAGGATGAGCGCTTTGAAGGTGTGGTGCCGGTGCGCGCCTTTCCCATCCAGGCACCTGAAGAGGGTGTGTCGGTGGTCGATGCCGACGGCCATGAAGTGGCCTGGATTGCCGACTTGGGAGCGCTAGAGCCGAGCGCCCAGGAGCTGCTGCGCCAAGAGCTGACGCGGCGTGAATTCATGCCGGTCTTGCAGCGCATTGAGGCGGTCAGCAGCTTTTCCACGCCCTGCACCTGGACGGTACAGACCGATCGTGGCCAATGCGAGTTCGTACTGCGCGGCGACGAAGATATTCGCCGCATCGGTACAGACCATGGGTTGCTGATTTCGGACGCCCACGGCATCCACTACCTGGTGCCCGACCAATTTGCGCTGGATACCCACAGCAAGAAGATACTGGACCGGTTTTTATAGCACACGATAATGGCCCGATGACCCCAGAAACTCCTACCTCTCCCGCTGGCGGCGGATTGCGCGCCTTTGTTTTTAGTTGGCGCTTTGTGCTGGTCCTTTTTTACAGCGCGGTGGCTTTGGTGTTTCTGATCTTTGTCGGCTCCATTGTGGTCAATGCGGTCAAGAACCACGGCCTGGTTCCGCCACCCAGCACCTTGGCGCGCTATGACTGCAGCACCGGCACCACACCCTTTGTGCTGATGTATTTGCATGGCACGGAGCGGGTCAAGATCAGCTCAGCCAGCGGCGTGCTGGAAGGTACTTTGCATAACAACCAGTTTGATTGGGGTGCCTTTGCCAACGACGCTAGCCAGCTTGGCTTTCTTCCCCCTCAGGCAATCGGCGCGGAAGACACGCAGAGTCTGAGCCTGCAGGTGGCAGACGCGATCGCCATGCGATGCACCCGTGCGGTATCCGCCAGTGGCAGCACGGTGGCTAAGCAGCCCGCATGACGCGTCAGCACCCGCGTTTTGTCAAAGCTTTGGCGCTGTGCCTGCTGTTGGCAGGTATGTTGACGGCCTGTGTGCGCCATGTGCCTGACACCCACCCCGACCAGGTGCTTACCAAACGCAAAGCCCTGTTCAAGCAAATGAACCGTGCACTGGAACCCATTGGCTTGGTGGCCAATGAGCGTGAGCCGTACAAAAAAGAGGAGTTTGCCGGGTATGTGAATGAGCTGCAAAAGCTTTCCAACAAGCCCTGGGCCTATTTCCCGCAAGACGGCAATTACCCGCCGACACGGGCCAAACCCGCGGTGTGGGCAGAGCCCGCAGAGTTTGAATCGGCCCAAAAGCAGTACCAGAGTGTGGTGGCCCAACTGGCCCAGGCGGCGCAGGCAGGGGATTTAGAAAAAATCAAACCGGCCGTGGTGGAGGTGACCAACAGCTGCAAGTCCTGCCACAAGAAATACCGCTTCGACTGAAACGACCGGGAACGCGCGGCTTAGAACGCGATCTTGCCCCGCAAGATGTCAAACCACATACGCCAGTCGCCCATCAGGCTGAACAGCGGGTATTTGAAGGTCGCAGGCTTGTTGTGCTCAAAAAAGAAGTGCCCCACCCAGGCAAACGCATAGCCCTGCAACAGCGCCACCAAGATGAAGCCTGGCGCCGCATTGAGCAGCGCAGTGACTAAGAGCACCGCCGCAATGCTGGTGCCCACAAAGTGCAGGCGGCGCGACATGCGGTTGGCGTGCTCGCCCAAATAAAAGGGGTAGAAATCTGCGAAGCTGGCAAAACGCTCTTCGGGGTTCATGCAGCCTCCACGACTTGCACTGCGGCGCCGTCCACGCGCGCCGCAATCACACCAATTTCATAAACCTGCTCGCCGCTTGCACGCAGGGTTGCCGCGCACGCCGCCGCAGCAGCAGCGTCTACCACCACCACCATGCCAATGCCGTTGTTGAAGGTGCGGTTCATTTCGATGTCGTCGATACCGGCCGTGGTTTGCAGCCAGGCGAACAGTTCGGTTTGGGGCCAGCTGCCTTTTTGCAGAACCGCCGCGCAGCCATCGGGCAGCACGCGGGGAATGTTTTCCAGCAGGCCGCCGCCGGTAATGTGGGCCAGGGCCTTGATGCCACCGGCGGTATCGCTGTGCGGGTGGGCAGCCAGGGCCGCGAGCACATTTTTCACATACAGGCGGGTGGGCTCCATCAGCGCTTGTTTGAAGGGTTTGCCGTCCAGCGTGGCAGGGGTGTTGCTACCCGCGCGCTCAATGCATTTGCGCACCAGGCTAAAGCCGTTGCTGTGCACGCCGTGCGAGGCCAGGCCCAGCACCACGTCACCCGGGCGCACTTGCTGGCCGGTCAAGATTTTGGACTTTTCCACCGCACCCACGGCAAAACCGGCCAGGTCGTATTCGCCCGCGGGGTACATGCCCGGCATTTCCGCGGTTTCGCCACCAATCAGCGCGCATCCGGAGAGTTCGCAGCCCTTGGCAATGCCGCCGATCACCGCTGCGGCCGTGTCCACATCCAGCTTGCCGCAGGCAAAGTAGTCCAGAAAGAACAAGGGCTCAGCGCCTTGCACCAACACGTCGTTCACGCTCATGGCCACCAGGTCGATGCCCACGGTGTCGTGCATATTCCACTCAAACGCGAGTTTGAGCTTGGTGCCCACGCCGTCGGTGCCGCTTACCAGCACTGGCTCTTTGTAGCGCTTAGGCACTTCAAACAGCGCACCGAAGCCACCAATACCGGCCAGCACGCCTTCGCGCATCGTCTTTTTGGCCAGCGGTTTGATGCGTTCGACCAGGGCGTCGCCCGCGTCAATGTCCACGCCTGCGGCTTTGTAGGACAGGGGGGTGGAAGGGGTCAAAGGTGAGGTCATGAAAAGTTGGGGCTCCCGGAGGGCCGCCCGATAGAATCGAGGCCTGATTTTACGGGTTTACCCCGTTCCACCTTGGAGTCCCCGTGACCGATGCGCAGAAAAGTTGGGCCGCGTGGGCCGCTATCGCCGGTATTTTCCTGCTAATGCTGTGGTTTTTGGCGCCCGTGATGGCGCCTTTTATCGTGGCTGCGGTGCTGGCCTATGCGCTCACACCGCTGGTGGATGGCTTGGACGCAGCGGTTCAAGGCCGCGTTCCCCGCGTGTTGGCGGTGGTGGTGGTGGAGCTGGTGTTTGTCCTTGTGGCGGTGGGCCTGGTGCTGCTCGTCGTGCCGATTCTGGTCAAAGAGCTTCCGGCCATGCGCGACCAACTCCCCGTTTTTCTGGACAAGCTCAATGTGGCGATGCAGCCCTTGCTGCACAAACTGGGCATCAAACTCAGCCTGGATCTGCCGAGCATCAAGGCGTTTGTAATGACCTACCTTAATGCCAATTTTGAGGATTCGCTCAGCTCCGTTCTGTCCTCCGTCAAGCTGGGTGGCAGTGCCGCTTTGGCAGTGCTCGGAAACGCCGTGCTGATTCCGGTCGCGCTGTTTTACTTGCTGATGGACTGGGAGCGCTTTATGCGCACCCTGCGCGAGCTGATTCCGCCCCGGCTGCGCGCTGCCACTGACAGCTTTTTGCTGGAGGCCGACCAAGTGCTCGGTGAATACCTGCGCGGTCAGTTGATCGTCATGGGGGTGCTGGCGGTGTATTACAGCCTGGGCTTGAGCCTTTTTGGCTTGGACCTGGCGGTGCCGATTGGCACGTTTACCGGCCTGGCGGTGTTTGTGCCTTATCTGGGCTTTGGGCTGGGTTTGGTGCTGGCGCTCTTGGCAGGTTTGTTGGAGTTCGCAAGCAACGGCGGTGCAACCCACGCCGTGCTGATGGTGGCGGTGGTGTTTGGTTTTGGCCAAATGCTGGAGAGCTTTTTTCTGACACCGCGTCTGGTCGGTGAACGCATTGGTTTGCACCCCTTGGCCGTGATTTTTGCCTTGCTGGCGTTTGGGCAGTTGTTTGGGTTTGTCGGCATATTGGTGGCACTGCCCGTCAGTGCGGTGCTGCTGGTGGCCATACGGCGTGCGCGCGCCGGTTACCTTGCCAGCGATCTGTACCAGGGACGCGGCCCGGGCCGCCGCTAGCACACCAGCATGCAGCAAATCGCTTTGGATATCGGCTTGGTCCCGGTCCCGACCTTCGACAACTATTTTCCGGGTCCCAATGGGGCCACCGTATCGCAGCTGCAAACGTGGTTGCAACCCCAAGGTGCAACCCTGTCACCGCTCACGACCTACTTGTGGGGCCCGCAGGGCAGCGGGAAAAGCCATTTGCTTCAAGCCGCTTGCGACCAGTGGGTTGCCCACGGACACCTGGTGGGCCGGCTGGACGCCCAGACGGATGAAGCCCGCGTGTTTGACGAACGGTGGGCAGCAGTGGTCATGGACGACGTCGACGCGTACAACCCGGCGCAACAGCACACGGCGTTCAGTTGGTTTGTGCAGGCCCACACTTTGCAGCGTCCTGTGCTCGCCGCCGGCTTGCTGGCGCCGCAGCAATTGATGCTGCGGGAAGACCTGCGCACCCGCTTGGCTTGGGGCCATGTGCTGGGGCTCGATTTGCTCAGTGAAATACAAACCCGCATGGCGCTGCGCCAAGCCGCCGATGCGCGCGGGCTGGCGCTCAGCGACGAGGTGATGGACTTCACCTTGCGCCGCTTCAGCCGCGACCTGGGCAGCCTGATGCAGCTGCTCGATACCCTGGACCGCTACGCGCTGCAAACCCAGCGCGCGCTGACCATTCCCCTTGTGAAATCAATGCTGGAGAACGCATGAGTTTGCCGAAATTGGCCCTGTTTGACCTGGACCACACCCTGTTGCCGATTGACTCCGACTACTCCTGGGGCCAGTTCACCGCGGCGCGGGGCTGGACCGACCCGGTGGAGTTCACCCGCCAGAACGATGCGTTTTACGCCCAGTACAAAGCGGGCACGCTGGATATTTACGAGTACGCGCGTTTTGCCACCGCCGCCTTTGTGCGCCAGGGTGAAGCGCAGAGTCTGGCCGCGCATGTGGACTACATGCGCACCGTGGTGCTGCCCGCCATCAAACCCCAGGCGCTGCAGTTGGTGCAACAGCACAAAGACGAAGGCGCCACCATCATCGTGGTGACGGCGACCAATGAATTTGTCACCCGTCCGATCGCCCAGGCCTTGGGCGCGGACGAGCTGATGGCAGTGGACATTGAGCGCGACACCCGCCCCGGCGGCACGGGCTGGTTCACCGGCGAGGTGCGGGGTATTCCCAGCTTTCGCGAAGGCAAAGTGCAGCGCGTGGAGGCCTGGCTCACTGCGCGCGG
>CAIYRQ010000217.1 GCA_903928635.1 uncultured beta proteobacterium | reverse complement strand
CTGCAACAAAAGCAGAATTACCAGTTTGAAGTCATCTTTGGCGGCCAAGTGCCTGTATTGCTGGCAGACGAGCCCGCGCCCATGGGCGCCGGCCTGGGACCGTCGCCAGTACAGTTGCTGGCCGCGGCGGTGGGTAATTGCCTGGTGGACTCACTGCTGTTTGCGCTACGCAAGTTCAAGCAAAGTCCCGATCCACTGCGCTGCGATGTAGAGGCCCAAGTCGGGCGCAACAGCGAAGGCCGACTGCGCGTACTGCAGATCCGTGCGGTGCTGACATTGGGGGTTCCCGCAGCGTCCCTGGAACATCTAGATCGGGTACTGGAGCAATTTGAGAGCTTTTGCACGGTAACCCAGAGCGTAGGCCAGGGAATTGCAGTTGTCATTGAAGTTTTCGACTCCAACCTGCTTCGCCTAAAACCACACTAATCCACACCTTTGAAACAAACGCCTCATAGAAGCCGCACACGACCTGGTAGCGCAGCCCCAACCCATGAACTTGCGCTTGCCCATCGCGATCGAGCGGGCGATTTGGACTACCAAGACGGCGACTTTGATCACGTGTTGTCGAAGCCGGAGGGAGAAAATTGAATCCAGTAAAACTCGTGTGCGATCAATGAAACCACGCCGTATTCAGAGCCTCCAGCTCTGCGTCGTCCAGCACGCCAACCATGGCTCCGAGTTGCAGGCGTGCCAACAACAGATCGCCTCGGGCCTGAACCAGCGCCAGTGCAGCGGCTGAAGAGTCGTTTTCCGCTTGCAACAGATCCAGCGTTGTTCGGTCACCGACCTGGAGCCCCAGTCGCGTTGCTTCCAGTCTCGCTTTGGACGCTTGGTGCGCAGCCTGCATTGCCCGCAGACGCGCTGGACCGGTTTGCAGAGTGAGCCACAACTGTTGAACTGTTTGCCCCGTCTGTTGCCGTGCTGCCTCAAGTTCCGCCTGCGCCTGATCCTGCAGGTACAGTGCCTGTTGCTGACGCGCATCGCGCATGCCACCAGTGAGTACCGGCATGGACCATTGCAGTCCCACCATCCTTTGCCCGGACGAGTTCGTTGCGGCGCCGAAATCGCCGTCACCACTGACGCGTTCCTGCCCGACTTGTGCCACCAGATCCAAGGTGGAACTGGCCCCTACGCTGTATTTGCTCACTTCCTCTTGCGCGCTTTGCACGCGCATTGCTTGCAAACGAAGCGCCCCATTATTTTCCAAGGCCATCGTGAGCCATTGCTCCATACTGCGCGCCTCGGAAAATTCGGCACCCGCCGTGGACGATGGCGCTTGCAAGGTTAACTCCGCCTCGGGCAGCCCGGTCGACTGCGCCAGCAACCGCTTAGCCATCACCCCTGTGTTTTCTGCACTCAGTAGCTGAGCCTGCAGAACCATTGCACGGGCGCGGGCCTCGTAGGTCTCAGTCACGGGTTTATCACCCAAAGCAAAGCGATCTTGGGCCTCCACCAGCGCCCTGTTCACAGCCACCTGCTGCTGGCGCAGCAAGTCCACGTGGTTCTGCGCCACGAGCAGGTCAACGTAGCGCTTGGCGGTCAGCAACATTAGGTCGCGCTGTGCATTGTTTGACTGCACTTGAGCTATGTCTGCGCCCAGTTCCAGCTGTCGCGCCTGTGCGCTGCGTTCGCCACTGCGCAGAGCTTGTCGCGCAGAAACCGACCAACGTGTGCTCACACCGGAGTTCACCGAGGTATTGAAGTCAACTCCGTTGGACGCCCCCAAACCAGACGCCGCAAAGTGCGCGCCGGTACTCGCCGAATCTGCACCCGCCATGCCTGCCCCCACACTGACAGAAACCTGCGGTCGCCACATCGCTGTTGCTTGCTGTCGCTGAGTTTCGCCGCCTTGGGCGACTGCACGGGCCACAGCCATTGCGGGGTCGGCCGTTTGCACGGCGCGCCAAGCCTGCGCCAGGTCTAAAGCATGTGTCCCTGCGGCACTGGCACCCATGAGTGCGATCAACAGGGCCCGGGCAATCGCTTTTTTGCTTGTCATTGTGAATCTCAACTTGGACTTCAGTTACCCGCTTGCAGGCCGATCTTGCGCATGATCGTTTCCATCAGGCACCAGCGGGTCAGCGCACTTTGTGCCAGGTTCAGCCCGACAAAGGCGGTGAATGCCAACCACCAGGAGCTGACAAAAAGTGGGCTTTCGGGGATACCCATGGCCAGCGAGCCCAGAATAAAAACACCCGCCACCAAACGAACCATTTGCCATGATTTCAT
>CAIYRQ010000216.1 GCA_903928635.1 uncultured beta proteobacterium | reverse complement strand
GGCGTGGCCGGTACCAAGCTGCGGCTCCTGGCGCACAAAAGCAAGATCCAACGCGCCACCCTTGCCGGCGAGGGCCGCCTCCACCGCATCGGCGCCATGGCCGGTGATCACAACCGCCTTGCGGGCATGCAATTGCTGCGCTGTAGCAATCACATGCAAGACCAGCGGCTTGTGCGCCAGGCGCTGCAGCACTTTGGGCAGGCGGCTTTTCATGCGCGTGCCCTTACCTGCGGCCATGATGACCACGTCCACTGGCGGGGCAAGTGCGGTGGGTAACGCTGTCGGATGGGAGGGCTGAAATAGACTCACAGGCATGTCTCACTTTTTGAATGGTGCCACTGCGACAAGGTCGGGGCGCTTAGGTGCAATTATCCGCGCCCTGCGGCTGACCGCATTGCTGGCCCTGGTTGCAGGCCTGGGTGCCTGCTCGGCAGTGCGCCTGAGCTACAACAATGCGCCGGAGTTGATGTACTGGTGGCTCGATGGTTTTGTCGACTTCGACAAGGCCCAAGCCCAGCGCGTACGCTCAGACCTGGCTGCGCTGGCGCGGTGGCACCGCAAAGAAGAACTCCCCCTGGTGGCCGAGCTGTTGCAAAGCGCCCAGGCCCTGGCCTCACAGCAACAGGTTTCCTCCGAGCAAATTTGCAGTTTGTACGAACGCGGCACTGCACGCATGGAGGCAGTGGTGCAACGCGCGCTGCCAGGAGCTGCGGCGGTTGCCACCAACTTGCAACCGAGCCAGTTGAATTCCATGGCCGCGGCCTATGACAAAAACAACCGCAAATGGCGCGAGGAGTGGCTCTCCACTGACTCCGACGGTGTGGCCAAACGCACACTCAAAATCCGAGAGCGTTTAGAAGATTTTTACGGCTCGCTCAGCGCCAGCCAGGTACGCCAGTTGCAAGCCCGTCTGGACCGCGCAGCCAAGGACGAGCCCCTGCACTACCGCGAAATCGTGCGCCGACAACAATTGTTGCTGCAAACGCTTGCGACACTGCGTCAGGTCGACGCCAACACGGCGCAATCCGCACTTGCTGAGGTGGCGCAAGGCTATTTCCACAGCAGCGATCCTGCGTACCGGGCATCCAAGGAAGCGTCCGTTTCGCAAACCTGCGAAGCCATGGCCGAGCTTCACCGCAGCACCACAGCGCAGCAGCGCATCACCATGGTGGCGGCCCTGCAGGGCTATGCGCGGGACGTGCAGAGCCTGATCGCAGCAACGCCCTGAGCCGCGCAGTTGGCTTGAAATGCGCGCCTTAACGCAAGTCGCGCGAAGACGGCTCCACCGGCCAGGCCACGCCATAGTCGGTCAGGATGGCGTCCAGCGGAATGTCGTGGGGCTCGGCTTCGAAATCGGGCAGGTAGTTCACGCCAAAGGCCAATCCCACCGTAAAGGGCTTGGGCTCGAGACTGGCCAACATGCGGTCATAAAAGCCGCCGCCATATCCCAGACGGTAACCCCCTGCGCTGTAGCCCACGCAAGGAACGAAAAGCAAGCTGGGTGCCACCATCTCGGTGTCCTTGGGTTTGGGGATACCGTAGGCGTCATCTTCCATCGGGCACCCGGGGTACCAGCTGTGAAAGGTCATGGTTTTGTGCTGCTTGTTGATCACGGGCAAGGCAATGCGTCTGCGCTGTGGAGCGTCGCTCAACTCGCCATCTTCTTTCCAACGGTGCAGCGCGGGCAAGGGGTCAAACTCGCCCTTGATGGGCCAGTAGGCGCCTATCGTGGTGTCCGTACGGCCGACCAGCCAGATGCGCATGACCCGCAACAACAGTTCCGCGCGGTGCAGGCGATCGGGCAATTCATTGCGCTGTTGCAGCAAGGCCTTGCGCAGAGCATGCTTGTCCTGGGGCTTGTCGTTCATCGAGTTGTCCATAATCAGCCTATGCAGTTATTCCGATCTATTTTGGCAGCTTTGACTTTGGGCGGGGCACTGAGCCTGGCCACAGCCGCTGCCCGTGCCCAAAGCAACGACCTGTCCCGCAACGACGAGGCTGTGCTGGACATGGCCCAGGCCTACAAACAACACGACCGCAAACGTCTCTCCAGCCTGCTACCTGCTGCCAAAGGATCTCCCTTGGAGCACTGGGCCGCCTATTGGGAACTCAGTACGCGCCTGGACGAAGCATCCAAAACTGAAATCGAAAGCTTTTTGAGCCGTTACGCCGGCAGCTACCAGGAAGACCGGCTGCGCGCCGACTGGCTGCTGCAACTCGGGCGCAACCGGGACTGGCCGACCTTCCGCCAGCAATTTGCCCAGTACCGCATGGGCGATGACCGCGCGATTCAATGCTACGGTCTGTGGAGCGACTGGGCCACTAACCGGGCAGATGTAGCTGCTGCAGTGCAGGACTTGTGGCTGGCACAACGCGAGCCTGAAGAGGCCTGTGCCGGTATTGCCGAGGAACTCATCAATGCCAAAAAACTCCCAGCCCAAGTAGCGTGGGTGCGCGCCCGCCTAGGCTTTGAAAACGACCGCCTTCGCATCGCCACCCAGGCCGTGGGCGCGCTGAATGAGAAGTGGGTCAAAACCATCAACGCGATTTACCTCAACCCGGGAAAATACCTCAACGACAAGCTCACCGCGCTGCGCCCACAGACCCGGGAGTTTGTGTCCATGGCGCTGATTCGCCAAGCCTATTTGGAGCCGCAGGACGCCGCCGTGGAGGTGGAAAAACTGCGCTGGCGTGCCCAGCTCAGCAGTGAGGAGCGCAGCTGGATTTGGGGCGTGATTGCCAAACGCGCGGCCCAAAAAGGAGACCCGATCGCGCTGGACTACTTTGCCAAAGGCCGCTTTGACCAGATGCACGAAGACCACGTGGTGTGGGCCGCGCGCGCAGCCTTGCGTGCCAGCCAGTGGCCACAAGTGCAGCAAGCGATTGCGTCCTTGCCCCAACCCTTGCGCAGCGAACCCGTGTGGGTCTACTGGCATGCGCGTGCGGTACTGGCCCAGCGCGGCAGCGAGGCGGTGCGCAACCAGGCGCTGGCGGACCTTCAAAGTATTGCCGGTGTGCGTGGCTTTTACGAACAATTAGCGGCCGACGAACTAGGCCAGCGCAGCACCGTACCTCCACACCCTCCAGCGCCAACCGTTGAAGAAAAAGAAACAGCTCGGCAAAACCCTGGCCTGCAACGCGCTCTTTATGCCATTCGTATCGGCCTGCGCGCTGAAGGCGTGCGCGAGTGGAACTACAGCGTCAACTTGCATGTCAAGGGTGGCTTGGACGACCGGGCACTGTTGGCCGCGGCAGACTTGGCCTGCCGCGCCGAGGTCTGGGACCGCTGCATCAACACCAGCGAACGTACCAAGGGAGTGATGGATATGGAGCAGCGCTTTCCCATGCCCTTCAAGGCCGCCGTGGTGGCGCGCGCCCAAAGCATTGGTTTGGACCCCGCGTATGTCTACGGCCTGATCCGCCAGGAGAGCCGATTCATCATGGACGCCAAGTCCGGCGTGGGCGCATCGGGCCTGATGCAGGTCATGCCCGCCACCGCCAAATGGACGGCCAAGAAAATCGGCCTGAGCGACTTCACACCCGCCAAGCTCAGCGACCGCGACACCAATATTGCCATCGGTACCGGCTACCTCAAGCTGGTGCTCGACAGCTTCAATGGCTCCATGCCGCTGGCGGCGGCGGCCTACAACGCAGGCCCCAGCCGACCGCGCGCCTGGCGCGGCACCAGCGGAGGCCCCACCATGGAAGGTGCGGCGTGGGCCGAGAGCATTCCGTTTCACGAAACACGCGACTACGTCAAAAAAGTGCTGTCCAACACGACGATGTATGCGGCGGTGCTGACGGGTCAGCCGCAATCGATCAAAGCGCGTTTGGG
>CAIYRQ010000215.1 GCA_903928635.1 uncultured beta proteobacterium | reverse complement strand
CGCCAAAAGTGCAGAGGTACGAATGTGACGGGAGTCGGCAATCGCGTTGCGGCGCTCCTCCACCGTGTTGACCACCAGCGAGATTTCGTTGTTTTTGATGATGTCCACGATATGGGGCCGACCCTCGGTGACCTTGTTCACCGTGCGGCAGGCCACGCCGGCGCTGGTGATGGCCAAGGCGGTGCCTTTGGTGGCCAGCAGCTCAAAGCCCATGTCAGAGAGCTTGCGTGCCACCTCGACGGCACGCGCCTTGTCGCTTTGCTTGACCGAGATAAAGGCACGGCCTGTGCGCGGCAATTTGGTACCCGCGCCCAGCTGAGACTTCACAAAGGCCTCGCCAAAGGTCTTGCCCACACCCATCACCTCGCCCGTGGATTTCATCTCAGGCCCGAGAATCGTGTCCACACCAGGAAACTTCACAAACGGGAAGACTGCTTCTTTGACGCTGAAATACGGCGGCGTGACTTCCTTCGTCACACCCTGCTGCGCCAGCGTTTGACCGACCATGCAACGCGCGGCCACCTTGGCCAGTTGCACGCCGGTGGCCTTGCTGACAAAGGGCACGGTGCGGCTGGCGCGCGGGTTCACTTCGAGCACGTAAATCACATCGCGACCGTCCACGTTTTGAATAGCGAACTGCACATTCATCAAACCCACCACGTTCAAAGCCTTGGCCATGGCCGCGGTCTGGCGCTTGATCTCGGTGACGGTCGCGGCACCCAGGCTATAGGGTGGCAGCGAGCACGCAGAGTCGCCGCTGTGCACACCGGCTTGCTCGATGTGCTCCATCACGCCGCCAATCCAGGTCGCCCCAGTAGCATCGCGAATACAGTCCACGTCGCACTCTATCGCGTCATTCAAAAAGCGGTCCAGCAAGACGGGCGAGTCGTGGCTGACCTTGACCGCCTCGCGCATGTAGCGCTCCAGATCGCGCTGCTCGTGCACGATTTCCATGGCGCGGCCACCCAGCACATAGCTGGGGCGCACCACCAGCGGATAGCCCAAGGCAGCTGCCTTTTCCAATGCTTCTGGCTCGGTACGGGCCGTGGCGTTCGGTGGTTGGCGCAGTTCGAGCGCGTGCAGCAGCTTTTGAAAGCGTTCGCGGTCTTCGGCGGCGTCAATCATGTCGGGGCTGGTACCGATGATGGGCACGCCATTGGCTTCCAGGTCCAGCGCCAGCTTCAAGGGCGTTTGACCGCCGTACTGCACGATCACGCCGACTGGCTTTTCTTTGTAAACAATTTCCAGCACGTCTTCCAGCGTCAACGGCTCGAAATACAGGCGATCGGAGGTGTCGTAGTCGGTAGACACCGTCTCGGGGTTGCAGTTGACCATGATGGTCTCGTAACCGTCTTCACGCATGGCCAGTGCCGCATGCACGCAGCAGTAGTCGAACTCAATACCCTGCCCGATGCGGTTCGGGCCGCCACCCAGAACCATGATTTTTTTCTTGTTGGTGGGCGCTGCCTCGCATTCGGCACCTTCGGCTTCGTAGGTGGAGTACATGTAGGCGGTGTGGGTGCCAAACTCGGCCGCACAGGTATCCACCCGCTTGTAGACGGGGCGCACACCCAATTCTTTGCGCTTGTTGCGGACCGCGGTATCGGTGGTCTTGAATTGGCGTGCCAAGCGACGATCGGAAAAACCTTTTTGCTTCAAGGCGCGCAGCGTCTTGGCATCCAGCTTGTCCAGAGCCGTGCCGTTGGCGACGTCGGGTAGCTGCTCAATTTCCAGCTCAATTTTGACGATTTGTTCGATCTGCACCAGGAACCATGGATCGATTTTGGTGATTGCGAACACCTCGTCCACGCTCATGCCTTGCGCAAACGCGTCACCCACGTACCAAATGCGCTCCGGGCCGGGTTCGCCCAGCTCTTTTTCCAGCACTTCACGGTCCTGGGTTTTTTCGTTCATGCCGTCCACGCCCACCTCCAGGCCGCGCAGGGCTTTCTGGAAAGACTCCTGGAAGGTGCGGCCCATGGCCATCACTTCACCCACCGACTTCATTTGAGTGGTCAAGCGGCTGTCTGCAGCGGGGAATTTCTCAAAGGCAAAACGCGGAATCTTGGTGACCACATAGTCAATGCTGGGCTCAAAACTCGCGGGCGTGGCGCCGCCGGTGATGTCATTGCGCAACTCGTCCAAGGTAAAGCCCACAGCCAACTTGGCGGCGATCTTGGCAATCGGGAAACCCGTGGCTTTCGAGGCGAGCGCCGATGAGCGCGACACGCGCGGGTTCATCTCAATGACCACCATGCGGCCATCGACGGGGTTGATGGAAAACTGCACGTTCGAGCCGCCCGTGTCGACGCCAATTTCACGCAACACCGCCAGGCTGGCGTTGCGCAAAATTTGGTATTCCTTATCGGTCAGCGTTTGTGCAGGGGCCACCGTGATCGAGTCACCGGTGTGCACGCCCATGGGGTCCAGGTTTTCGATTGAGCAGACGATGATGCAGTTGTCCGCCTTGTCGCGCACCACTTCCATCTCGTACTCTTTCCACCCCAGCAGTGACTCTTCGATCAGCAGCTCATTGGTGGGCGAGGCCTCCAGACCGCGCTTACAAATCGTCTCAAACTCTTCGGCGTTGTAGGCAATGCCGCCGCCGGTACCGCCTAGCGTGAAGCTTGGGCGGATGACAGTGGGGAAACCCAAGGACTTTTGCACGGTCCATGCCTCTTCCATGCTGTGGGCAATACCCGAGCGCGCAGAACCCAAGCCGATCTTGGTCATCGCGTCTTTGAACTTCAGGCGGTCTTCTGCCTTGTCAATGGCCTCTGGTGTTGCGCCAATTAACTCCACCTTGTATTTATCAAGCACGCCCTGGTGCCACAAATCCAGTGCGCAGTTCAGAGCGGTCTGACCGCCCATGGTGGGCAGAATCGCGTCTGGACGCTCTTTGGCAATGATTTTCTCCACCGTCTGCCAGGTGATGGGCTCGATATAGGTCACATCGGCCGTGTCCGGGTCGGTCATGATCGTGGCCGGATTGCTGTTGATCAGAATGACTTTGTAGCCCTCTTCCCGCAAGGCCTTGCAGGCCTGCACGCCCGAATAATCAAACTCACAGGCCTGGCCGATGATGATGGGGCCGGCGCCGATGATCAAAATACTGTGAATGTCGCTGCGTTTTGGCATGTTATTGACTGCTCTCTACTTTTTTGGAGGCCGCGCACCAGGCGCAGCCGCTGTTACTACTTAAATTCCATCAGCTTGGGCCCGTTGCCTCACGCCAAACTGGCATTGGCCAACTTCAGCCCAAACCATACAAATACCGCTCCCACCGCGCTGGTCAAGCCCGCCGACACCTTGCGCCGCGCGCTGAAGCTTCGCGCCAAGCGCGCACCGGCAAATATCAGCACCGACAAATACAGGGCGCTGAACCCCATGACGATGGCGCTCAAAATCAAAAAGGGCACGACAGGTGTGTCATACGCCGGGTCAATGAACTGCACAAAAAACGAGAGCAAAAACAAAATCGCTTTCGGATTGAGCAAGCTCACCAGCAAGGCACGTCGAAAGGGCTGCGCCAGATGCGCCGGTAACTCGACCACTACCTCAGCCCGAACCTCGCGCGCCTTCCACTTCTGGACTGCGGCGCGCACCAATTGCAGACCCACCCAGCTCAAATAGGCCGCACCCGCATACTTCACGACCATGAACAGTGCGGGTGTGCTGCGCAGCAAGCCCGCCGCGCCCAAACCGACCAGGCTCAGCAGCACGGTATCTCCCAGAAACACGCCAAGCGCCCCCTGAAAACCGGCTTTCACACCCCGCGCGGTCGCCACCGACAAAATGAACAGCGAATTGGGACCTGGCAACAAGACAATGCCAAACGCACCAACCACATACGTCCACACATCGGTCACGCCGTAAAAGCTCATGCGCGCGACTCCATCTCCCGGATAAAGCGGTCAAACAGATAGCCGATGTCGTGCGGACCGGGCGAGGCTTCCGGGTGGCCCTGGAAGCAAAACGCCGGTTTGTCGGTGCGCTCCAGACCTTGCAGCGTTCCGTCAAACAGGCTCACATGCGTGGCACGCAGCTTGGCGGGCAAGTTTTTTTCGTCCACCGCAAAACCGTGGTTTTGGCTGGTAATGCTGACGCGGCCGCTGTCCAGGTCTTTGACCGGATGGTTGGCACCGTGGTGACCGAACTTCATTTTGAAGGTCTTGGCACCTGAGGCCAGTGCCATGATTTGGTGGCCCAGGCAAATGCCAAACACCGGCACGCCGGATTCGATCAAGGTTGCGGCCGCTGCAATGGCGTAGTCGCAAGGCTCCGGATCGCCGGGACCATTGCTTAAGAAAATGCCGTTGGGCTGGAGTTGTTGCACTTCGGCAGCGGACGTTTGGGCCGGCACCACGGTGACTTTGCAACCCCGTTCGCTGAGCATGCGCAGGATGTTCTTTTTGACGCCAAAGTCATAGGCCACCACATGGAAACGCGGAGCAGTCTGCTGGCCGTAACCGGCACCCAGCACCCATTCGGTCTCGATCCATGAATAGCTGCTGGGGGACGTCACCACCTTGGCCAGATCCAGACCGGACATAGAAGGCGCACCTTTGGCGGCGGCCACCGCTTTGGCGATCAGGTCCTGCGTCACCGCTTCACCAGGCGCCAGGGCCCAGATGCAGCCGTTTTGGGCGCCGTGCTCACGCAGCTGGCGCGTTAGCTGGCGGGTGTCAATATTGGCAATGGCCACAGTACCTGCAGATTGCAGATACGCGCTGAGCGTTTGGG
>CAIYRQ010000214.1 GCA_903928635.1 uncultured beta proteobacterium | reverse complement strand
TCTTTGTCCGGCACCACCATCCGCAAGGTGGCGCTGCCCACCTATGAAGACCACGGCGAAGTTTTGAAATGGCTGATGCTGGACAACGTGCCGGGCAGCTACCCCTACACCGCAGGTACTTTTGCCTTTAAGCGCGAAGGCGAAGACCCCACCCGCATGTTTGCCGGGGAGGGTGATGCCTTTCGCACCAACACCCGCTTCAAGCTGCTGAGCTCGGGCATGGCCGCCAAGCGCCTGTCCACTGCCTTTGACTCGGTCACGCTGTATGGCAACGACCCCGACCCCCGTCCTGACATCTACGGCAAAGTGGGCAACAGCGGCGTGAGCATAGCCACGCTGGACGATATGAAAGTGCTCTACGGCGGCTTCGATTTGTGCAATCCCAGCACCAGCGTGAGCATGACCATCAACGGCCCTGCACCCAGCATCCTGGCCATGTTCATGAACACCGCCATCGACCAGAACATTGACAAGTTCAAGGCGGACAACGGCCGCGAGCCGACCGACACCGAGACCGCCAAAATCAAAGAGTGGGTGCTGGCCAATGTGCGTGGCACGGTGCAGGCCGACATTCTGAAAGAAGACCAGGGCCAAAACACCTGCATCTTCTCCACTGAGTTCAGCCTCAAGGTGATGGGCGATATTGCGCAATATTTTGTGCACCACGACGTGCGCAACTTCTACAGCGTCTCTATCAGCGGCTACCACATTGCCGAAGCGGGCGCCAACCCCATCAGCCAACTCGCGTTCACCCTGTCCAATGGTTTTACTTTTGTGGAAGCCTACCTCGCGCGCGGCATGCACATTGACGACTTTGCGCCCAACCTGAGCTTTTTCTTCAGCAACGGTATGGACCCCGAATACACGGTGATGGGCCGCGTGGCACGCCGCATTTGGGCGGTGGCCATGAAAGAAAAATACGGCGCCAACGAACGCAGCCAAAAGCTGAAATACCACATCCAAACCAGCGGCCGCAGCCTGCACGCACAAGAGATTCAGTTCAATGACATCCGCACCACCCTGCAAGCGCTGATCGCAATTTACGACAACTGCAACAGCCTGCACACCAACGCGTTTGACGAAGCCATCACCACGCCCACCGAAGACTCGGTGCGCCGCGCCATGGCTATCCAGCTCATCATCAACCGCGAGTGGGGCCTGGCCAAAAACGAGAACCCTTCACAAGGTGCCTTCATCATCGAAGAGCTGACCGAGCTGCTCGAAGAAGCCGTGCTCGCTGAGTTTGAAAAAATCGCGGAGCGTGGTGGCGTGTTGGGCGCCATGGAAACCGGCTACCAACGCGGCAAGATCCAAGACGAATCCATGCACTACGAAATGCTCAAGCACACCGGCGAGCTGCCCATCATCGGCGTGAACACCTTCCGCAACCCGCGTGGCGACCAGGTGATGGACAAGCTCGAACTGGCCCGCAGCACCGAAGCCGAAAAGCAAAGCCAGCTAGAGCGCCTGCACGCCTTCCACGCCCGCCACGCAGCCCACGCGCCCGCCATGCTGGCGCGCCTGCAGCAAGCGGTGATTGCCAATGACAACGTGTTCGAAGTGCTGATGGACGCAGTGCGCGTCTGCTCGCTGGGGCAGATTACCAACGCGCTGTTTGAGGTGGGTGGGCAGTACCGCCGCAATATGTAAGGCCTGCCGCGCTGACCGATCAGGCCAGCGCTGGCACTGCCCGCATCTTCACCGGCACGCCACTCAGTACCGCATTGCCCGACAGCGGGTCTCGCAGTTTTTCGTCCAGCAGCGCGTTCAGGTTGACGCCGGGGCGTTCTGCCGCGACCGTGAGCTGGGCGCCCGGCAAATCGTGGCCCCAACCGTGGGGCAGGCTGACCACGCCGGGCATCATGTCGGTGCTGATGTGCACTTGCGCTTGCAGGCTGCGGCCTGCGTTTTCCAGTTGCGCCATGGCGCCGTCTTGCAGGCCGAGGCGCGCCGCGTCGTCGGGGTGAACCAGTGCGGTGCAGCGGAACGGGCCTTTGGCCAGCGTGGGCAGGTTGTGCATCCAGCTGTTGTTGGTGCGCACATCGCGCCGGCCAATCAGCACCATGTCGGGCGCAGGGCTTTGCAAGTCCGCCAACGCGCGTGGCAGGTCGGCAATCAGCAAGGGTGGTGCGAGTTCGACCTTGCCGCTCGGGGTGCGCAGCATCTCAGGAATGCGCGGCTGCAGTTCGCCCAGATCCATACCGCCGCTGGCGTTGGTCGCCATGACTTTGCGCAGGTTCAGTCCCTCGGGCTTTCGTCCAAATTCGTCGCCGTAGGGACCGGCGCGCAGCTGCAGGTCGAGTGCCCGTTGCGGTCCGCGCAGGCCCTGGCAGGCGTCGATGACGGCCTGGGCGTGTTCGCCAAAGCTGCGCTGCGCATCTCCGGCAAACTCGCTGTCGTCCAGTGCGCCAACGTCCACGTCGGCGCCCAAGCCCTTGGCAATCGCGGCAATGCGCAGCAGGTTTTCCCATTCTTCGGGCTGGTCGCCTTGGCGCTCAAACACGGGCGGGCTGTAGCGTGCATGGTTGCGCCACGACATTTGCGGAAAGGCCACGTCGTAGTGCAGGTCTTCCAGCGGCGAGGGGCCGGGCAAGATTACGTCGGCGTGGCGCGTGGTCTCGTTGAGGTAAATATCCAGGCTCACCATAAAGTCCAGGCTGTCTAGCGCTTTGGCCAGGCGCGGTCCGTTGGGCACGGAGAGCACCGGGTTGGTGGCCATGGTGATCAGGGCGCGCATGCGGCCTTCGCCGGGGGTGTCGATTTCTTCGGCAATGCAGTTGATGGGGAACTCGCCCATCACCTCGGGCGCATGGCTCACACGCGACTGGCGCCGCGCGGTAGCAATACCTTTGCCCCGGCCACTGTTGCCGCTGCTGTTGCTGGCAAACGCCGCCGACTTGGCAAACATGGCGCCGCCGGGCGCGTCCAGGTGGCCGGTCAGGGTGTTGAGCACATCGACCAGCCAGCTGGCCAGCGTGCCGTATTCCTGGGTGCAGGTGCCAATGCGAGCGTAGACGGCGGCGCGCGGTGTGGATGCCAGTTGGCGTGCCAACTGGCGAATGGTGTCGGCGTCAATGGCGCAGCGTGCGGCCACCGCTTCGGGTGCAAAGGCCGCCACCGCAGCGCGCACCTCGTCCACGCCGTTCACCCATTCCTGCACGGCACCCAGATTGACCAGGTTTTCTGCAAACAGGGTGTGCACCATGGCACCGAGC
>CAIYRQ010000213.1 GCA_903928635.1 uncultured beta proteobacterium | reverse complement strand
TAGGCTTTGGCCTGGCCGCCGAACTTGGAGGCCAACACGGTGGTGATGGCTGCAGTCAGCGTGGTTTTGCCGTGGTCAACGTGGCCAATGGTGCCCACATTGACGTGGGGCTTGGTACGTGTGAATTTTTCTTTTCCCATTACATTTCTCCAAAAGAGCGATTTCCCGTGTGTGATTTAACGTCTGCACGGTATTGCTGGATCACCTCGCACGGGTACGAGGTGGCATACCGTCGCAGACAACTTCAATTTCTAGTCCGCTGCTAATCAGCTGGGGACAGAGCTAAAGATCTGTCCCCAAAGAAATTATTTAGCCCGTGCTGCCATGATGGCTTCAGACACATTGCGCGGAGCTTCCGTGTAATGCTTGAATTCCATCGTGTAGGTGGCACGGCCTTGCGACATAGAGCGCAGGGTTGTGGAGTAACCGAACATCTCGGACAAGGGCACTTCGGCCTTGATGGCCTTGCCACCGCCGACGATGTCTTCCATACCTTGCACCATACCGCGGCGTGAGGACAAGTCGCCCATCACGTTACCGGCGTAGTCTTCGGGCGTTTCCACTTCCACAGCCATCATCGGCTCCAGGATCACGGGGCTGGCCTTGCGGCAACCTTCTTTGAAACCGAAGATGGCAGCCATCTTGAACGCCAACTCGTTCGAGTCCACGTCATGGTAGGAACCGAAATGCAGGGTGACCTTGACGTCCACAACGGGATAGCCGGCCAACACGCCTTGGGTCACCGCCTCGTGGATACCTTTTTCCACCGCAGGGATGTATTCACGAGGAACCACACCGCCCTTGATGGCGTCCACAAACTCGATGCCTTTACCGGCTTCGTTGGGTTCAATTTTCAGAACCACATGGCCGTACTGGCCTTTACCACCGGACTGGCGCACGAACTTGCCTTCCGCATCTTCAATGGTCTTGCGGATGGTTTCGCGGTAGGCCACTTGGGGCTTGCCCACGTTGGCTTCCACGCCGAACTCGCGCTTCATGCGGTCAACAATAATTTCCAAGTGCAGCTCGCCCATACCGGCGATGAGGGTCTGGCCGGACTCTTCGTCGGTCTTGACGCGGAAAGAAGGATCTTCCTGGGCCAAACGCTGCAAAGCGATACCCATTTTTTCCTGGTCAACCTTGGTTTTGGGTTCCACGGCCTGGGTAATCACAGGCTCAGGGAACACCATGCGCTCCAACATCACAATGGATGCGGGGTCGCACAGGGTTTCACCCGTGGTCACGTCCTTCAAGCCCACGCAAGCAGCGATGTCGCCAGCGCGGATTTCGCTCACTTCTTCGCGGTTGTTGGCGTGCATTTGCACGATACGTCCGATACGCTCTTTCTTGCCGCGGATCGGGTTGTACACGCTGTCGCCCTTTTGCAGCACGCCAGAGTAAACGCGCACAAAGGTCAACTGGCCCACGAAGGGGTCGGTCATCAGTTTGAATGCGAGTGCCGAGAATTTCTCGGTGTCGCTGGCTTGACGAACCACAGGAGCTTCATCTTCGTCCATGCCGCTCACGGGGGGAATGTCCACCGGCGAAGGCATGAATTCGATCACAGCGTCCAACATACGTTGCACGCCCTTGTTCTTGAAGGCGGAACCGCAGTACATGGGCTGGATTTCGCTGGCAATCGTGCGCTTGCGGATACCGAACTTGATTTCTTCCTCAGTGAGGTCGCCCTCTTCGAGGTATTTGTTCATCAGTTCTTCGGTGGCTTCAGCCGCAGCTTCGACCATTTTTTCGCGCCACTCTTTGGCCAATTCGACCAAGTCTGCAGGGATATCGCGGTAGTCAAACAACATACCTTGCGAGGCCTCGTCCCAGATGATGGCCTTCATCTTGAGCAAGTCGACCACGCCGGTGAAGTTTTCTTCGGCGCCGATGGGGATCACCATGGGCACAGGGCTGGCCTTCAGGCGCAGTTTCATCTGGTCCACGACCTTGAAGAAGTTGGCACCGGTGCGGTCCATCTTGTTCACAAAGGCCAAACGAGGCACTTTGTATTTGTTGGCTTGACGCCACACGGTTTCAGACTGGGGCTGCACGCCGCCCACAGCACAGTACACCATGCAAGCGCCGTCGAGCACGCGCATGGAACGTTCGACTTCAATCGTGAAGTCCACGTGTCCAGGGGTGTCAATGATGTTGATGCGGTGCTCGGGCAGGGACTTGTCCATCCCTTTCCAGAAACAGGTGGTTGCAGCCGAGGTGATGGTGATACCACGCTCTTGCTCTTGCTCCATCCAGTCCATGGTGGCAGCGCCGTCGTGAACTTCACCAATTTTGTGGTTCACGCCGGTATAAAAAAGTACGCGCTCGGTCGTGGTAGTTTTACCGGCGTCGATGTGCGCCGAAATACCGATATTGCGGTAGCGCTCAATGGGGGTATGGCGAGCCATGGTGGATCCTTCGTTGATCTGAAACTTGATGCGCGGCCCGCACAACGCGGCGCCGCTGGCAACCCTTGAACTTAGTGCTCTACGGCGTCAGTGTGATGACACTGAACGCCGCACCCACCGCCCAAAGGCTGCGGAAAACCCGCTTTTTAGAAGCGGAAGTGCGAGAACGCTTTGTTGGCTTCGGCCATGCGGTGAACTTCATCGCGCTTTTTCATCGCGCCGCCACGGCCTTCGGTGGCCTCCAGCAGTTCGTTTGCCAAGCGCAGGGCCATGGACTTCTCACCACGCTTGCGCGCAGCTTCTTTGATCCAACGCATGCTCAGGGCCAAGCGACGCACAGGGCGCACTTCCACTGGCACTTGGTAGTTGGCACCACCAACGCGGCGGGATTTCACTTCGACCATGGGCTTGACATTGTTGATGGCAACCGTAAAGGCTTCCAACGGGTCTTTGCCAGGGTGCTTTTTCTCGATCTGCTCAAGCGCGCCATAAATGATGCGCTCAGCGACCGCTTTTTTGCCGCCTTCCATGATCACGTTCATGAATTTGGACAGCTCGACATTGCCGAATTTAGGATCCGGCAGGATTTCACGTTTAGGGACTTCGCGACGACGTGGCATTTTTTCACCTCTTTGCTTCAGTTGGCACCTTTGCAGGCACCGCGAGAGTCATCCGACTCCCACTTACTCGACCCACACAAACTATTTTGTGCTTCGGGTCACTACGCTGCATCACCGCGCCACGCGGGAAACAGCACCTTGTTTACTTCAAAAAACGGGGAAATCCCGGTTTATTTCGCCTTGGGGCGTTTCGCACCGTATTTGGAACGCGACTGCTTGCGGTCTTTCACGCCTTGCAAATCGAGCGATCCACGCACGATGTGGTAACGCACACCAGGCAAGTCCTTGACACGACCGCCGCGAACCAGCACCACGCTGTGTTCCTGCAGGTTGTGGCCTTCGCCGCCGATGTAAGAAATCACTTCAAAACCGTTGGTCAAGCGCACTTTGGCAACTTTACGCAGAGCGGAGTTGGGTTTTTTAGGTGTGGTGGTGTACACACGGGTACACACGCCACGACGCTGGGGAGAGTTCTGCATCGCAGGACTCTTGGATTTGATCGTTTCGACCTCGCGCCCCTGACGCACTAGCTGGTTGATGGTTGGCACTAAAGCCTCCTAAAGAAAAACGTCCCTAAACGTTTGGTAACAAAATTCAAAAAACTTCGAAAACGTGAATCCCTTCGGAATTTCCGAAAAGCCTTCTAATATACCAGATCAACCGGCATGAGGCCAGTTTTTGAGGGGCTGAGTGGGGAATTTAGCGAATCCAGAGCCGCAATGCGTCCCAAGCGCGGCCAAAAATACCCGCTTGGCCTACTGCATCAAGGGCTTGCAGGGGCATTTCGGCAACCACCGCGCCAGCCACCAGCACGCGCAGGGTGGCCACAGTTTGGCCCTTGGCCACAGGCGCCAACAGGGGCTCGGTGCGGACAATTTCGGTCGTCAGCTTGGCGCTGGCACCTGCGGGCAGCGCCACCACCACCGCGTCCGTGCGCCCCACTTTGACCTCGCTGGCGTCGCCTTTCCAGACTTTGGCGCTGAGCACGGCTTGGCCGGCTTCAAAAAGTTTGACGGGCTCATAGGCGGTGTAGCCCCAGTTCAGCAGCTTTTGCGATTCGTTGGCGCGTGCGTTTTCGTTGGCGGTGCCCAGCACGATGGACAACAGGCGCCGGCCGCCGGTACCGCCCGCGGTCGCGAGGCCGGGGTAGTCCCGCTTGGCGGTGGCCACCATGCAGTAGCCGGCCGCTTCGGTGTAGCCGGTTTTGAGGCCGTCCACCGTCGGGTCGCGCAGCAGCAAGAGATTGCGGTTGTTGTCGTTGGCAGCGGGCGTTCCGGGGTAGCGGTACTTTTTAATAGCGTAGTAGCCGGTGTACTCCGGAAAGTCCGCCATCAGGCGCGTGGCCAGCGTGGCCAAATCGCGCGCGGTGGTGGTGTGGCCAGGCTCAGTCAGGCCTTCGGGGTTTTTATAGCTGGTGGATTTCATGCCCAGCAACTGGGCCTGGTTGTTCATCATTTGCACAAAATGCCCGACATCACCGCCCACGCCTTCGGCCAGCGCCATGGTGGCGTCATTGCCGGATTGCACCACCATGCCCTTGATCAAGTCCTCCACCGGAACCTGCATCTTGGGGTCGATGAACATGCGCGAGCCGGGCATCTTCCAGGCGCGTTCGCTCACGCCAAAGGTCTGGGTCAGGCTGATTTTTTTGGATTTCAGCGCGTCAAATACCAAATAGGCGGACATCAGCTTGGTGAGCGACGCGGGCTCCATGGGTGAATCGATATCCTTCAAAGCCAGGATTTGGTGCGCCGTCACATCGACCAGGAGGTAAGAGCGCGCCGCAATCTCCGGGGGCTGGGGCGTCTGGGCGATTGCCGCCAAACAGACTGAGAACAGGGCCAAAGCCAAAAAGGATCGGAGAACGCGCTGAACCATGGAAAGAGATGTCATGAAGTGTGCAAATGTGCCGATGGAACGTGACGGGGCACAAGCGCCCCGCACGTGCGCGACTGGCTTACGTGGCGGCTAAGTGCCGCGCCACCAGACTGCGCAAAAGCGGCAATTGTCCATGAAAGAAGTGTTCAACCCCGGGAATCACCGTGATCGGCAGTTTTTGCGGGCGAGCCCAGTTCATGACATCGCTGAGGGGCACGGTGTCATCCTGCTCACCATGGACGACCAGCGTGCGCGGGTGCAAGTCCTCTGGAACGGGTGCCACCGCAAACCGGCTGGCGGCAGTGCCGATCAGCACGATGCTGGACAAAGAGCGTTGCGTTGCAAGCTGCGCCACCGCATGGCTGGTAACGAATGCACCAAACGAAAAGCCTGCCAGCGCCAAATCGCCGCTCGCCCGTTGCGCTACCACCGCGAGCAAGTCTTGCAACTCGCCCCTGCCCTCGTCATAAGTTCCCTGGCTGGCGCCCACGCCCCGAAAGTTGAACCGTACGGCCTGCCAACCGCTTTGCACAAAGGCGCGCGCCAGGGTCTGTACCACCTTGTTTTCCATGGTGCCGCCAAACAAGGGGTGGGGGTGGGCGATCACGGCTGTGCCGCGCG
This sequence comes from uncultured beta proteobacterium, assembly GCA_903928635.1. Taxonomy (GTDB): domain Bacteria; phylum Pseudomonadota; class Gammaproteobacteria; order Burkholderiales; family Burkholderiaceae_C; genus Allorhodoferax. Next base: position 5,254 of record CAIYRQ010000213.1, on the reverse strand, counting down.
CGAGCTGTCCGGGCCCCAGCTGCGGCGCATCAACCATCAATTCCAAGGTTCCCGCCGGGCCCTGGATGGTAGTTTTGGAAGTACGTGGATTCATAAGGGCTTAGCGCCCAACATGGGGCGGCAGCACCAGGCGCTGTACGACCTTGCCACCGATCAGGTGCTCGTTGACGATGTCGTCAATGTCGTTGGCGTCCACATAGGTGTACCAAACGCCTTCCGGGTAGACCACTGCCACCGGCCCGCCGGAGCAGCGGTCCAGGCAGCCGGCTTTGTTGACCCGCACCTGGCCAGGACCGGACAGCTTGGCATCACGAATACGCTGCTTGCAATGGTCAAACCCTTCCTGGGCCTGGTGCTGTGCGCAGCACTCTTCGCCGTTTTTGCGCTCATTCAGGCAAAAAAAGATGTGGCGCGCAAAGTAGGGCTTGAGGCTGGGGTCGGTGGAGGTGGCAGAGGTCATCGGCCAATTTTAGGTGCCGCGTCGGCGGCCTGTGATGTGCGTCAGTGCCACACCCATGGCGGCGTAAGGCCAGGCCCAGCCCAGCCATTGGGCAAAGCCATTGAATCGGATGAATCGCCCCTGTTCCCAGGCAAGCAGTGTTTGGGCAAAGTAGGGGCTGTCGGGCGCCTGGTTCAACAGGCCCACACTCAGCCCCAGCGCCAGCAAGGCCAAGGAGGCACTCACGGGGGCGGCAATGCGCACCAGCGCCAGCGCTGACACCACGCCCAAAGCCACTCCCGTGAACGCGCTGGGGTTCAACCATGCCCAAGTGTGTTCGGGGCCCCAACTCAGCGCCGCTGACAGACCGGTTGCTGTACTGCCCACTGCCAGCATCACAAGCACCAATGCGAATCGATGGCGCGGCGCGTGCACGACACAAAACCCGAGCAAACAGGGCACCAAGAGGCCCAACGCCACACACAAAATTTCCGAGCTGGGGCTTAAGAACGCTGCCACTGTTGCTGTGGTGGAAGCATGCACCTCCCACGGCAGCAAGCCCTCAAGGTACCCTGTCAGGCGATTCCACACCTGACCCACACCAAACGGCACAGCGGCAGGAAACAACAAGGCGGCCGGCCAGGCCAGCAGCAGCGCCAGCACGCCCCGGGACTGCGGTGCCAGCCAGCGCCTGCGCCAATCGTCCCACCACGCCAGCCAGCCCCATCGCACCATGGCGTGCGCCAATCCTGCGCCAAGCATTGCGCCTATCGAATTGAGTAGCCAATCCTCACGGGACGCCACCCGCTGGGGCAAATAACTCTGCAAACCTTCCATGACCAGCGACAGCAGACTCGCCAGAAGCACTGCGCGCACCGCCGGTGCGCCACGTCGGGAGGTGCGCAAAGTCAGCAGCACCAGCAGCGCCCCCAGGGGCAGGTAACCGGCCACATTGATGGCCACATCAAAGACCGACCAATAGCGAGGAATGGGGGCGAACAGGTAGGCCCAGGGTGAAATGTCCTGATCGCGCCATTGAGAGAAGGGGTACAGACTGGCGTACACCACCAAGGCGACATACATCCAAGTCACGGGCCAGGCAGCGGACTTGCGCATGACCGCGGGCCGACTAAAAGGGCTTGACCACCACCAGCAGCACGGCGGCCACCAGCATCAGCACCGGTGCCTCATTGAACCAGCGAAACCACACGTGGCTGCGGTGCATGGTGTCGACCTCAAATTTGCGCAGAATGCGTGCGCACGCATGGTGGTAACCCACCGCCAGCAGCACCACACCCAGCTTGGCATGCATCCAACCATTGCCCGGTCCTAGCCCGACGCCATACCAAAGCCAGAGCGCCAAACCAAGCGCCAAAGCGGGAACAGCCAACAAAGTGGTGAAGCGCAGCAGCTTGCGCGCCATCAACAGCAACCGGGCTCGTTCAGCGCTTGACTGCGGCTCCACCATGGCCAAATTCACAAAAATTCGGGGCAGGTAGAACAAGCCCGCAAACCAGCTGGCAACAAAAACAATGTGAAAGGATTTGATCCAAAGCATGGTCAAAGTGTAGTCGTACACCGCCCAACGAGGCGCTGGTGCCTGGTGCGTAGGCAAAAAAAACCCCAGCACATGGGCCGGGGTGTTAAGCCTTTTTGTTATCACACATAGAGGCCCCGCTCAGGGAGGAAAAGCGGGGAGCGCCAGAGCGCCCGAAACGGAGAATATCAGAATTTTCACAAATGAATGGAATACCTTTTTTATTTGCGTAAATTTATGAAATTCGTTTAAAAAATGTAATGCATGACAGTACCGAAAAACGTGTGCACCGGACCGTTGACACACTTTCGAGCACCTTGTCAGTGAAGTCAGGCACAATTTTGCCCATGATCGCTCCCGCCCCCTTCCCCCTCGGACGTCCGCGCCGCTTGCGCCGCGACAGTTTCACCCGCAACCTGGTGCGCGAAAATGCGCTGACGGCCCACGACCTGATTTATCCCGTGTTCGTGGTGGAGGGGCATGGACAGCGCGTGCCCATCCACTCCATGCCCGGCGTGGAGCGTCTGAGCTTGGACCTGCTGCTTCCGGTGGCCGAAGAGTGCGTGCGCATGGAAATCCCGGTCATGGCACTGTTTCCCGTCATTGACCCTTCGCTCAAGACCTACGACGGGGCTGAGGCACTCAACCCCGATGGGCTGATTCCGCGCATCGTGCGGGCCTTGAAAAAAGAGTTTCCTGAGCTCGGTGTGATGACCGACGTGGCACTGGACCCCTTCACGACCCACGGGCAGGATGGCTTGCCCGACACCCGGCCCGGCAGCGAGGGTTACATCCTGAACGACGAGACCACCGCCATGCTGGTGCAGCAAGCGCTCACCCAGGCCCGCGCGGGCGTGGACATCGTGGCGCCCAGCGACATGATGGACGGGCGCATTGGCGCCATTCGCCAGGCCTTGGAGGCGGAAAAGCTGGTGCACACCCGCATCATGGCTTACAGCGCCAAGTACGCCAGTGCGTTTTACGGCCCTTTTCGCGACGCCGTAGGATCGGCCGGCAACTTGGGCAAAGGCAATAAAAAGGTCTACCAAATGGACCCCGCAAACACCGATGAAGCGCTGCGGGAAGTGGCGATGGACATCGCCGAGGGCGCCGACATGGTGATGGTCAAGCCCGGCATGCCCTACCTGGACGTGGTGCGCCGCGTCAAAGATGAATTCAAGGTGCCCACCTTCGCCTATCAGGTCTCGGGCGAGTACGCGATGCTCAAGGCGGCGGCGGCCAACGGCTGGCTGGACCACGACGCGGTCATGCTGGAGAGCTTGTTGGCCTTCAAACGGGCTGGGGCCGATGGGGTGTTGACCTATTTCGCCTTGGACGCCGCGCGCGCGCTCAAAGCCTGATCCACACGCCCAGCGGCACTGCGCCGGGCACAGAAAGACGACCATGCGGATTTTCACGATTGAAAAAGACGGACTGACCGAAAGCAAGTCACTTCAAAGCCTGAATGCCCAAGGCATGCCGGAACACGGCTTTGTGTGGATTTCGTGTGGGCGCAGTGCGCTGCAGGCTGAGCTGGCTTCTCTGCAATCTGCATTGCAGACATTGTGCGGCGTGCAATTGCTGGACTTGCATGTCAGCGACCTGCTCAATACCCAGCTACCTTCGCATTACGACTACACCTCGGACTACGACCTGTTGATTTTTCGGCGTTTGGCGACAGCAAACACCGGCGCAGGGCAAGAACTCAACGAAGGAGGGCACCAAGGCAAACGCAGCGGCTTGCCCATCTTGCGTCACATCGACACCAGCCCCGTGGGCTTTGCCGTTATGGATCGGCTACTGCTGACGGTCCATCCCGACGATTGTGCGGTTCGTGAGGGGTACACGGCCAAGCTGGTGCAGAGCGCCAACGCCAAGTCCCATACTGCCGGCGCCTTCATTCCTACGGATTCCGCTGATTTGATGCTGCGCATCGTGAACCACATGGTGGACGGCTACCTGGCACTGCGCCGCGACCTGACGCGCCAACTCGACCACTGGCAGGCCAAACTGCTCAACCCCAAGACGCGCTTTAACAACTGGTCGTCACTGTTAGACGCCCGCCTGGCGCTGCACCAGCTTGACGAGGTGTGTGAGGACCAGCGCTCGAGCATCCAGGACTGGATTGAGGCCTTGAAAACCTGGCCCGAGCCGCAAACCGCAGCCGCCCAGCGTGACCGCGAGTTGCTGCAAGTGCGAAGCCGCGATGTGCTCGAGCACATCGAGCGGGTGGTGCGCCACGTGCAGCGGCTGGAGCAAAACGCAGAAACAGCCGTGCAAATGCACTTCAACGCCCAAAGCAACCGCACCAACGACATCATGCGCACGCTAACGGTGCTCACGGCCGTGTTTTTGCCACTGAATTTGATGGCTGGCATTTTTGGCATGAATTTCGAGTTCATGCCGGTACTGCACCTGGAATACGGTTTTGAGGCGTCGATTGCCTTCATGGTTCTGATTGCCGTCGGGCTGATGTTCTATTTCTGGCGCAAGCATTACCTCGACTTGTAGGCGCCTGCACAGTGGGAAGGCGCTAAGGTACGATGCTTGGCCCTGGGCCTTGGGCCCGCATTGGACGCTCCATGGAACTCAAACCGCTGGTAACCCTGCTGGCCATCGTCAACCCGCTGGCCATCGTGCCGTTTTTCATCCACTACACCCAGAATTTTTCGCCTGCGCAGCGGCGCAACACGATTCGGGTTTCGTCGTTCAGCGCCTTTGTGGTGATCGCCGTCAGTGCCCTGGCGGGTTTGCAGATTTTGGAATTTTTCGGCATTTCGCTGGCCAGCTTCCAAGTGGGGGGTGGCATGCTCTTGCTCACCAGTGCACTCAACATGCTCAACGCCCAGCCGGCCGAAGCCAAGACCTCCTCCCATGAGCTGCAGGACGGAGCCGAAAAAGCGGCCATGGGCGCCAGCATTGCGGTCGTGCCGCTGACCATTCCCCTGCTCACCGGCCCTGCCACCATGTCTACTGTGGTGATTTACGCCGACAAGGCCAAGACCTTGCTGCAAATGGGCACCTTGGTGGGTTACGGTGTGGTCGTGGCGCTGGCCACTGCCCTGTGTTTTTCGCTGGCGCAACCGATCGCCCGCGTACTGGGCAAAACCGGTATCAACGTAATGACCCGGCTGATGGGCCTGATCCTGGCCGCGCTCGCGGTCGAAGTGATGTCCGACGGCCTGACCAAACTCTTTCCTGCGCTGGGCCACTGATGCCCAAGCCTTTCTATGAAAGCCTGCCATGACTGACGCCCGTACCCCCTACATTTCTAGCCC
>CAIYRQ010000212.1 GCA_903928635.1 uncultured beta proteobacterium | reverse complement strand
TCTTGATCCAAAGTACCAGCAACTTGTCGCCAGTAGTTGCAGTACCGCCTGAGTTGTTGATCTTTCCTGTTGCCGCCGTGAACTCGGATGTCAAATCAACGATGTCAGTCAACGCAACACCTGCACCAACAAATTGAAGCACCTGCACCAGCTCATCACCGGACTTGATACCAGTTACTGTTCGGTCACCGGCGGCGCCACCTGCGATGAGTGCTTTTTTAAGGAACCCGCCGCCTCCAATACCGGATCCGGCAACGATGGGTTGTAAAAAAGCGCTCTCTGAGTCGCCTGCTGCGCTACCCAGATCAAGCAGGCGTGCCGTATCGGCCTTTTGTCGTGTTCTGAGGGCGGCGTCTTCGTAGGTATAGCTGCTCATGTTGTTCCTTTAGATTTTGAAGATGGGGGCTCATTCCCCTCGGTTGATGAACCAGCAGTGGTAACTTCTGGTTCGGCGTTGGATTCGTCGTTATTTGTTTCTGGAGGCTCAGCAGGCGGATCGCTGCCGTCCGTTAAATTCAGCGGCATCAATGGCACATTCAGTCCTTCGAGAGGATTCAAATACTCCATGGCCCGAGCTTCGTTGCGTGTGAGCCACCCATTGGTGATTCCACTTGCGTAATAAGCCGAGCGGCTCGCAGCGTCTCCTCGCAAGAGGGCTGCAACGTTGAATTTGATCGTATTGTTTTGCTTGTCTTGCTCGCTAAAGACATCGCGCCGAATAGCTTTTTCGATACGGGTAAGCCAGGGCATCAAGCTGTATTGAACGAACTCCAAACTCATGTGCTCGATGTTGGAGAAAGTCGCCCGCTCTAGGTCCATGATCAGGTGCGGAGGCACTCTAAAAATTCCTGCAATCTCACCGCGCTGGTATTTGCGTGTTTCAAGAAACTGCGCGTCGTTGGCGTTCATGCTGACCTTGGAGAACTTCATACCCTCCTCAAGCAGTGCAGTCTTATGGGCGTTTTCTCCACTGGAGGCCGCATCAAAACTGTTCTTCACCCGGTTGTAGGCCTCGTCCGACAACTTACCCGGGTGCTCCAAAATGCCGCCCATCTTGGCGCCGTTACGAAACAACTGACCGCCAAACTTCTCGGTCGCCAGGCTCAGGCCAATGGACTCGCGGGCATAGGCAATCGGGCTGATTCCGAGCCAACCATTGATGGTCATGCCTTTGACGTGCAAGATTTCTGATCGGTTGAGCGTTCGCCTAGCTCCGTTCTCCACACCCGCTTGGTACGTCACCTGGCCCTCACTGTCCATCAAAACGTAGACCATATCCGGGTGGATGGGGATGAGTTCAACGACTCGGCCCGATCTTGTGCGGTTGATGTAGGCATAGGCATTGCCGCGCAGGTTCAGGTGCAGCACCATCATTTCTAAAAACTCGATGGCTGTCTGGTATTCGTTTGGCTGCTCGTGCAGCAACTCGTACAGTGGATGCTTTTCATCAGGAGTTCGCTCCCCATTGGGCCCTTTTGTGTAAATACACAGGGGCAGCATGCCAACTGACTCGGACAAAACTTTCAAACAGGCATAAACCGACGCCGACTGCATGGCATTGGCCGGGTTGACGATCATTCCCGAGGAGGAAATCCCGCCTCCAAAGGCCCAACCCAGATAGCGCTCCAGCGTTCCCCAGTCCGGATT
>CAIYRQ010000211.1 GCA_903928635.1 uncultured beta proteobacterium | reverse complement strand
GTTGATCTCTTCCACAGCCAATTTGACGCCGTCGCGCATGCTCACGCCCATGGAGGAAGAACCACCAGTGAACGGGCCAGAAACACCAATTTTGATGGTGTCAGCGGCAAGGGCCAGGCCTGCATACGCAGTGATCGCGGCAGAAACTGCAAAACGCGTTGCTGGCCAGATAAACGGATTAGTCATAAATTCTCTACCAAATAAAAAAATATCACGAAAAGCGAAATTAAATATCACTATAGAGAAATGCTCCAGAAGAGTCAATTTCGCTGCAGGCGAAATCTACTCAATGAAGCTTTATGGGGTCGTTTTTCTCGCAAATATCGCAATACTTGACTTAATTGATGATTAACTAAATTTGCCATTGATACATCGCAAGCCGTGACGCGTTGTGCGGTGGCCTTTGCAAGTCCTATAAATCGCTGCGCGGGGTTTATCGACCGGCGGACGATGACCATCCATGGATGCTCGTCTTTGGCGCACGCGTCGGCCATGATTCGAGAAACTGCGACAATTCCCCCCATGGAAATCTATGACAACTGCGTGGTCGCTTTGACCTGGGTCCTTCAAGACACTTTGGGGGAAGAATTGGATATTTTGGACGAACCTGTCGAGTTCTTGCTCGGCGGCAAAGACCTGCTTCCCGCCATTGAAGCCGCTCTGCAAGGCCACCGGATCGGCGACAAGCTGCAAATCCAAATCGAACCCGAAGAAGCCTTCGGTGATTTCAACGACCAGCTCTTGTTCTTAGAGCCCCGTGCGCTGTTCCCTGCCGAATTGCAAGTGGGCTTGACGCTGGAAGGCTCCGCCCTGCCCGCGGGCTGCAATCCATCTGCACCGAAAGACGCGCTGTTTACGGTGACCGATATTTACCCTGAGCATGTGGTGCTCGACGGTAACCATCCTCTGGCGGGCATTGCGATTCGCCTGAGCCTGCGCGTAGAAGGCGTGCGTGAAGCGACTGAGGAAGAACTGGAGCGCGGCTCCACCGGCACCGGATTTTTCCGCATTGAGGCGCTGCCCGCTGCCGACCGCGGCGACGCACCCTTGCACTGAGCGCGACTTCGCCGGTCAGGCCTTGCCTGTGGAGCCGTAACCGCCCTCGCCTCGCTCGGAGGCGGCAAATTCCTGGACGATGTTGAACTGGGCCTGCACCACCGGGACGATGACGAGTTGCGCAATGCGCTCCATGGGTTCGATGGTGAATGCCGTGGTGCTGCGGTTCCAGGCGCTGACCATGAGCTGGCCCTGGTAATCACTGTCAATCAAGCCCACTAAATTACCCAGCACGATGCCATGTTTGTGGCCAAGCCCTGAGCGCGGCAGGATCAGCGCCGCGAAGTTCGGGTCTTTCAGATAGATTGCCATGCCCGTAGGCACCAGCTGCCAGGCATTGGGTTGCAGCGTCAAAGGCGCATCCAAGCAAGCCCGCAGGTCCAGACCCGCACTGCCGGAAGTGGCGTAGGTTGGCAATTGGTCCACCAGGCGGGAATCGAGAATTTTGACGTCGAGTTTCATAGTGGTGAAAAGATGATTCAGAGGTTTAGGGGTGCAGGCGCTGCGCAATTTCGCGCACCAACACCCGGGCCAGGCTCAACTTGCTGGCACGGGGAATGTCCACCGCGCCGTGGGCATCCACCAGCAAGAGTGCGTTGTCGTCCTGGCCAAAAGTGGCGGGGCCGATATTTCCCACCAGCAGCGGCACGCCTTTGCGAATGCGCTTGGCTGTTGCGTGGGCCAGCAGGTCGTGGCTCTCTGCGGCAAAACCCACGCAAAACAGGGCACCACTGCGCGCGCGCTCAGACTGTGCCAGGGTCGCCAAGATGTCCGGGTTTTCTTGGAGTTCCAGGCTAGGGACCTTTCCCGAACCGTCCTTTTTGATCTTGTGTTCTGTCTGGGCCACCGGCCGCCAATCCGCCACAGCCGCCGTGGCGATGAAAATATTCGCGCTATCCGCCTGCGTCAAACAAGCCTGCAGCATCTCTTGGGCACTTTGCACGTCGATGCGGCGCACGCCTTGCGGCGTGGCCAAAGCCACTGGGCCCGCCACCAAGGTCACCTCCGCCCCCGCTTCTTGGGCAGCACGCGCCAGCGCAAAGCCCATCTTGCCGCTGGAGCGGTTGGTGATACCGCGTACCGGATCGATCGCCTCAAACGTAGGGCCAGCAGTAATCAACACCCGTTGCCCGGCAAGCACCTTGGGTTGGAAAAAGGCAATCACATCGTGCAAGAGTTCGTCGGGCTCGCGCATGCGTCCGTCTCCGGTCTCGCCACAGGCCTGGTCGCCGCTGCCCACGTCCATAACGGTGCTGCCGTCCGCGCGCAGCTGCGCCACATTGCGCACCGTGGCGGGGTGAGACCACATTTCGCGGTTCATGGCCGGGGCCAACAGCAATGGGACCGATTCCCGCGGACGGGCAAGGCACATCAGGCTCAACAAATCGTCGGCACGCCCGTGCAGCAGCTTGGCCATGAAGTCGGCACTGCAGGGCGCGATCAGAATGGCGTCAGCCTCACGGCTCAGGTTGATATGCGCCATATTGTTCGCTTCGCGCGCATCCCACTGGGAGGTGTAAACGCTGCGTTGGCTCAGGGCCTGCAGGGTGACGGGCGTGATGAATTGGGCCGCCGCCTCGGTCATGACCACTTGCACGGTGGCGCCTTCTTTGATCAGCGCACGGCACAGTTCGGCCGCCTTGTAACAGGCAATGCCGCCGCTGAGTCCCAAAACAATGTGTTTGCCGCTTAATTCCATGCACCTTGCCTTCGTCGAAATCGGATTCGAGGCGCCGAACCGGGCCCCGAGCGCAATGTAGCAGACACCTATAATCTCGCATTACCAGCTTACCGGACCCTGGGGTCCGCACACTGACATGACCAAATTTGTCTTCGTCACCGGTGGCGTGGTCTCTTCCCTGGGGAAGGGAATTGCATCCGCCTCCCTCGCCGCGCTCCTGGAATCGCGGGGCCTGACAGTCACCCTGATCAAGCTCGACCCCTACCTCAACGTCGACCCGGGCACCATGTCGCCTCTGCAACACGGCGAGGTGTTTGTCACTGACGACGGTGCCGAAACCGACCTCGACCTGGGCCACTATGAGCGTTTTGTGGAAACCCGCATGCGCAAGGCCAACAACTTCACCACTGGCCAAATCTACAAAAGTGTGCTCGACAAAGAGCGCCGGGGCGACTACCTGGGCAAGACCGTGCAGGTGATTCCCCACGTCACCAACGAAATCCAGGAATTCGTCAAGCGCGGCGCCCGCATGGGCGAGCCTGACGCGGTCGACGTCGCCATTGTGGAAATTGGCGGCACTGTGGGCGACATTGAGTCTTTGCCCTTCCTCGAAGCCGTGCGCCAGATGAGCCTGCAGCTCGGCCCCAACAACACCGCCTTTGTGCACCTGAGCTACGTGCCCTGGATCGCTGCGGCCGGTGAGCTCAAAACCAAGCCCACGCAGCACACCGCCAAGCAACTTCGTGAGATCGGCATCCAGGCCGACGCACTGATTTGCCGCGCCGACCGCCCGATTCCAGACGAAGAGCGCCAAAAGATCTCGCTTTTCTCCAACGTGCCGGTATGGGGCGTGATCTCCATGTGGGACGTGGACACGATTTACAAAGTGCCCCGCATGCTGCACGAGCAAGGTCTGGACGGCCTGATTTGTGACAAATTGCGCCTGAACACGCCACCCGCCAAGCTGCAACGATGGGACGATTTGGTCTACGAGACAGAGCACCCGGAGGGCGAAGTCACGATTGCCATGGTCGGCAAATACGTAGATTTGTCCGACAGCTACAAGTCGCTCAATGAGGCGCTGCGCCATGCGGGCATGAAAAACCATGTCAAGGTGAAGATCAGCTACATCGACTCGGAAACCATCACCGCTGAATCGGTGCAGCAGCTCGCTAAATTTGATGCGGTGCTGGTGCCCGGCGGCTTTGGCAAACGCGGTATTGAAGGAAAAATCACTGCCGCGCGTTTTGCCCGCGAAAACATGGTCCCTTATTTAGGGATTTGCCTGGGCATGCAGGTCGCGACCATTGAATTTGCGCGGCACGTCGCGGGACTCGCGGACGCCAACAGCACGGAGTTCGAGCCCGAAAGCCCGAACCCGGTGATTGCGCTGATCACCGAGTGGAAAGACAGCGACGGCACCATCAACACCCGCGACAAAAACTCCGATCTCGGCGGCACCATGCGCCTGGGCGCGCAAAGCTCGGACGTGGCCAAGAACACCATTGCCCACACCATATACGGCGATGTGGTGACGGAGCGCCACCGCCACCGCTATGAAGCCAATGTGCATTACTTGGACCAGCTGCGCAGTGCGGGCTTGGTGATCTCTGCGCTAACCCAGCGTGAGCAGCTGACCGAAATGGTGGAGCTGCCCCAGTCGGTGCATCCCTGGTTTGTGGGTGTGCAGTTCCACCCTGAGTTCAAATCGACGCCTTGGGATGGCCACCCGCTGTTCAATGCCTTTATCCGCGCCGCACTCGACCACCAATTGGGCGGCAAAACCCTGAAAGTGGCGGCATGAAGCTCTGCGGTTTTGACGTCGGGCTCGACCACCGCATTTTTTTGATTGCAGGGCCCTGTGTCATCGAGTCCGAGCAATTGCAGATGGACACGGCGGGTACCCTCCAAGAAATCACCAGCAGCCTGGGCATCCCCTTTATTTTCAAAAGCAGCTTTGACAAGGCCAACCGCTCCAGTGGAAGCACGTTTCGCGGCCCTGGCATCGACAAGGGCCTGGAAATTTTGGCCAAGGTCAAACGCGAGTTGGGTGTCCCTGTCCTGACCGACATCCACTCCGAAGACCAGATTGCCCAGGTCAGCGCCGTGGTCGATGTGCTCCAAACCCCCGCCTTTTTGTGCCGCCAAACTGATTTCATTCGCGCCGTGGCGCAGTCGGGCAAACCGGTCAACATCAAAAAGGGCCAATTTTTGGCGCCGGGCGACATGAAGAACGTGATCGACAAAGCACGTGTCGCAGCGCGCGAAGCGGGCCTGGAAGAAGACAATTTTATGGCCTGCGAGCGCGGAGCCAGCTTTGGTTACAACAACCTGGTGAGCGATATGCGCAGCCTGGCCATCATGCGCGAGACCGGCGCACCAGTGGTGTTCGACGCGACCCACTCAGTGCAGTTGCCTGGCGGCCAGGGCACCAGCAGCGGTGGACAACGGGAAATGGTCCCCGTGCTGGCGCGCGCTGCGGTGGCGGTGGGTGTCGCAGGTCTGTTCATGGAAACGCACCCGGACCCGTCCAAGGCGCTCAGCGATGGGCCCAATGCAGTGCCCCTCAAGCACATGCGCGCCCTGCTGGAGACTTTGGTGGAACTGGATTACGTCACCAAAAAGAACTCTTTTCTGGAAAATAACTTCCAGTAATCAACCGATAACACAGCTTCGCCCGATTGGCGATACACGATTTTTGACATTAACCTTTTGAAAGACCAGCGATGAGCGCAATTGTGGACATAGTGGGACGCGAAATTTTGGACAGCCGGGGCAATCCCACCGTCGAGTGTGATGTGTTGTTGGAAAGCGGCACCATGGGCCGTGCAGCCGTTCCGTCCGGCGCCTCTACCGGTTCGCGCGAAGCGATTGAGCTGCGCGATGGCGACCATATGCGCTACCTGGGCAAAGGCGTGCGCAAGGCGGTGGACCACATCAACACCGAAATTTCCGAAGCCGTGCTCGGACTTGACGCCTCTGAGCAGGCCTTTTTGGACAAGACCCTGATCGACTTGGACGGCACCGACAACAAGAGCCGCCTGGGCGCCAATGCCATGTTGGCGGTGTCGATGGCGGTGGCTCGTGCAGCGGCCGAAGAGGCGGGTCTTCCCCTGTACCGTTACTTCGGTGGCATGGGTGCGGTGCAAATGCCGGTGCCGATGATGAACGTCATCAATGGCGGCGAACACGCGAACAACAACCTTGATTTGCAAGAGCTGATGATCATCCCGGTGGGTGCACCGAGCTTTCGCGAAGCGCTGCGCTATGGCGCTGAAGTCTTTCATGCACTGAAGAAGATCTTGCACGCCAAAGGTATCAGCACGGCAGTGGGCGACGAAGGCGGTTTTGCACCCAATGTGCCCAACCATGAAGCGGCGATTCAGATGATTCTGGAAGCCATCGACAAGGCTGGTTTTGTGGC
>CAIYRQ010000210.1 GCA_903928635.1 uncultured beta proteobacterium | reverse complement strand
TTACAGGCGGATGCGCCCAGTCCCACAGCAAGGTGGCGACCTCTTCGATGCCAATGCGCTTGGGGGCAGAAAACAGGCGCACTTCGCCGCCACCTGCCTGTAGTTTCATGATCGACAAGGCCTTGGCCCCTTCTGTGCGGGTCAGCTTGTCGGCCTTGGTCAGTACGACGAGAAATTTCAGTCCTTCTTCGACCCGGGGTCGGATGACGTCGAGCAGCACCTCGTCCAGTTCAGTCATGCCGTGGCGGGGGTCACACATCAGCACAATGGCTTTGAGGTTTTCGCGGCTGACCAGGTAATTGGCCATCACTTGTTGCCAACGGATTTTGTCCTGCTTGGGCACGGCAGCGTAGCCATAGCCGGGCAAATCGGTCAGCACGGCATCCATGACGCCTTGCTTACCCAAAGAAAACAGGTTGATATGCTGGGTGCGTCCTGGCCGTTTGGACGCAAACGCCAGTTGTTTTTGCTGTGTCAGCGTGTTGATGCAAGTGGACTTTCCGGCATTCGACCGGCCGACAAAGGCGATTTCAGGCACATCAAGCGCGGGCAAGAAATGCAACTGTGGCGCCGTCGTCAGAAATTTGGCGGTATGCAGCCAGCCCATGGCAATGGCAGCACGCGATTTTTCGGTTGCGGTGCCGGTGGGCGGAGCTTGGGGAAGTGGGTTGGGCGGTGCGGTCATGCTTGTAATGGTTGTTGTAGCGGGTAAACCCAATGCTGCATTGTAGAATGCGCCTGTTTTTTGCCTACCCAGATACACCACCGCCCTATGAAGTCGATCGCACAACTGTTTCTCGTCGCAGCACTGGCTGCAGGTTCGTTCGCGGTATCCGCGAACACAGCGGCCCCTGAGGCGCCGGCCAAAGCCGCCAAGCCTGACTTGGCCAAGGGCGAAGCCAGCTTTGGCGCAGTATGTGCTGCCTGTCACGGTGCAGATGGCAACTCCGGCACGCCGGCTTACCCCAAGCTGGCGCAGCAACACCCCGAGTACCTGGTCAAGCAACTTAAAGAATTCAAGTCAGGCAAGCGTGCGAATGCCGTGATGAGTGGCATGGTTGCCGCCTTGTCTGAAGACGACATGCGCAATATCGCCTTTTGGCTCACCAGCAAGACTGCCAAGCCAGGATTTGCCAAAGACAAAGACACGGTGGCCCTGGCCGAGCGCATTTACCGTGGCGGTATTTCGGATCGCCAAGTGCCCGCATGCGCAGGCTGCCACAGCCCCAACGGCGCCGGCATTCCGTCGCAGTACCCCCGCCTGAGCGGCCAGCATGCCGAATACGCAGCAGCGCAATTAACAGCGTTCCGTGATGGTATTCGCAAGAACAACAACGTCATGTCCCAAGTCGCGGCAAAATTGAACGACCGCGAGATCAAAGCCCTCGCGGATTACGTCGCCGGTCTGCGCTGATACCGCCCCCGGCAAGTTGCTCAGTCACTTTGCCGGGGAGTCGTTCCATGCCGAAGAGCCGCCTGTGGTCCGGGGTTAATGCACCCCTGAGCAGTGAAATCACCGACCGAGAACTGTTTGAAAGCCGCCGGCAATGGCTGCGGCGGGCCGCCAATGGCGTAACGGCTCTGAGCGCATCGACCTGGGCCTCGCGCGAGGCCTTTGCCCAAACCACCGGTGCGACAGAAAAGCCCGGCAAACTGGCCCGCTTGGCGACTGTGCCCAGCAAAGTTCCGGGTGCGGTGGTAATGGAAAAGGCGACCGCCTACAAAGACGCCAGCAGCTACAACAACTTCTACGAATTCGGCACCGACAAAGCGGATCCCGCCGTCAATGCCCACACGTTGAAGACCTCGCCTTGGACTGTGGAGGTGGAGGGCCTGGTGCAAAAACCTGGCAAATTTGCACTCGAAGACCTGCTCAAACTCAGCCCCATGGAAGAGCGCATTTATCGCCTGCGCTGTGTGGAGGGTTGGTCCATGGTCATTCCCTGGGTGGGCTATTCGCTGGCGCAGCTTATTGCCAAAGTGCAGCCACTGGGCAGCGCCAAGTATGTTGAATTCGTTTCGCTCGCAGACCCGAAAACCATGCCCTTCGTCGGTAGTCGCATCCTGGACTGGCCCTATGTGGAGGCGCTGCGCCTGGACGAGGCATTGCATCCCCTGACTCTGCTGAGCTTTGGCATGTATGGCGAGGTGCTGCCCAACCAAAACGGCGCACCCGTGCGCCTGGTGGTGCCCTGGAAGTATGGTTTCAAGAGCGCCAAGAGCATTGTCAAAATCCGCTTCACCGAAAAGCAACCGGCCACGGCTTGGAACAAAGCTGCGGCCAATGAGTACGGCTTTTATTCCAACGTGAACCCGCTGGTGGACCATCCCCGCTGGAGCCAGGCCACCGAGCGGCGCATCGGAGAAGATGGGTTGTTCGCGAAAAAGCGCAAAACCTTGATGTTCAATGGCTATGAAGCCCAGGTCGGCCAGTTGTACGCGGGCATGGACCTGAAAGCCAACTTCTAAGCCACTTTGCTGCCCATGCTGCGCTCAGCAGTCCAGCGCTGGCTCTTGAGCCCGTTTGCCAAGCCTTTGTTGTTTTGGGTGTGGCTCTTGCCCTTGGTGTGGCTGGTTTACGGTGCGGCATACGACCACCTGGGCGCAAACCCCGCCGAAGCTCTGGTGCGCGCCACGGGGAGCTGGACCTTGCGCGCTCTGTGTCTGGTGTTGCTGCTGACCCCGCTGCGGGTCACCGCCGGGCTTCCCGGCTTGGCACGCCTACGCAGAATGTTCGGCTTGTTTGTCTTTTTTTATGCGCTCCTGCATTTTCTGGCTTATGGCTGGCTGGACATGGGCTTAGACCTGGCCGATATCACCCAGGACATTGGCAAGCGGCCGTTTATTTTGGTCGGCTTTCTTGCATTGACTTTGCTCACGCCCTTGGCACTGACCTCTTGGAATGGCGCTATTCGCGCACTGGGCGCACAGCGCTGGCGGAAGCTGCACCGGCTCGTTTATCTGATCGCCGTCGTGGCCATCTTGCACTTCTTCTGGATGCGTTCTGGCAAGCGAAACTTCGCAGAGGTGACGGTGTACGCCGCCATCCTGTCGGTCCTGCTGGGATGGCGGGTGTGGAAGCGCTTTAGCCGACCAGCGACTCCAGCGCAAACAAGTCGCTGACCGCTTCCCGGGCACGCACCAGGCTCGCCTGCGTGCCATCGACGAGCACTTCGGCTGCGCGTCCACGGGAGTTGTAGTTGCTGGCCATGCTCATGCAATAGGCACCCGCCGACATCACCGCCACTTTGTCTCCAGGCGCGACTTGCAGGCTGCGGTCGCGGCCTATCCAGTCGCCACTCTCGCAAACCGGCCCGACGACGTCATAGACCGTGGCCTGCGTCGATGGTGGCTCGGCGTTCAGGGGAACAATCGCGTGGAAGGCTTGGTACATGGCCGGGCGCGGCAGGTCGTTCATGGCGGCATCGACCACGCAGAAGTTTTTCTGCTCGCCAGGCTTCAGGTACAGCACCTCGGTAACGCAGACACCCGCGTTGCCAACCAGCGACCGACCGGGCTCGATCATGAGCTTGCGCTGCCCAAAGCCGCGTGCGTCCAATTTGGCCAACAACTGCGCCCACAAGGCATCGGCCTGTGGCGGTGTGTCGCCCTGGTAGTCGATGCCCAGTCCACCACCGAAATCAATGTGTTCAATCGCAATGCCATGGGCTTCGATGGTTTCCACCAGATCCAGCATGCGGTCCATGGCGTCCAGGTAGGGGTTGACTTCGGTAATTTGCGATCCGATGTGGCAGTCAATGCCGACCACCTTCAGGCCCGGCAGCGCCGCCGCATGCTGGTACACGGCCAAGGTGCGCTCATGCGCAATGCCAAATTTGTTGCCTTTCAGGCCCGTGGAAATGTAGGGGTGGGTCTTGGGGTCCACGTTGGGGTTGACGCGGATGCTGATCGGCGCGCGCAGCCCCATGTCCGTGGCGACCTCATTGAGCACGTCAATTTCTGATTCGCTTTCCACATTGAAGCAGCCAATTCCGGTTTGGAGCGCCAGGCGCATTTCTGCGCGCGTCTTGCCCACACCCGAAAAAATGACTTTGGTAACGTCGCCGCCTGCCGCGATCACGCGCGCCAGTTCGCCACCAGACACAATGTCAAAACCACAGCCCGCTTTGGCAAAAACCTGCAGTACGGCCAACGTGGAGTTGGCCTTCATGGCGTAGCAAATTTGGGCGTGGCGTCCGGCAAATCCGCGCTGGTATGCGGCCAGCGCCGTGACCATGGACGCTTTGGAGTACACAAAAAGCGGTGTTCCAAACTGCTCGGCCAGGGTATTGAGTTCACAGCCCTCCACCTGAAGCTGCTCGTGCGCATAATGAAAAAATGGCTGACCGGGGAAAGTAGCTTGCATGGGAGAATTTTTCAGGAATTGTGCAGAGCCACGTGGGATGCCGCTGGTGCATGTGTCGATGTGGAAGCGTTGGCAAGGGCTGCCTTACCGGGCAGGTACAGTGGCCCGGTTTGGCCGCAGCCCGCGAGTTGGACCAGGGTGACAAGCGCAAAGCACACAATTGCCCCGATTTTTTTGATTTTCAACATGGTGAAATTGTAATGACCGACCTTGAGTTCCTGGACCAAGCCGAATCTTTGCTCCAAGCGCTGGAGCAGCGCTGCGACGCCTTGAATGAACGCAGCGATGTCGATATCGACAACCAGCGCACGGGCGGCATGGTCACACTCACCTTTCCCAACCGCAGCCAGATCAGTGTCAACCTGCAAAAGCCTTTGCACGAGGTGTGGATGGCAGCGCGCTCAGGTGGCT
>CAIYRQ010000209.1 GCA_903928635.1 uncultured beta proteobacterium | reverse complement strand
TCATGCACTGAAGAAGATCTTGCACGCCAAAGGTATCAGCACGGCAGTGGGCGACGAAGGCGGTTTTGCACCCAATGTGCCCAACCATGAAGCGGCGATTCAGATGATTCTGGAAGCCATCGACAAGGCTGGTTTTGTGGCCGGTGAGCAAATCGCGCTCGGTCTGGACTGTGCTGCCTCGGAGTTTTACAAAGACGGTAAGTACGAACTGGCCGGTGAAGGCTTGAGCCTGACGGCGCAGGAATGGACCGACATGCTCGCGACCTGGGTGGACAAATACCCCATCATCAGCATCGAAGATGGTATGGCAGAAGGCGACTGGGACGGCTGGAAGATTCTGACCGACCGTCTCGGAAAAACCGTGCAAATCGTCGGCGACGACCTGTTTGTCACCAACACCAAGATCTTGAAAGAAGGCATCGACAAGGGCATTGCCAACTCGATCCTGATCAAAATCAACCAGATCGGCACGCTGACAGAAACCTTTGCTGCCATTGAGATGGCAAAACGTGCGGGATATACCGCCGTGGTGAGCCACCGTTCGGGCGAGACGGAAGACACCACGATCGCTGACATCGCTGTGGGCACCAACGCCGGACAAATCAAGACAGGCTCTCTGAGCCGCTCGGACCGCATGGCAAAGTACAACCAATTGCTGCGCATCGAAGAAGACTTGGGCGAAGTGGCGGTGTACCCCGGACGCGCTGCGTTTTACAACCTGCGCTAAACACTGCGATGGGTCGCCGACTGGTTCCTGCTGCCTTGCTTGTGCTGTTGCTGGTGCTGCAAGGCCAGCTATGGTTTGGACGCGGCAGCCTGCCCAACGTGGCGCGCTTGAGCAATGAACTGGCGGCCCAACAGCGCAGCAATGCCGACGCGGCTCAGGCCAATGCGCGCTTGGAAGCGGAAATTCGCGACCTGCGCGAGGGCTTAGAGATGGTGGAAGAAAAAGCCCGCTCCGAATTGGGCATGGTCAAGCCCAATGAGATCTTTGTTCAAGTCACCAAATAGGTCTGGCAAGAGAAGCTCAAGCATGCTTGGTCTGGCGTGAAGATTGCGCTGGTAGGTGCCCCGGGCACTGGCAAAACCTCGCTCGCCGAGGCCATCGTGGCCGCGCTTCAAGCGCGCAGTCACAAAGCTCACATCCTCACGTCGAATGACTGGCAGTTGCCGGACTATGACTTTGCTATCGTCGATGGCACACCGCTCTTTGCGGCAGTGCAACGCGACGTCGACGCACACGACAAGTCACTCTACCCCCACGCCATCACCCAGCAGGCGCGGTACGACATCACACTGTTGGCCGGCCTGGACCTGCCTCACACCAACACCGACCGGCACCGCGCGTTTGACGCGCGCTTACGCGAGGTCTTGCAAACGCATCAACTGCGCTACAGCGTGGTGTATGGAATCGGCGGGCAGCGAACTGCTTCCGCTCTGCTTGCCATAGACCAGTGGTCAGGCTTGGGCACTGCAGTACAGGCGCAAGGGCCCTCGCACTGGCAATGGGTGTGTGACAAGTGCTCGGACGCGCAGTGCGAACACCAGTTGTTCACTTCCTTGCTCGGCAGAGAAGCTTAAAGCTCCAATCAGTGGGGCGTATCGCCGCCGTCCAATTGTTGGGTTTGCGGCACAAACAGCCGCGCAGTGTCCACCGGGTCAAAGTGGTACTGCACCCCGCAAAACTCACAGGCCACCTCGATATTAGGGCGTTCTTGCAAAATGCTGTGCGCCTCGTCTGCACCTAGGCCCACAATCATGCGCGCCACGCGCTCACGGCTGCAGCTGCAGGCAAAACGCGGGGCAGTGTCACCCTGCTGTGGCTCGAAGCGGGTGATTGTTTCTTCCCAAAACAAGCGCCGCAGCACGGTATCGGCATCCAGGGTCAGCAGCTCGTCGCGCTGCAAGCTGCTGGCCAGAATGGCAATGCGGTTGTAGTGCTCATTGAGACCGATCTGGTCTTCATTGTCTTTGCTCACCAGGCTGCCCGACAAATTGCCTTCGCCTTGCACGGGCAGGCGCTGTATCAGCAGGCCCGCAGCCACATGCTCATCCGCGGCCAACACCAAGGTGGTGTCGAGTTGTTCGCTTTGCAGCATGTAGTGCTCCAGCACTTCGTTGAGCTTGTCGATGGGCTTGCCGTGGTCGTCAAACAGTGGCACCACCCCTTGGTAAGGTTGCTGGCCCGGAAATTTGGTCTGCGGATCCAGGGTGATCGCGCAGCGCCCCTGGTTGTTGACATTGACCATTTGGCTCAGCGTGGCGCCGTCGGGCACCGCTTGTGTCACCGATGCGGTAGCGCGCAGCTCCAGGTTGGACTGCACCTCCACCACCGCCAGCTTGACCGGCCCGTCGCCCATGATTTGCAGCACCAGTGCGCCGTCAAACTTGATGCTGGACTGCATCAGCACCCCTGCAGCCACCATCTCGCCCAGCATATTGCGCACCGGGCTCGTGTAGGCGCCATGCTCGTTGTTGGAGGCGCGACGGCGCAACACTTCGGTCCAGGTGTCGGTCAGACGAACCAGTATGCCGCGCACCGGCAAACCATCAAAAATAAACTTGTGCAATTCAGACACGCACTACTCCGTAAATGCCATGCATTGGCGCTTGGCTGTGGTGGCTGCGGGCAAGCCGCAAAAATAGGTGAATAGTCAGATCAAGCGATCTTGTGCAACTCTGACTTGAAGCGTTTGGCGTTTTCAATGTAATGGCGGGCGCTCAGCTTCAAGGCCTGGATTTGCTCAGGAGTTAGGCTGCGCACCACCTTGGCCGGGGTACCCATGATCATCGATCCATCGGGAAACTCTTTGCCCTCGGTCACCAGAGAGCCTGCGCCCACCAAACAGTTCTTGCCAATTTTGGCGCCGTTGAGCACGATGGCGCCAATACCGATGAGCGACTCATCGCCGATGGTGCAGCCGTGCAGCATGACCTTGTGGCCCACCGTCACATGCTTGCCCACACGCAGAGGTTGTCCAATATCGGCATGCAAAACACTGCAGTCCTGAATATTGCTTCCCTCACCAATAGAAATACTCTCTGTATCCCCACGGATGACGACCCCGAACCACACGCTGGTGTCGGCCGCCAGATCCACCCGGCCCATGACCTGGGCGCTGTCAGCCACCCAGGCCGACTCCGCAAGTGTGGGGGAAACGTGTTCTAACTCGTAAATTGCCATGGCAATGCCTCATGAAACGCGGTGCTGCGTACCTAGAATTGTAGGGATGGAACTCCGACACTGCGCGCTAGGCGCTTTTATGCTGACCGACCCGCGGGAAAAGGCCACGGCGGTGCACGCGCTGTGGACGGCGTCGGAGTCTCTGCCGTGCGACTGCGACGGCATCTTGAGCGCGCCACCCCAGCCCGGACGCCCGCAGCACCCCCTGCTGGTAGAACCAGGCTCGGTGCCTCGCCGCTCGCCATTTACACCGGCGGGCCACGCGGCGCTGATGCATTCGATTGCGCACATCGAATTCAACGCTATCAACCTCGCGCTAGACGCAGTATGGCGCTTTGCCGGCATGCCTGGGGCCTATTACCGCGACTGGATGCGGGTAGCGGCCGAAGAAGCCAAGCATTTCGGACTCTTAGAAGCGCACCTGGAGACTTTAGGCCACGCCTATGGCGACTTCACCGCCCACGATGGACTGTGGACTATGTGCGAGGCCACCAAAGACGATGTGCTGGCACGCATGG
Source organism: uncultured beta proteobacterium (assembly GCA_903928635.1). Lineage (GTDB taxonomy): Bacteria > Pseudomonadota > Gammaproteobacteria > Burkholderiales > Burkholderiaceae_C > Allorhodoferax. The sequence continues at coordinate 2,653 of CAIYRQ010000209.1, read as the reverse complement.
CTCTGGTGCCACGCACGCTCGAAGCTCGCGGCCTGGACGCGACACCACTGATCCAGGCCAAGTTGCGCAAGGTGGGCACGCCTGCGGCCACGGCGGCGGTGGACATTCTTGACCTTATCTTGACCGAAGAGGTCGGCCACGTGGCTATTGGCAATTACTGGTTCCACTGGCTGTGCCAGCGCGACGGCGTGGATGCCCTCGCCTTCTACCCGGAGGCCGCACGGCGTTACAGGGCGCCGAGCCTGAAGCCGCCGTTTAACCTGGCTGCGCGTCGGGAGGCGGGTTTTACCCGCGAAGAACTCGCGATGTTTCCCAATTAATTGCGAATCTTGTCAACGGATTTCTTGTTTTAATTGCTATTTGTGTATTCAACTTTGAATACTTTTAGCAATCGCCATATGAGCCTCCCCGCCACTCGGAAGAAGCCCCAAGCCCGCAGTTCCCGCACCAGTGGCAGATCGGGCGGTCAATGCCTGGGGACGATGAGGCGACAATGGGGAGGCAGCTCCCTCTAAACTAGGGCTTGCGATCGCCCTTCCCATTGCATTCAACTTCGTATTAATGCTGCCTCGCGCAACACCTCAACCACCCTCAAGGGCATGGCCCTTCACACCGCTGCGCGTGGTGGTTTTCGTTGCCCTCTCGTACTTCCAGGTGGCGGATGCGCAGGATTTGACTGCTGCACGTGACCTTCTCAGGTCCAACCAGGCACAAGCCGCCTACGACCAACTCCGGCCACAGGCAGAAGATCTGGTGGATGACGTAGAGTTCAGCTTTCTCTACGGCTACAGCGCACTGCTCAGCCAGCACTACCAAGACGCCCTTGTGGCCTTTGACCGCGTGCTCTCCATCAACCCCAGCCATGCCGGTGCGCGCATACAGTCCGCACGCGCGCTCTACACGCTGGGGGCCTACGACTTGGCAAAGACCGAATGCAAGCGTGCACTGGAACTCGATTTAACCGAGTCCTTAAAAGGCAATATCCTGCAGCTGTTGGAGCAGATTGACGCCACCCAAGCAAAGCAAAAGCAATTCACCAGCGGCTACCTGGAATACCAAATAGGACATGATTCCAACGTGTCCTCCGCCATCAATTCGATCGACGCTTACCAATCAGCGCTTCTCAACACCTACCCGATTTTCCGTGACCTGGGAATGGAGGCCGCGCCACCCACTGGTAACTCTGTTTTGCAGTCGGCGCCTTTTTTCGGGCTCAATGCGGGACTCCAGTGGGCCTTTCGCTACCAACCTGACCAAAGCTTTTATGCCAGTGCCGACGCGCAGCGCCGAAATTACTACGCCGGTGCCCAGGCGTTTGACGCCACGAGTCTGAGCCTTTCCGGAGGATCCGTTTGGGAGCAAGCGGACACGAGCCTGCGCTTAAGTGCCAACCTGATTCAGTTTTTTCAAGAGGGTGAATCCACGACGGACCCCAAAACCACCAACAACAAGCAGTCTTGGGGCTTGCTCGCGGAATTCCGACCCACATTGTCTGGAACGATATTGCCCGCTATCTCTGCCACGTACTCCAAAACCGAAGTCCCCAATTTCAGGGCTCAGGAGACGGAGCAGCAACAACTCGGCGCCAGCGTGCTGTGGAAAAACCTCAACAACGACCGGCAGCTGCTAATGGTTTCCTACCAATATGCCAAAGACCTGGCCGTGGCACCACTAGACACCTACAACCCCAGCAAAGTGACGCAGGGCTACCGAGTTTTCGGACAAACCAATGGACCGCAGCGTATCGATTTATTTTTTGGTCTTGGATGGACCCTGCGGGATGACAGTGCGAGCTATGGCAGAGGCCAGCAAAACGTTGAATTTGGCAAAGACAGCTTGATCGATTGGGCCATGGGCGCGCAAGCCAGACTGGGAACCGATTGGTCTATCAAAGGCCAGTTGATGGGGTCTCAAAACAATTCCAATATTCCATTGTTTGAATTTCAGCGACGTGAAATCAGTGTATTTCTGCGAAGGGAGTTCCGATGGTGGTTACCAAGTTAGATCGACTCGCTAGGTCTACACGTGATTTGCTGAACATCTTGAACACGCTTGAAAAGAAGCAGGTCAAGCTGCATGTACTCGATCAGCAGATTGACACTTCTACCCCATCCGGTCGCCTACTCGTGACGATGCTTGGTTCTATCGCTGAGTTCGAGAACGATCTGCGCAAAGATCGTCAAGCTGATGGTATCGCTCACGCTCGAAAAAACGGTGTGAAGTTCGGACGCAAGAAAGCACTAACAGATGACCAGGTGCTAGAGATGCGTCAGAAACGATCAGAAGGTGTGAAGATCAAAGAGCTGATGAGTCGCTACGCACTTTCCAAAGCATCTGTCTATCGTGCGTTGGGTGATAGTGACGAGTCTGCTACTTAGTCTGAGTAGAGTGAACTCTACGGTGGTGCACATGTGGTAAGAACATGTGGTAAAGCGATTGAGTCTAAAAACAAAAATCCCTTGTAAATCAATGACTTACAAGGGATTTTGCATACTGGCGGAGTGGACGGGACTCGAACCCGCGACCCCCGGCGTGACAGGCCGGTATTCTAACCAACTGAACTACCACTCCTGGTAGCGACAACGTTTCCGTTGCCTACTCCTGCTTTCATCATCTTGCGATGAATCTGGCGACCCCACGGGGATTCGAACCC
>CAIYRQ010000208.1 GCA_903928635.1 uncultured beta proteobacterium | reverse complement strand
CCTGGGCAATCAGGTCATGGCCGGCCAATGCAGGCGGCAAGCTGGCCGCCTGGATGGGCGTCATTTCCAGATAACCCAGCTGCGTCAGATTGGCCAGGGTGGCTGGCGCAAGCGACAGTGTGGAGAAAGCCGTGCTGGCGCCAGTGGGGGTGTGAGAAGTCATGCACCCATTATCGGGCGCATGGTGGGTGCTTACTTGTTGATGGCCAGCAGTTCCACTTCAAACAGCAGCGTGGCGTTGGGCGGAATCACGTTGCCCGCACCGCGCGAGCCATAGGCAATGGCCGCAGGGCAGGTGAGCTTGGCTTTGCCGCCCACCTTCATTTTTTGCACACCCTCGGTCCAGCAGGGAATCACACGCCGCAGCGGAAAGTCGATGGGCTCGTTGCGCTTGTAGGAGCTGTCAAATTCGCGCCCGTCCGGAAAAGTGCCGCGGTAATGCACTGTGACGCTGTCCGCCGCCGAGGGGCTGGCGCCTGTGCCTTCTTTGAGTGCGCGGTAGACCAAGCCACTGGGCGTGACCACGGCACCCGCCTCTTTGGCGGCCGCGTCAGTCGTGGCGTCGGCCATGGCTGCGCCGCTCAGGGCGAGGAGGGTGGCGCTGGCGGCGGCCAGGGTGGCAAGGCGGAGGGATGTTTTCATAGGTAATTAAGTAACAGAAAGTGCAATTCTTACAAAGCGTCACCTGGCAGTGGCGCCACGTCTGGGCTGGCTGCAAGCCAAGCGTCAAAGCCGGCCAGTTCGCCACGCGCTTGGCGCTCTTTGAAATACGACTCGGTCTTCAAGGCCGCAACTTTTTCTGCGATGGCGGTCACGAAAAATTGGTTCATCGACACTTTTTCTTCCTGCGCCACCAAACGGGCGTATTCCATCAGTGACTCAGGAACGCGCAGCGCATAGTTGGACATCAATTCTCTCCCTGGTTCAAAAGTTGTAAAAAAGCCGCTGGTGTGTGCACCGGAAGTGCAAATTTAGCAGCCGCATCAAAATCATTCACGTTAAACGTCACCAGTGCATCGGCCCGACCGTTGAGCGCGGTCTCAAGCACCATTTCGTCCGCTGCATCACGCAATTGCGGCCGCCAAAGGAAAAACATGTGCACCGGGACAGCGCGTATCGCCAGTGCATCCAAAAAAGCGTCAACCATCGCTGGATTGCGTTGGCCTGCAGCCAGTTGCTCCGGTCGCTTCAAAACTGCCTCGTACTCAAGGAACAAGGGTACCGATACCAGCAGGCGAAACCTGTTCAGTCGCAGCGCCGCAAGCAAGGCGAACGATGCACCGTTACGGCTGCGGGCTGCTGCCACGAACACGTTTGTGTCAAGCACCACACTCTTCAAAGTCATATCGCCAATGATATTACAAATTTCATCAGTGCAAAGTCATTTCCGCCGACACGGCTCCCCGCCTATCGGCTAAGGTGCAGCCCATGCCCAAAAGCGCCAAACCCTCAGGCCACCACCATGTCTATGTCATCGAGCTATCGAAAGACGTGCTGCTGGAGCCCAAGTTTGTGCGCTGCAACCCCGGCTATGTCCACGGCAAGCCCTGTGTGTATGTGGGCATGACCGGGCTGGACCCCGACATTCGCTTTGACAAACACAAAGCGGGCATACAAGCCAATGCCTATGTGCAGCGCTTTGGCCTGCGCCTGCTGCCCGATTTGTACGAGGCCTACAACCCCATGCAATACCAAGCCGTTGTGGAAATGGAAATTGAACTGGGCATTGGCTTGCGCGAGGCGGGGTTTGGGGTTTGGCAGGCTTGAGGGGAGCCGTCAGGTGGTGAGTTTATGTTCGCTACATATCCCGAATCCGCGCACAGTCGAGCAAACTGGACGTCACCCGCTTTCATAGACATAAATCAACTTCCGGTTTGAAGTTGCTCGAACGCAAGCGGGCTCATTTGGTCAAGATGACTGTGCCTGCGGACTCGATTGTAAAAACCTTCAATGTAGTCAAACACGTCTGACT
>CAIYRQ010000207.1 GCA_903928635.1 uncultured beta proteobacterium | reverse complement strand
TTGGGGCGCACGGCTGATGGTCAATCGGGGCATGGGCCTGGAGGGTGGCTTTTTGCTCAACAACCAACTCACCGACTTCAGCTTCGCGCCCACGGGGGCCGACGGCAAGCCGGTAGCCAACCGCGTGGAGCCGGGTAAGCGCCCCCGCTCCTCCATGTCGCCCACCCTGGTGTTTGACGCCGACAGTGGCGAACTGCTCGCCAGCCTAGGCAGCCCGGGGGGCGGGTTCATCATCCACTTTGTGGCAAAAACGCTGTACGGCATGCTGAATTGGGGCCTGAACCCCCAGCAGGCGATGGACCTGCCCAATTTTGGCGCCATGGACGAAGTAATGATCCTGGAGCCAGGCCGCTTTGCACCCGCAACCGCGGATGCGCTCAAAGGCCGGGGCCACACGGTTGTGCAGGTGCCTCTGCCCAGCGGGCTCCAGGCCATTGCCCGCACACCGCAAGGTTGGTTTGGCGGGGCAGACCCCCGGCGCGAAGGCGTGGTCATGGGCGACTAAGCCGATTGAGCCCGCTGGAGCAGCCGACTTCTACAATCCGCCAATGGCGATTCCGCAAACCTTTATCCAAGAGCTGATTGCGCGCGCCGACGTGGTGGACATCGTCGGGCGCTATGTGCAGCTCAAAAAAGGCGGCGCCAATTTCATGGGCCTGTGCCCGTTCCATGGCGAAAAATCGCCCTCGTTCTCGGTGAGCCCCGCCAAACAGTTCTACCACTGCTTTGGCTGCGGCAAAAACGGCAATGCCATCAGCTTTTTGATGGACCACGCGGGCATGAGCTTTGTCGAAGCGGTGCACGACCTGGCCCAGCAGTACGGCATGCAAGTGCCCGAGGAGGACGCATCGCCCCAGGACCGGGCCCGTGCGCAAGAGCAGAAACAAAAACAGCACACACTCACCAGCGTGCTTGAAAAAGCCGGCGAGGCCTATCGCCGCAACCTCAAGGACGCACCGCGCGCGGTGGCCTACCTCAAAGGCCGGGGCCTCTCAGGCAGCATCGCCAAGCAATTCGGCCTGGGCTACGCGAGCGACGGCTGGCGCGGCTTGGCCAGCGTGTTCCCAAACTACGACGACGCCCTTTTGGTAGAAAGCGGCCTGGTCATCAGCAATTCTGAGGAAGGTGCGGAAGAAAAACGCTACGACCGCTTTCGCGACCGCGTGATGTTTCCCATCCGCAATATCAAAGGCGAATGCATCGGCTTTGGCGGCCGGGTGCTGGGGGACGAAAAACCCAAGTACCTGAACTCGCCAGAGACACCTGTGTTCAGCAAAGGGCGGGAGCTCTACGGGCTGTTTGAGGCACGTGCCCATTTGCGGGACATGGGCTACGCGCTGGTGACCGAAGGCTATATGGATGTGGTGGCGCTGGCCCAGTTGGGCTTTCCCAACGCAGTGGCCACCCTGGGCACCGCGTGTACCAACGACCACGTGCAAAAGCTATTTCGCTTTACCGACGCCGTGGTGTTCAGCTTCGATGGCGATGGTGCCGGGCGGCGGGCCGCGCGCAAGGCCTTGGATGGGGCGCTGGCCTTTGCCACCGATGTGCGCAGCATCAAGTTTTTGTTTTTGCCGCAGGAACATGACCCCGACAGCTTTATCCGCGCCAATGGCGCCGAGGCCTTTGCCGACTATGTGAAGCAGGCCACCCCGCTGAGCCGCTTTTTGATCGAGTCGGCCAGTGAGGGCTGTGACCTGAACACCGCCGAGGGCCGCGCCCATTTGTCGAGCAATGCCAAGCCGATGTGGATGCAGCTGCCCGAAGGTGCGCTGAAACTGCAGTTGCTGGCCGAAATCGCGGATCTGGTGCAACTCACCAGCCGCGAACTGGGCGAGCTATGGATGCCGCCTGGCCGCTCGGGTGACAAAGACGCGGGCCGAACCCGGCGCACTCCACAGCGCGGAGACAGTCCGGGCAGCGCCAACGGGCCAGGCCTGCGCGCGTCCTTCAGCTCGAGTGGCCGTTCAAGCGCCGCGCCAAGCCGTCTGGGCGGTCGCGCCCGCCCCGCCAGCCGCGCCGACCATGCCACCCGCATGCTGCTGGGGCACAGCCAACTGTGGGAAGCCTTGACCGGTGAAGAACACGCCATGCTGTGCGAACTGCCCGAGCCCCATGGTGCCTTGTTTGTCTGGCTCGAGACCCAATTGCACGAGCACGGTCCCCTGAACTGGAGCGCACTGCGCACCGAAATGAACGGGCAGGCGTTCGAGCCTTTGGCGCTGCGGCTCATGGCGGAAGCCGGACCCGCCACGGTACCCGGTGACGATTCCATGCTCGAGCTCCAGGGCTTGGTGCTGCGCCTGGCCATTGACCGCATTGACGCCGCAATGAAGGACATCGCCCAATCGTCCCCCGACGCCGCCATGGCGCTGCGCTACCGCGCCCTGCAAGACAAACGCAGTCTTTTCGCGGCGCAGCTCGATTTATTGGTGAAAAAGATGGCGGAAAAGGTATAATCCGTTTTTTCGGCAAGAGCGACAGCAGCACCTCCGGGCATCCGGCCACGCAGTGACACCGATCACACAGGCCACCCCACCGCAAGGACTGCAACCCAAATGTTCGCCCACCCATCTTGCTGCTGAAGTTTTCCCCTTCGCTCCCGTTTTCCTGCCCCTGGCGCCCACGCGATTGACATCGGTCGCTGCCGCCTGATTCGTTTGTTTTTTTGTGGTTCTGAGGTTCACTATGCCCGCATCCAAATCCGCCAAGCCCGTCAAACCCGCAGCCAAACCAGCGGCAAAAGCCGCTGCAAAACCAGCAGCAAAACCAGCTGCCAAGGTGCCTGCGAAGGCCGCCACAAAAAGCCCCGTAAAAGCCCCGGCAAAGGCCGCGGTCAAACCAGCAGCCAAAGCGCCCATGAAGGCGCCCGTTAAAGCAGTCAAAGCAGCCCCTACTGCCAAAGTCGCAGCGAAAAGCAAACCGGTAGCGAAACCCGCTGCAAGCAAAGCTGCAGCGAAAGTTGTGGCGAAACCGGTGGCAAAGCCCGCCGTCAAAACCACCACCAAGCCAGCTGCCAAAGCGGCACAAGCCAAGGCAGCCAGCAAAGTCGCGACGCCCAAACTGGCAAACAAAGCCGCGGTAAAAGTAGCTGTCAAAGCGCCCGTAAAAACAACCGCGAAAACGCCTGTTCAGGCCGCTGTAAAACCGGCCGCCAAAGTGGCCGAAAAAACCAATACCAAAGCAGTCGCAAAGCCTGCAGAAAAAGCACCCATCAAAACCCCAACCAAACCTGCTGCAAAACCTGCAGCCAAAGTGGCTACCAAGTCCAAAACCAAAGGCAAACCCGCAGCCGCTGAAGACGACGTCGAATTGCTCGACATTGAAGCCGAGCTCGAAGTCGAACCCGTGGTGAGCGCCACGGGCGAAAAGGTCAAGCCGCTGCGCATGAAGATCAGCAAGGCCAAAGAGCGCGCCTTGATGAAGGAGTTCGGACTGGAAGAAACCATCCTGTCCGAAGAAGAAAAAACCAAGCGCCGTCTTGCTTTTGTGGCGCTGATCAAGCTCGGACGCACCCGCGGCTACCTGACGCACGGCGAGATTTCGGATCACTTGCCCGGCAAGCTGGTCGACGCAGAAACCCTGGAAGTCGTGATTTCCATGCTCAACGACATGGGTGTTGCCGTTTACGAACAAACGCCGGACGCAGAAACCCTGCTGCTCAATAACAACGTGGCCACCGCCGCCACCGAGGCAGAAGCCGAGGAGGAAGCCGAAGCTGCGCTCAGCACGGTGGACAGCGAATTTGGCCGCACGACCGACCCGGTGCGCATGTACATGCGCGAAATGGGCACGGTGGAGTTGCTGACCCGCGAAGGCGAAATCGAAATTGCCAAGCGGATCGAAGGCGGCCTGATGGCGATGATGGAGGCGATTTCCGGATCGCCCGCCACGATTGCAGAAATTTTGCGTCTGGGTGAAGAAATCCGCGAAGGCAAAGTCGTGATCACCACCATCGTGGACGGCTTTTCCAACCCCAACGAGGCCGACGACTATGTGGCGGAGGAAGACTTTGACGAGTTCGACGCCGATGACGACGACGATGGCAAAGGCGGCTCCAAGGCGTTGACCAAAAAGCTCGAAGAACTCAAGCGCGAGGCTTTGATCCGTTTTGACCACCTGCGCGAGCTCTTCGAGAAGATGCACACCATCTACAACAAAGAGGGCCACGGCTCGCCCAGCTACATGAAGACACAGCGTCTGCTCAGCGATGAGCTGATGACCATCCGCTTTACCGCCAAGGCCATTGAAAAGCTGTGCGACATGGTGCGCGGTCAGGTGGACGATATCCGCAAGAAAGAGCGCGAACTGCGCCGCATCATTGTGGACAAGTGTGGCTACAGCCAGGAAAACTTCATTGCGGACTTCAGCGGCCGTGACAAAAACGGTAACCCCGCAGCCAGCCACTTGCTCAACCTCAAATGGATTGAGAAACAAGCTGCCGCAGGCAAGCCCTGGAGCGCGGTCATGGCGCGCAACATTCCGCCGGTGCAGGACATTCAGCAAAAGCTGGCTGATTTGCAAGCCAAGGTGGTGGTGCCACTGGACCAGCTCAAAGACATCAACAAACGCATGAACCAAGGCGAGGCTTCCAGCCGTGCGGCCAAGAAAGAGATGATCGAGGCCAACTTGCGCCTGGTGATCTCGATCGCCAAGAAATACACCAACCGCGGACTGCAGTTCCTGGACCTGATCCAAGAAGGCAATATCGGTTTGATGAAGGCGGTGGACAAGTTTGAATACCGCCGCGGCTACAAGTTCTCAACGTACGCCACCTGGTGGATCCGCCAGGCGATCACCCGCTCGATTGCCGACCAGGCGCGCACCATCCGTATTCCGGTGCACATGATTGAGACCATCAACAAGATGAACCGCATCAGCCGCCAGCATCTGCAGGAGTTTGGCTTTGAGCCCGACGCCAGCGTCTTGGCCGAGCGCATGGAGATTCCGGAAGACAAGATCCGCAAGATCATGAAGATCGCCAAAGAGCCGATCTCGATGGAAACCCCGAT
>CAIYRQ010000206.1 GCA_903928635.1 uncultured beta proteobacterium | reverse complement strand
CGTCCAGCATTGCCATCGACAAAGTCATGACCAAGCGCGTGTGGATTGCCGAAGGCATTGCCACACCCCAGTACAAAGTGTTGCACCAGGGAAGCTTTGAACGCCACGAGGCGATTGAGATTCCAGACACGCTGGGTTTGCCGCTCATCGTCAAACCCGCACGCGAAGGCTCCTCCCTGGGCGTGACCAAGGTCATGGGTTATTCGGGCATCACCGAGGCGGTGGATTTGGCGGGCCAGCTGGATGCGGACATTCTGTGTGAAGAGTGCATTGAAGGCGACGAAGTGACCTGCCCCGTGATTGGCGAAGGTGCCAACGCACGCGCACTGCCAGTGATACGCATCGTGGCGCCCGAAGGTAATTACGACTACCAGCACAAATACTTCACCGACGACACGCATTACTTGGTGCCCTCGGGGCTCCCTGAAGGTGAAGAAGAGGCGATTCAAGCGCTGGTACTCAAGGCCTACCGTGTGCTGGGCTGTCGTGGCTGGGGACGCATCGACGTCATGATCGACGGCAAGACACGCAAACCCTATTTGCTGGAGATCAACACCTCACCAGGTATGACGGGTCACTCGCTGGTGCCGATGTCGGCCCGGGCCGCTGGCACCAGCTACGAGGACCTGTGCCTGCAAATCTTGTCGCTGGCCGCGCTCGACAGCAGTCCGCGCGCAAGGAGCGCCCCATGAACCGCTCAGAGAACACGGCAATGGACTTGCGCATGATGAACGGATTGGCCTTGGTGCTGTTTGCTATTTTTGTGGGTTCGGTGCTGGTGGCGGCTACGCGCTGGGTGTCCAACCGCTCGGTGTTTGCCCTCAACAACATTACGGTGCTGGGCGATGTCACCCATGCAAACGTCCCCACCGTGCGCGCCCATGTGGTCTCACGGGTTACGGGATCATTTTTCAGCGTCGATTTGGCTCGCACCCGCACCGTGCTGGAAGCCATGCCCTGGGTGCGCCACGCAGTGGTGCACCGTGACTTCCCCAACAAGCTGCGCGTGCAATTGCAGGAACACCAAGTGGCTGCTTACTGGGGTGACTCCAACGAGCCCCGCTTGCTCAACACCTTTGGCGAAGTGTTTGACGCCAATGTGGGAGAAGTCGAAGTCGACGACCTGCCGCATCTCAACGGCCCGCTGGCCCAAAGCGCCACGGTGCTGGCGGCCTACCACGCACTGGCGCCCCAATTTTCCGCCATGGATTTGACAGTGGATAGCCTGGAGTTGACCAACCAAGGCAGCTGGCGTGTCGGCCTGAATGGGGGTGCCGTGATCGAAGCAGGTCGCGGTGATTTGGAACAAGTTCAACCCCGTGTCGGGCACTTTCTCAAAACACTGACGCGCGTGTTGGCACGTTACCAGCGCCCTGCCGGCGCGCTGGAATCTGCCGACTTGCGCCACGAAAACGGTTACGCCATCCGGCTGCGCGGCGTCAGCACCCTTGCCGCTGTGGCACCCACCCCTTGAAGACTTACAAACAGGTACGAAACTATGGCCCGTGAATACAAAGATTTGGTTGTCGGACTGGACATCGGAACCGCCAAAGTAATGGCGGTCGTTGCAGAAGTACTGCCTGGCGGCACCCTGCGCCTGGCCGGCTTTGGCTCGGCGCCCAGCAACGGCCTCAAGCGCGGAGTGGTGGTCAATATTGACGCCACGGTGCACAGCATTCAGCAAGCACTCAAAGAAGCTGAGCTGATGGCCGACTGCAAGATTACCCGCGTCTACACCGGCATCACTGGCAGCCACATTCGCGGCATCAACTCCAGCGGCATGGTGGCCATCAAGGACCGGGAGGTTACCCAAGCTGATGTGACGCGCGTGGTGGAAACCGCCAAAGCGATTCACATTTCCAGCGACCAGCGCCTGCTGCTGGTGGAGCCGCAAGAGTTCATCATCGACGGCCAGGATGTGAAAGAGCCCATCGGCATGAGCGGCATGCGCCTGGAAGCCAAAGTGCATATCGTCACCGGTGCGCAAAGTGCAGCCGAGAACATCATCAAATGCGTGCGCCGCTGCGGCCTGGAAGTCGAGCAGCTCATGCTCAACCCTTTGGCATCAAGCTTGTCGGTGCTGACCGAAGACGAGCGCGAGTTGGGTGTGGCGCTGGTGGATATTGGCGCGGGCACCACTGACTTTGCCATCTTCACCAACGGCGCCATCCGCCACACCGCCGTGATCCCTATCGCAGGCGACTTGATCACCAGCGACATTGCGATGGCGCTGCGCACACCGACCAAAGACGCCGAAGAAATCAAGGTCGAAAGCGGTCACGCAAAACAGGTTCTGGTCGACCCCGACGTGCAGGTGGAAGTGCCCGGTCTGGGCGACCGCAGCCCGCGCATGCTGAGCCGCCAGGCGCTGGCTGGCGTGATCGAGCCGCGCATCGAAGAAATTTTCACCCTGGTGAACCAGGTGATGCGTGAGTCGGGCTTCGAAGAAGTGCTGTCGTCGGGCATCGTGCTCACCGGTGGCAGCTGCGTCATGCCGGGCATGGTGGAACTGGGCGAAGACATCTTCCTCAAGCCGGTGCGCCGCGGTATTCCGCTGTACTCCAACGCATTGGCCGACATGGTGGCCCAGCCCCGCGCCGCAGTGGTCATGGGCTTTCTGGAAGAGGCCCGCATCGCACGCATGCGGGGCATCAAAGTGGCGCAAAAAAGCGGCTCGGTGAAGAGTGCTTTTGGCCAGATCCGAGACTTCTTCGCGGGGAACTTTTAAATGCATCAATTTATACCGTTTGAAACGCAAAAATTGGCCTCGCACAAGGCACAATTGCGGTGGCTGCCGCGCGCCGGGCCGCCTCAGCGAAGTTCCACTTTTTTGACACCTGTTTTTTCATTTTCCGTTTGCAAAACCATTAGGAGCTCCGCATGTCCATCGAACTAATTGAAGACGAATCGTTCAACCAAGGCACCTTGATCAAGGTCATTGGCGTGGGTGGCGGCGGAGGCAACGCAGTCGAATACATGATCCAGTCCTCGGTCAATGGCGTGGAGTTCATTTGCGCTAACACCGATGCCCAGGCACTCAACCGCAGCAGCGCACACCGCCGCATCCAGTTGGGCGAAAGCGGCCTGGGCGCGGGCAGCCGCCCCGACAAGGGCAAGCTGTCGGCCGAGCAGGCAGAAGCCGACATCCGCATTGCGCTGGAAGGTGCCAACATGCTCTTCATCACCGCCGGCATGGGCGGCGGCACCGGAACCGGCGCCGCTCCCATCATCGCCAAGGTGGCCAAAGAGATGGGCATCCTGACCGTGGGCGTGGTGACCAAGCCCTTCGAGTTTGAAGGCGGCCCGCGCATGAAAAATGCGGATGCCGGTCTGGCCGAGTTGGAAAACAACGTGGACTCCCTGATCGTGGTGCTCAACGAGAAACTGCTCGAAGTCCTGGGCGACGACGTGAGCCAAGACGAGGCCTTTGCCTATGCCAACGACGTGCTGAAAAACGCCGTGGGCGGCATTGCCGAAATCATCAACGTGCCTGGCCATGTGAACGTCGACTTCGAAGACGTGCGCACCGTCATGAGCGAGCAAGGCAAAGCCATGATGGGTACCGCCCTGGCCAAAGGTCCGGACCGCGCCCGCATTGCCGCTGAGCAAGCCGTGGCCTGCCCCCTGCTCGAAGGCATTGACCTGTCTGGCGCCAAGGGCGTTCTGGTGCTGATCACCGCGGCCAAAGGCTCGCTCAAACTGAGCGAATCCAAGCTGGCGATGAACACCATCCGCGCCTTTGCCTCGTCCGAAGCCCATGTGATTTACGGTACCGCCTACGACGATAACCTGGGCGACCAGGTGCGCGTCACTGTGGTTGCGACCGGTCTGGGCCGCCAAGGCACACACCGCCGCACCGCGCCCCCGCTGCAAGTGCTGCGCACCGGTACCGACAACGTGCCTTTCAACGTGCCCACCTTGAACAACCCGGTGGGCACCACCGGCGTGCAGCGTGGCTCCAGCGTTGGCCCCATGGCCTCCATGGGTGGCGCAAGCGCTGGCACCAGCATGGGCGCGGGCGCCGCACCCCAGGCGGACTACGGCACCATGAGCACACCCGCTGTCTGGCGCGGAACCCGCACCTCCGCAGCGCAAAAAGTGGACGCCTTGTCCAGCGGCGGCATGGACGATTACGAAATCCCAGCGTTCTTGCGCAAGCAAGCGGATTGAACAGCCTTGACGGTCCTCTAAGGTAACTTGCATGCTGGCCCTTCGGGGCCAGCACTGCTTTTACAATCCCCCAGTGCTCAAACAAAGAACCCTCAAATCCATCACGCGCGCTGTAGGTGTTGGCTTGCACAGCGGCCAGCGGGTGGAGATCACTCTGCGGCCCGCGGCGCCCAACACTGGCATCGTGTTCCGGCGGGTGGATTTGCCTCACCCCGTAGACATTGCGGTGTCCACTGAAGCGGTGACGGATACGCGTTTGGCGTCCACCCTATCGGCCGGCGGCGCAAAGGTGCACACCGTAGAGCATTTGATGTCGGCCTGCGCGGGTTTGGGCGTGGACAACATGGTGGTGGACATCACCGCCGAAGAGGTTCCCATCCTGGACGGCTCGGCGGCTTCGTTTGTGTTCTTGCTGCAAAGTGCCGGCATTGAGATGCAAAACGCGCCTCGGCGCTTTATCCGTATCAAAGCGCCCATCACCGTGCGCGAAGGTACGCCCGGCAACGAAAAATGGGCGACGCTAGAGCCTTTTCATGGCTTCAAGCTCACCTTTGCGATTGACTTCAACCACCCGGCAGTGGACTCGACGGGTCAGATGGTGGAGTTTGATTTGAGCGTGGGCTCGTATGCGCGCGACATTGCCCGCGCCCGCACCTTCGGCTTCACCAAAGATGTGGAAATGATGCGCTCCAATGGTTTGGCGCTCGGTGGCGGTTTGGACAATGCCATCGTGATGGACGACTACAAAGTGCTCAACGCGGACGGACTGCGCTACGACGATGAGTTTGTGAAACACAAAATTTTGGACGCCATGGGCGACCTGTACATCGTCGGCATGCCACTTTTGGCGCACTACCGCGCCCACCGCTCGGGCCATGCGCTGAACAACCTGCTGCTGCGCCAGCTCCAGGCCCAACCCGAAGCCTGGGAAGTCGTAACTTTTGAAGAAGAGCGCAAGGCCCCCGCCGGATTCGCGCAACTCGCGCCCCAGTGGTAAGGCGCCGCGCGCCTAGCTCAAGCACTTAGCGGCTACGGCCTGCCCTGTAGCTGCCATCCCCGGCACCCAGACCATCGGCCTTGGCAATACGGGCCATCGCGGCCCCTGCGTGGGCGTGGGTGATCGCTAAGCCCAAACCGTCGGCCGCGTCTGGACCAGGAAGGCCCGGCAGCGTGAGCAAGCGTCGCACCATTTCCTGAATCTGGGTTTTGTCCGCCCGGCCATAACCCACCACGGCTTGCTTCATTTGCAGTGCGGTGTACTCCGCCACCGCCAGATTGGCATGCACCAGCGCGGTGAGCAAAGCGCCGCGCGCCTGGCCCAGCAACAAAGTGGACTGCGGGTTGACGTTGACAAAAACAATTTCAATCGATGCGCAGTCCGGTTGGTAGCGCTCAATCACCTCGCCCACACCGTCGAACAGCACCTTCAGGCGCGCAGGCAGCGCTTTGGTCTCGAGGTGGTGGGTGGTGATGGTGCCGCTGGCCACGTAGCGCAGGGCCGCGCCGTCCTGGTCGATCACGCCAAAGCCGGTGGTACGCAAGCCGGGGTCGATGCCCAGAATTCTCATGGTGTTTTACCGGGCAAGCGCGCGTCGCCCATGCGCCCCACGATCACCAGCGCACGCGTGCTGAGGTAGTCGGAGTTGGGCAGCTTTTCAAAATACCGGGGCCGGGGCAGCATGACCACCAAGCGTGCGGCCTCGTAGGCGCTAAGGTTGGCGGCGCTTTTGCGAAAGTAGTGCTGGGCCGCAGCCTCGGCACCAAACACGCCTTCACCCCACTCCACGCTGTTGAGGTAAATCTCCAGGATGCGTTGCTTGCCCAACAGCTTTTCGAGCAACAGGGTCAGCACCAATTCCTGCGACTTGCGCAGCAGGGTGCGTTCGCCCGACAAAAACAAATTCTTGGCCAGTTGCTGGGTAATCGTCGAGCCTCCCACGACTTTGGGTGGCTTGGCGTTTTTGCTGCTCGCAGCTGCATTTTGGGTGGCGCGGTCCTCGGCCTTGGCGTTCTTCGCCCAGGCTTTTTCCAGGGCTGCCCAGTCCAGCCCATCGTGGGTGCTGAAGCTGTCGTCCTCCGAGGCAATCACAGCGCGCTTCAACTGGATGCTGAGCTGGGCGTCATCACGCCACTGCTGCTTCCAGCGCAGGCTACCGCGGCTCTGCACCAATTGCCAGGCCTGCGAACGCTCAAAAGCAGTGGACTGCGGATCGAGCCACTGCATGCTGGCAATGCGCACTGCAAAAAACAGTTGCAGACCTAGCAGTGCGCAAGCGCACAGCGCCAGCAGTCGCATCAGCGGTCTCATTGCGGCACCATCGCTTTGGTTTGCAAGGTCGCGTCTTTGGTGAAAGTAAACCGGGACACCAAGACCAGCTGGTCCACCGTTTTGCGCATTTCGGGCGTGAAGGGGCCAAAGGGGCCGGCGGTGCGCGCAATGGCCTGGGCCCGACGGTCCAGGTCGGGATTGCCCGAGCGTTTTGCGACTTCAGCCTCCAGCACCACGCCGCGTGCGTCCACGGTGAGCACCATGGTCAAGCTGCCATAGAGCTTCTGCCCGCCCTTTTCAGGGAAGTGCGCATCGCCCTGGGCCTCAATCGCCTGGCGCATGGTGTCGTAATACAGCGCGTAGCTGGCTTCTTTGACGGCCGGACTGAGGTAGCGCTTGCGTGGACGCGCGTTTTCCGCATTGATGCGGTTCTCAATCTTGGCCAGCAGGTTGACCATTTCGCGTCGCTTTTTTTCCTGTTCCGCCCGCTGTGTGGCGTTCTGGTTGCTGCGTGCCTGCGCTTCGGTAAGCGCCGCAAGCTGTTGTTTCACCCGGCTTAACAACAGGTTTTGCTGTTGCTGCAGGTTTTGGCGTGTGGCGTCGGCGTTCGCTGCGGTCAGGTCACCCTCCTGGGACACAGGCGCGTTGGCCATCATGGTGCTGGCCATGCCCTGGGCGGCGTCACCACCTCCGGCCAGCGAGGCTTGGGCCACAGCCTGGGCCTCGACCGGAGGAACTTCGCTGCGTGCGTTAACCAGCACGACTTCCAGCGCGTTGTCAGAAAAAATTTTGTCAAACTGCTGTGGACTGACGATGCGCAAGGTCAGCACCGCCACATGCAGCGCAAGAGACACCAGCAAGGCCTTTTGCAGCAGGCTGCGTCGCAGCCACCAGCGGGTCAGCATAGGTCGCATGGTTGCCTGTTCCTGTCGCCCTAGCTGGCGTCCCCGGGCGGGGCCTCATCGATGTCTACAGCGATGGCAATCGGGCCCGCCGTCTCCTCGTCGTCCTCAGGCGCGTCCTCGGCTGTGACCGGGTCCGCGTCAGGGGCATCCAAGCGCTCAACCACCGTGCCCTGGATGTCCAGGGTGATCAGGTCCATCGCGCCGAGCCGCACCCGCACGTGCGCGCCACGGGGCAGGCCCTGTGCACCCACGACTGGCAGCACCAGCGGCAGTTCATCCGCCCGCACCATGTTGTCCTTGAACACCGTGCACACGAGCTCCTCCATGCCGTTTTGCTGCAGGTATTTCAAGGTCCAAAACCGCTCCATGGCGCTTTGGTAGCCGTTGTAGGCGCTGTAGGCAGCGTCGAAGCTGGAGATGATCGAAAAAAGCGCGGCATCTTTGGGTTTGAAGGGCGCTGCCAAGGCCGCTGTACTGCCGTGTCGGGCACACGCAATGATCTGCCATTGGTTTACCAAATCGGTGTAACGGCGCAAAGGCGAGGTGCTCCAGGCGTAGCTTTTCACGCCAATGCCGGCATGCGGCAATGCTTTGGTGCCCATGCGCACTTTGACACCCGGCGCAAGCGACGCCTGGCTGCGATAAATGGCAGGAACACCGAGCTCAGCCATCCAAGAGCCCCAGCTGCTGTTGGCCAGAATCATGGCTTCGGCCACGATCAGGTCCAGCGGCGCGCCGCGCTGGCGGGTGCTGATGAGCACCTGTTCGTCGCCCTGGGGTACCGCGCCGTCATTGCCCACGAGCTTGAAGTTGTAGTCCGGCCGGTTGAAGGTCTCGGGTTTGCCCCGAACCACTTCGCGCTTGGCCTTGAGGTCGCGGGCCAGGCGGTGCAAAAACGCCAGGCTGGGCTGCAGCCCGGTCAAGGGCGCGGGCTCGCTGCCGGGCTCCGCCAGCGGCGTTTGCAACCATGCTTCGGTGACGATCGCATCCAACTGGTCGTGCCGAAGGTTGTGGCTGATGGGCACGCTTTCCAGACGCGTCTGCGTTGACGTGATGGTGAGCGTGGCCTCGTCAAAAGTCACATACAGCGATACCGCAGGGCAGTCGCGGCCCTCTTGCAGCGTGTAGGTCTGCACCACCGCATCCGGCAGCATGGTGACTTTGTAGCCAGGCATGTAAACAGTGGACAGGCGTGCGCGGCCCAGACGGTCGATGTCGCTATCGGGTTGCACCGCCAAGCCCGGGGCGGCGATGTGCACACCCACAGTCACCGAGCCGCTGCCCAAGCCCTGAACCGACAAGGCATCGTCAATCTCAGTGGTCGCAGAGTCGTCAATCGAAAAGGCCGGCACAGGAGCGCGTTCCAGTGCTTCACCGACCTGCGGCGCAGCAACGGCGGCAAAACCCGTGCCCTGGGGAAAGTTTTCCAGCAAAAAGCGCTTCCAATGGAACTGGTAGGCCGAGTCGATGGCGCCGCTGCGCTGCAGCAACTCCAGCGGCGCGGTGCGGGTGGCGCGGGAGGCATCGACCACCGCCTTGTATTCCGGGGCGTTTTTGTCCGGCTTGAACAAAATTTTGTACAACTGCTCGCGCACCGGGTGAGGGCAGATGCCGTCGGCCAATTCCTGCGCCCACTGGGCAATCAGCGCCACCGTGGCCTTTTTCTTCTCAATGGCCACCAGCGCCTGGGCAATCACCTCAGCCGAGGCTTTGCGGAAAAAGCCCTTGCCTGCGCGGCGGAAGTAGTGCGGCGCGTCAAACAGGCGGAACAACATGGCTGCTTGCTGCTCTAGCGTGGCGTCCTTGCTGAAGTATTCGCGCGCCAGAGTGCCGAAAGCAAAATCTTCTTCCGGTGAAAACTCCCAGGCCAGCTCCAGCTCAATGCTTTCGCTCAGGGCTTGGGCCGCTGCCATAAAGGCCGCAGGTGCGGGCTTCTCGAAGCGCAGCAGCACATGGGCCGCCTTGACCTTGACGCGCTTGCCACTGTCGAGCTCGACTTGCACCGAAGCATCGCTCTCTGACAGCACCCGACCGGCCATGAATTTTCCGGCTTCATCAAACATTACAAACATGGCATGGATTGTCCCATGGCGCAGGCACGGGTCGGCCGCCGGATAATCGCGCCATGGCAGTCCCCTTTGGAAAAATCAGTTTGCGCAGCCGTTTGGCCCCCTGGTGGGTGGGCTTGGACGGCCCGTTGGCCTTTATCGTGTTTATCCTGGCTTGCGTGGGCCTGCTGGTCATGTATTCCAGCGGCTTTGACCATGGCACCCGTTTTCCGGACCACGCGCGCAACATGCTGATCGCAGCCTTTGTGATGTTTGTCGTGGCCCAAATCCCGCCCCAGCGCTTGATGAGCCTGGCCGTCCCGGTCTATGTGCTGGGTGTGGGGCTGCTGGTGGCGGTGGCCGTTTTTGGCGTCACCAAGAAAGGGGCGCGGCGTTGGCTCAACGTCGGCGTCGTGATACAGCCCAGCGAAATTCTCAAAATTGCGGTGCCGCTGATGCTGGCCTGGTGGTTCCAAAAGCGCGAGGGACAGTTGCGTGCGCTGGACTTCGTGGTGGCGGCGCTTCTTCTCGGCATCCCGGTAGGCCTCATCATCAAACAGCCTGATTTGGGCACCGCCATGCTGGTGCTGGCCGCGGGCCTGGCCATCATGTTTTTTGCCGGTGTAAGCTGGAAACTCATCTTGCCGCCCGCCGTTGTAGCGCTGGTGGCGGTGGTCTTGTTGGTGGGTTTTGAGCCCATGCTGTGCGCAGACGGCATGCGCTGGCCAGTGCTGCACGACTACCAGCAGCAGCGCATTTGCACCTTGCTCGACCCCTCCCGTGACCCGCTGGGCAAGGGCTTTCACATTATTCAGGGCATGATTGGCATTGGTTCGGGCGGCGTCTTTGGCGTGGGTTTTATGCAGGGCACGCAGACGCATCTGGAATTCATTCCAGAGCGCACCACCGACTTTATTTTCGCGGCGTTTTCCGAAGAATTCGGTCTGCTGGGCAATGTGCTGCTGATGACTGCCTTTATCGCGCTCATTCTGCGGGGCTTGGCGATTGCGCTGGACGCACCGACTTTGTTTTCCCGCTTGTTGGCGGGAAGCATTGCCATGATTTTTTTCACCTATGCCTTTGTCAACATGGGCATGGTGAGCGGCATTCTGCCGGTGGTGGGCGTTCCCCTGCCCTTTATCAGCTACGGCGGCACGGCGATGGTCACACTGGGCTTTGCACTAGGCATTCTGATGTCCATAGCCAACGCCCGGCGATTGGTACAGACCTAGAATGCCCGGATGATCTCTCGCGAACCCACTATTGAGCGCTTGGCTACGGCCAAGTCCCTGTTGCTGACCCCCTTTGGCCTGGACGAATCGCACTTGGCGCGGGCCTTGGCCGAAATCAAAATGCAGCGGGTCGACGAAGCAGACCTGTACTTCCAATACACCCGCTCCGAGGGCTGGAGCCTGGAAGAAGGTATCGTCAAAACCGGCTCGTTCAGCATCGACCAGGGCGTGGGCGTTCGGGCGGTGAGTGGCGAAAAAACGGCGTTTGCCTACTCTGACGATATTTCCGAAGCCGCGCTCCTGGATGCCGCACGCACCGTGCGCACCATCTCCAGTGCCGCCCAAACCCGCCGCGTGGGTGTCAGCAAGGCCAAAATCGCACGCAGCCGCTCGCTCTATCCGGGCCAAGACCCGATTTCCACGCTGGACAGCGCCACCAAAGTCGCGTTGTTGGGCAAGGTCGAAAAATTGGCCCGGGCCAAAGACCCGCGGGTGGCGCAAGTCATGGCCGGGCTGGCCATGGAATACGACGTGGTGCTGGTCGCGCGCGCTGACGGCACGCTGGCCGCCGATGTGCGTCCGCTGGTGCGCCTGTCTGTCACGGTGATTGCCGAGCAAAAGGGACGCCGCGAGGTCGGATCTTCGGGCGGCGGCGGTCGCTTTGGGCTGGCGTATTTTGACGACGCGCAAATCACGGAATACGTCAACCAGGCGGTGCATGCGGCGCTGACCAACCTCGAAGCGCGCCCCGCACCTGCGGGCGAAATGACGGTGGTGCTGGGCTCCGGCTGGCCCGGCATCTTGTTGCATGAAGCGATTGGCCACGGACTGGAGGGGGACTTCAACCGCAAAGGTTCCAGCGCCTTCAGTGGGCGTATCGGCCAGCGCGTGGCTGCCAAAGGCGTCACCGTGCTCGACGACGGCACGATTGCCGACCGCCGCGGCTCCCTCAATGTGGACGACGAAGGCAACACCAGTGGCCGCAATGTGTTGATCGAGGACGGCATCCTCAAGGGCTATATCCAGGATTCCATGAACGCCCGTCTGATGGGTGTGGCGCCCACCGGCAACGGACGGCGCGAAAGTTACGCCCACGTGCCCATGCCGCGCATGACCAACACCTACATGCTGGGCGGCGACAAAGATCCGCAGGAAATTGTCAAAAGCATCAAGAAGGGCCTGTACGCCACCAACTTCGGTGGCGGCCAAGTGGACATCACCTCCGGTAAGTTTGTGTTTTCTGCCAGCGAAGCCTACTGGGTGGAGAACGGCAAAATTTTGTATCCGGTCAAAGGTGCGACCATTGTCGGCAGCGGCCCGGAGTGCCTCAAGCGCGTGAGCATGATAGGCAACGACATGCGTCTGGACAGCGGCGTAGGCACCTGCGGCAAAGAAGGCCAAAGCGTGCCCGTGGGCGTGGGTCAGCCCACATTGCGGATCGACGGGCTGACGGTGGGCGGTACGGCTTGAAAAAAAGTTGTGATACATTGAGTGCCATGCATCCCGCCGCTTTTTTCTTTAGCTATTTTTGGTTCTCCAACGCCTGCGGCGGTAGAGAGTTCTGAACGTACCTGAAAAAAACGTCCTGATACTTCCGAAACCGCCGGCACCCCCGGCGGTTTTTTTATGCCTTT
>CAIYRQ010000205.1 GCA_903928635.1 uncultured beta proteobacterium | reverse complement strand
TGCAGTGCGTTCGTCGGCTACGGCCGAAGACTTGCCGGATGCATCGTTTGCCGGCCAGCAGGAAACCTTTTTGAACGTGGTCGGCATCGACGATGTGCTGCACAAAATCCGCGAGGTATTTGCTTCGCTGTACAACGACCGCGCCATCAGCTACCGGGTGCACAAAGGCTTTGCCCACGAGCACGTGGCGCTCAGTGCGGGCATTCAACGCATGGTGCGCTCGGACCTGGGCGCCGCGGGCGTGATGTTCACCATCGATACCGAATCGGGCTTTTCGGACGTGGTTTTTATTACCTCCAGCTATGGCTTGGGTGAGACGGTGGTTCAAGGCGCCGTCAATCCGGATGAGTTTTATGTCCACAAACCCATGCTGCGCGCGGGCAAGCGCGCGGTGATTCGCCGCAGCCTGGGCTCCAAGCTTCTGCAAATGGAGTTCACCAGCCCGGACGAACAAGCGGCAGGTGCCAAGCTGGTCAAAACGACGGATGTGCCGCCCGAGATGCGCAATCGCTATTCGCTCACCGACGCCGACGTGGAGCAGCTTGCGCGTTATGCGCTGGTGATTGAAGACCATTACGGCCGTCCCATGGACATCGAATGGGGCAAAGACGGTTTGGATGGCGGTTTGTACATCTTGCAAGCCCGCCCCGAAACCGTCAAAAGCCAGGCCGCCAACGCAGTCGAATACCGCTACAAGCTCAAAGGCCACGCCGCCGTGCTGGTCGAAGGCCGTGCGATTGGCCAAAAAATCGGAACCGGGCCGGTTCGCATCGTGCACAACATCAGCGAAATGGATACCGTGCAAGCGGGTGATGTGCTGGTGACCGACATGACCGACCCCAACTGGGAGCCGGTGATGAAACGTGCGTCTGCCATCGTCACCAACCGGGGCGGGCGCACCTGCCACGCAGCCATCATTGCGCGTGAATTGGGTA
Organism: uncultured beta proteobacterium; assembly: GCA_903928635.1. Taxonomy (GTDB): domain Bacteria; phylum Pseudomonadota; class Gammaproteobacteria; order Burkholderiales; family Burkholderiaceae_C; genus Allorhodoferax. Next base: position 11,116 of record CAIYRQ010000205.1, on the reverse strand, counting down.
TTCCGGCGGTCGTTGGCTGCGGCAATGCCACCGATGTGCTGAAAGACGGCATGCTGGTGACTGTGAGCTGCTCCGAAGGGGATACCGGCTTCATTTACGACGGATTGCTCGAGACCGAAGTGTCGGAAGTACAGCGCGGCGTGATGCCCGACATTCCGGTCAAGATCATGATGAACGTGGGCAATCCCCAGCTGGCCTTTGATTTCTGCCAGTTGCCCAACCAGGGCGTGGGCCTGGCGCGGCTGGAGTTCATCATCAACAACAACATTGGTGTGCATCCCAAAGCAATTTTGGATTACCCCAATATCGATGCCGACCTGAAAAAAGCGGTGGAATCCGTGGCGCGCGGCCACGCCTCGCCCCGTGCGTTTTACGTGGACCGCGTGGCGGAAGGTGTGGCCACGATTGCCGCCGCCTTTTGGCCCAAGCCGGTGATCGTGCGCTTGTCGGACTTCAAGTCCAACGAGTACCGCAAACTCATTGGCGGCAGCCGCTACGAGCCCGAGGAAGAAAACCCCATGCTGGGCTTTCGCGGCGCGGCGCGCTATGTGAGTGAAGACTTTGGCGAAGCATTTGCCATGGAGTGCGACGCCCTCAAACGCGTGCGCAACGACATGGGTTTGGACAACGTGCAGGTCATGGTGCCCTTTGTGCGCACGCTGGAGCAGGCGCGCAAAGTGACCGAGCTGTTGGCACGGCATGGCTTGCAGCGCGGAAAAGACGGTCTCAAGCTCATCATGATGTGCGAGATTCCGAGCAACGCGATTTTGGCGAACGAGTTTTTGGCCTATTTCGACGGTTTCTCCATCGGCTCTAACGATCTGACCCAACTCACCTTGGGCCTGGACCGGGATTCCGGCATGGAGCTATTGGCAGCCGACTTCGACGAGCGTGATCCGGCCGTCAAGGCGCTGATCAGCATGGCTATCACCGCGTGCAGGGCGCAGGGCAAATACATTGGTATTTGCGGCCAGGGCCCCAGCGACCACCCGGACTTTGCTGCGTGGCTGGACGAGCAAGGCATCTCGTCCATTTCACTGAATCCTGATTCGGTGATCACTACCTGGCAGCAACTCGCCGCACGATGAAAGCAGCGCAAACCCTGGCGCGATGGCGGCTCCATGCCGTCCTGCTCAGCCTGTGGTTTGCGGTCTCCTTTGGCGCCGTGTTTTTTGTTCGCGACCTGCAGGCGGTGGTCGCTGGATGGCCTGTTGGTTTTTGGTTTGCCTCTCAAGGTGCCGTTGTTTTTTTTATTGCGATTGTCGCGATTTTTGCCTGGCGCATGAACCGAAGAGATGCCGCACCATCGACTGCCTCCGCTGCTCTGATGGCGGCCTACTCCCGGCGCATTGACCGCCGCTTTGGCCTCTATGTCGCGCTGCTGCTGCTGTCACTTTTGGCCCTTGGATTGGCTGAGCAGGCGGGCTTGACCAAGGTTTGGATTGCTGGAATTTTTCTTTCCCTTACCTTGGTCATGTATGCCGCTATCGGCGTCTATGGCCGCACCGCCAATGCCGACGAATACTACGTGGCGGGGCGGCGCATACCCGCCATGTACAACGGCATGGCCACAGCGGCAGACTGGATGAGTGCAGCCTCCTTCATCAGCTTGTCCGGCGGCCTGTATTTGCAGGGATTTTCAGGTATCGGTGACCAACCCGGGGGGCTTGCGTTTGTGTTGGGCTGGACCGGCGGCTTTTGTCTGGTAGCGCTGCTGGTGGCGCCCTACCTTCGGAAGTTGGACCTGTACACCTTGCCGGACTACTTTGCAGTGCGTTATGGTGGGCGTTGGCCACGCCGCATTGCCGCCGCCGCGGCCATCCTGTGTTCATTCACCTATGTGGTCGCACAAATTTACGGTGTGGGGCTGATCACCTCGCGTTTGACGGGTTTGCACTTTGAAATCGGCATACTGCTGGGCTTGGGAGGCGTACTGGTGTGCTCTTTTCTGGGTGGAATGCGCGCAGTGACGTGGACCCAAGTGGCGCAGTACGTGGTCATCATGCTGGCATTGATCGTGCCAGTGACCTGGCTCTCTTACCAGCAGCTTGGCAACCCGATTGCCATTTGGGCTTACGGGCAGCAGCTACCAAAAATCGCCGAACTGGAACGCCAAATCCAGGCCTCACCGGCCGAGAAACAGGTGCGCGCCATCTACACACAACGTGCCCAGGTACTTGAAAAAAAGCTCGTGGATGTGGACGAGTCTTTGCGTGCAGAACGTCTGGAATTGCGCCGCCAATTACGCGATTTAGGTGACGCCGCCGCAGACGATGTGCGGGCGTTGGATCTGCGTCGTCAAATCGCAGCAGTGCCCAAAGACGCAACCTCAGCGCGTGACCTGTGGACGCGCGAACTCAATGACAACCGCATTCGTGCCCAAGCTCTGGGAGGCATGCCGCCGCATACCCAAACGTTTGCCGGCGACCCCGAAGGCACGGACGAAGAAAAGGCTGTTTTTAACAACTCGCGCGCCAATTTTTTGGCGCTCATGTTTTGCCTGATGGTGGGTACTGCCGGCCTACCGCATTTGTTGACACGGTTCTTCACCACGCCGAATGTGGCGCAGGCGCGAGAGTCGGTAGCGTGGTCCCTCTTGTTCATCGCCTTGCTGTACCTGGCGGCACCCGCATTGGCCGTTTTGGTGAAGTATGAAATCATGGCCCACTTGGTCGGACAGCCTATGGACAGCCTGCCCACCTGGATCGCCCAATGGTCGAGAGATCCGTCCTTGTTGTCGGTGGCGGACATCAATGGCGACGGCATTCTGCAATTTTCCGAGCTCAAAGTCTCCCCCGACCTGGTCATGCTCGCGAGCCCGGAAATTGGCGGTTTGCCTGCTATTTTTTCCATTTTGGTAGCCGCTGGCGGTTTGGCAGCGGCACTTTCCACGGCAGACGGCTTGCTGCTGACGATTGGAAATGCACTCTCGCACGACCTGGTCTTTGAAGGGCAGAGCGAAAAGGCCAAAACCATGCGCCCCGTGATGTGGTCCAAGTTTGCCCTGCTGGTGGTGGCATTGCTGGCGGCCTACACCGCAGCCCAGCGACCGGCGGGAATTTTGTATCTGGTGGCAGCCTCGTTTTCGCTGGCGGCTGCCGGCTTAGTTCCGGCGATGGTGTTGGGTATTTTCTGGCCCGGTGCCACCCGATCGGGTGCAATTGGGGGCATGTTGACGGGGCTGGGCGTCACTTTGTATTACATGGTGGCGCACATGCCCGCCTTGCGGGGCATTTACTCAAGTGCAACATCTACGCTCTGGTGGGGCATTCAGCCCGTATCGGCAGGTGTCTTTGGGGTTCCTGCCGGAGTTGCCGCAGTGGTAGTGCTCAGTTTGTTGAGCCGGACGGGGCAGCAACCGTCGTCTGGTAACCAGGGTTTTTGCGCTGGCCCTGGCATCGGGCTATAATCATGGGCTTCGCCTTGCCGCACTCCACTTAGACGCTGGGGCGGCTTTTTCTGGCCCTGCGGGGCTCATCCATAAGGAGTATCAATGCGTCACTACGAAATCATTCTCATGATCCACCCGGATCAGAGCGAACAAGTTCCAGCTATGCTGGAGCGTTACAAAGGCATGATCACTGCCGGCGGCGGAAAAATCCACCGCGTGGAAGATTGGGGTCGTCGCCAGTTGGTCTACATGATCAACAAGCTGGCCAAAGCCCACTACCTGTGCGTCAACATTGAAGCCGACCAGGCTGTGATGGCTGAACTCGAGCACGCCTTCAAGTTCAACGACGCTGTGTTGCGCCACCTCACTGTGCTGAAGAAGAAAGCCGAAACCGGTCCTTCTTCCATGATGAAGTCGGTCGAGCGCGAAGATTCGCGCAAGTCGCAGCAAGCTGAATACCAGGCTTAAAGCACCGATTCACAACGACGACGTTTGCGAGGTGTGGCGCTCAATTCACTGGTAATTTCTGCTCTGATTGTTGAGGCGCAAGCCTTGCGATTTACGCCAGCCGGCGTACCGGCCCTGAATCTTGTCTTGGACCATGCGTCCGAAACCACAGAAGCAGGGACGAAGAGGCAGGTAAGCGCCAGTTTGAAAGCCATGGCATTTGGTTCGGTTGCAGAACGATTGGCCCGTCAGCCTATCGGCAGCAACTGGAAATTCGAGGGATTCCTCGCCAATGCAGTCCGCAGCAAGTCGCTTGTGTTGCACATACAAGATTTTTCACCAGATTAGTTTTTAGGAGGCTTTATGGCCACGTTCAAGAAATTCAACAAAGACAAGCGCCCCAAGCGTAATACCCAGTCCCTGCTGTTCAAACGCAAGCGTTTCTGCCGCTTCACTGTGACCGGCGTCGAAGAAATTGACTACAAAGACATCGACACCTTGCGCGACTTCATCGCTGAAAACGGCAAGATCATCCCCGCACGCCTGACCGGCACCCGTGCGATTTTCCAGCGCCAGCTCAACACCGCTATCAAGCGCGCTCGCTTTCTGGCGATGCTGCCTTACAGCGACCAGCACAAGATCTAAGGAGACCTGACCATGCAAATTATTCTGCTCGACAAGGTCGTGAACCTCGGTAACCTCGGCGAAATCGTCAAGGTCAAAGACGGCTATGCCCGTAACTTTTTGATTCCTTCGGGCCGTGCCCGCCGTGCCACTGAATCGGCCAAGGCTGAATTCGAAGCGCGTCGCGTCGAACTCGAAAAAGCCGCTGCAGCCAAACTGGCCGAAGCGCAAGGCCTGGGTGAAAAGCTCGCTGGCACCACCATCAAGCTGACCCAAAAGGCCGGCGTCGATGGCCGCCTGTTTGGCTCGGTCACCAATGCCGACATCGCTGAAGAGCTGGTCAAGGCCGGTTACAAAGTGGTCAAGTCCAACATCCGCATGCCTCTGGGCGCCATCAAGGTGGTCGGCGACAGCGCGGTCAGCGTGGCTTTGCACACCGACGTGGTGGTGGATATCACCGTGTCTGTGTACGGAGAGTCTGCCTAAGCGCAAACGTCTTCGGCAGAAGGGCACAATGGCACCCTAACGTGGTGCCGCTGCATGCCAAGCTTTTGGAAAAGCCGCTCGGGCCCGCCCTGGCGGCTTTTCTATTGGAGCTACCGATGCTTGATGGCTTGGTGTGACAGCGCAATTCAGGACAAACGATGCTAGACGATGACATTCCCATGCCGGACGAGTTCGTTGCGGACCGCCAGGTCGCGCAGTTGCGCATTCCACCGCACTCGATTGAGGGTGAATCCAGCGTCATTGGCGGCCTGCTGCTGAGCAACGACGCCTGGGACCGGGTGTCAGACATCTTGGGCGACGCCGATTTTTACCGCTACGAACACCGCCTGATCTACGGCGCCATCGGCGCGTTGATCAATAACAGCCGTCCGGCGGACGTCATTACCGTCTTTGAGCACCTGCAAAGTCAGGGGCGGGCGGACGAGGTGGGAGGCCTGAGCTACCTCAACTCCCTGGCGCAGTATGTACCCAGTGCCAGCAACATCCGCCGCTATGCCGAAATTGTGCGTGACCGCTCTATTCTGCGCAAGCTGGTCACCGCCAGCGATGAAATCGCCACCAACGCCTTCAACACCAAAGGCCGGCAGGTGTCCGACATCGTGGACGAGTCCGAGCAAAAGATTTTCAACATTGGCGAGCAGGGCAAACGCAATGGCGGTGGCTTTCAGGCCATGGACACGCTGGTGGTCAAGCTGCTGGACCGTGTGCAGGAGATGGCCGACAACCCCAACGACGTCACCGGCGTGCCCACAGGTTTCTATGACCTGGACCGGATGACAGCGGGCCTGCAGGCGGGCGACCTTATCGTGCTGGCGGCCCGCCCTTCCATGGGCAAAACAGCGCTGGCCATCAATATTGCTGAGCATGTGGCCCTCAATGAGGGTCTGCCGGTAGCGGTGTTCTCTATGGAAATGGGTGCCGCTCAGCTGGCGGTGCGTATTGTGGGCTCCATTGGCCGCATCGACCAGGGTCACCTGCGAACCGGCAAGCTGAGCGATGATGAGTGGCCGCGCCTGTCCGAAGCGATTGAGAAGCTGCGCACCATTTCTCTGCACATTGATGAGAGCGCGGGTCTGACCTCTGGCGATTTGCGCTCCAGCGCCCGGCGCCTGTCGCGCCAATGCGGACAGCTCGGCTTGATCGTGGTCGATTATTTGCAGCTCATGAGCGGCAGTGGCGGCGACGGTGAAAACCGCGCTACCGAACTCGGCGAAATCTCCCGCGGCTTGAAGATGCTGGCGCGCGAACTGAAGTGCCCGGTGATCGCGCTCTCGCAGCTCAACCGCAGCGTGGAGCAGCGCCCTGACAAGCGCCCCATGATGAGTGACTTGCGTGAGTCCGGCGCGATTGAGCAGGATGCGGACATCATCATGTTTATTTACCGCGACGAGTACTACACCAAAGAGGCCTGCAAAGAGCCGGGTGTGGCGGAGATCATCATCGCCAAGCAGCGTAACGGCCCCACCGGTACCGTCAAACTGGCGTTCCTGCGCAATATCACCAAGTTCGAGAGCCTGGCCAGCGGCGCAGGCGGCGACTACTAAAGCACTTCGCTGGCGAAGTCTGCCAGGCGCGAGCGCTCACCGCGCGCCAAGGTGATATGGCCGCCATGTGGCCAGCCTTTGAAGCGGTCGACCGCAAAGGTGAGCCCGGAAGAGCCTTCGGTCAGGTAAGGCGTGTCAATTTGCGCCAGATTGCCCATACAGACAATTTTGGTGCCTGGCCCGGCGCGGGTGATCAAGGTTTTCATCTGCTTGGGCGTCAGGTTTTGCGCCTCGTCGATGATCAGGTACTTGTTCAAGAATGTGCGACCGCGCATGAAGTTCATGCTTTTGATCTTGATGCGGCTGCGAATCAGCTCGCTGGTGGCGGCACGGCCCCATTCACCCGCGTTGGTGTCGGTCTTGCCCAGTACTTCCAGGTTGTCGTCGAGCGCTCCCATCCAGGGGCCCATTTTTTCTTCTTCCGTGCCGGGCAAAAAGCCGATGTCTTCACCCACGCTGACGGTTGCGCGTGTCACGATGATTTCGGTGTAACGGCGGTCATCGAGCACCTGCGTCAAACCGGCCGCAAGTGCCATCAAGGTCTTTCCGGTGCCCGCTGTGCCGGTGAGCGTGACGAAATCGACATCCGGATCGGTGAGCAAATTCATGGCGAAATTTTGTTCGCGGTTGCGGGTGGTGACGCCCCACACCGCGTTTTTGAGATGGTTGAAGTCGCGAAGTGTCTTGAGCACCGCGGTGTTGCCGCGGATTTCCGTGACCCGCGCGTACAGGCTGGGCTCGCCGGGCGCTTCAAAGTACACAAACTGGTTGATCAGCATATTCGGCACGGTGGGGCCGTTCACCTTGTAAAAGGTGTGTTGGCCCTGCTGCCAGCTCTCGACACTCTGGCCGTGGGTGGACCAGAAATCAGCCGGCAGTGCCATGGCGCCGGAGTACAGCAAGTCGCCGTCTTCCAGGGTTTTGTCGTTCTGGTAGTCGTCGGTGGCCAGACCCAAAGCACGGGCTTTGACCCGCATATTGATGTCTTTAGACACCAGCACCACTTCCCGTTCCGGGTATTTCTTGCGCAGTGCGGCCACGACACCGAGAATTTGGTTGTCTGCCTTGCCCTGGGGCAGGCTGGTGGGCAGGCTGTAGTCCAGCGGCAGGGTCTGGAACATGAGCTTGCCCTTGGCTTCGCGCTGCCCGGTGCTGTTGAGTTCAAAGCCCTGGGCAATGTCCGCACCGGGTGTGCCTGCCAGGGCATCGAGCGTGCGGCTGGTCTGGCGGGCGTTGCGTGCCACCTCGGTCATGCCTTTTTTGTGGCCATCGAGCTCTTCAAGCACGATCATGGGCAGGAAGATGTCGTGCTCCTCGAACCGGAACAAGCACATGGGATCGTGCATCAGCACATTGGTGTCCAGCACAAACAGCTTGGCGGGACCGGTGCGTGCGCTCTTGCGGCTGCGTGAGGCGCTGCTGGAGCTTGCAGCGGACTTGGGCGCTGGCGCAGCTATCGCGGCCGCAACCGGTGCTGGTGATGGCGCAGCAGGTGCGCGCTTGATCGTTTCCACTTGCACTGCCGCTTCTTGGTTCACGTCTTTGCTCAGCAGAGAGGCTTGGCGCGCCGGGGCAGCCCGCCCCGCCGCGGGCCGTGCGCTTGCAACCGGGGGCAGTGCCTGAACTGCATCTGCCGGGGTGCGCCGGGGTCGGCGTCCAGATTTTGGGGTTCCTTCAAAAGCCGCAGCAGAGAGTCGATCGGCACGTTTGGTCGGCGCAGAAGGCAGGGGCATGGGTGAGAGCTCGTGGTGGGTTGGCAGAAAAAAATCAGACGCGAAAAAAAGGCCGCCTTGATTGCAAGGCAGCCTTTATTGGGCGGAATTTGTGAAATTCATTGTCATGCAAACATTATGCATGAGCAAAAAGACGCCACCGCGAAAGGGCGAGTGCGTCTTTTGGCGCTGTCAGGCGGTCTCGCTGAGCGCGCGTACCGCGTTCAAAACCTCTTCGACGTGACCGGGAACTTTCAGGCCGCGCCACTCTTCCTTGACCAGACCGTCCGCACCGATCAAAAAGGTGCTGCGCTCAATCCCTTTGACTTTTTTCCCGTACATGATCTTGTTCTTGACCACGCCAAACATGTGGCACATTTTTTCTTCGGTGTCGGCAATCAGCTCAAAGGGTAGTTCAAGTTTGGCTTTGAATTCGTCATGCGACCGCATGTTGTCACGAGAGACGCCAAACACGTGGGCACCCGCTTCAACAAAGTCTTGGTAGTGGTCCCGAAACTGCATGGCTTCGGTGGTGCAGCCAGGGGTGTTGTCCTTGGGGTAGAAAAACAGAACCAATGTTTGCCCCGAGTGCGACGTGTTGGTCACCCGCACGCCGCCGGTTGCGTTGGCTTCAAATTCGGGAAGGGGTTTGTTGACAACGATCGCCATGGGGTATTAAATCTCTCGTGCTGGGTGTGTCAGTCAAGTTGAAAAGCGGCAGACCCTGTGCGTCTGTGCTTCCAACATCAACCTCGGATTTTACTCTGAATTCCGCAGGTGCCTTGCTTTGCGCACCTCGCCAGGTGCACTACACCAGCAAGGCTGCCGCCACTTTGCGGCCTTCTCCCGCCAAGAAGTTGAATGTCCGGCAGGCCGCTTGCGTGTCCATGGTTTCTACACCGATACGCTTTGCGTACAAGGCGGCCAGCCACTGCGGATGGGGAAATTGAACGCGGGTTCCACTGCCAAAAAGCAGTAGTTCAATGTCCCAGGAAAGCAAAGTTTCGAAGTCGCTGGCTTGCAGTGAATCAAAACTCGCCACGTTCCATGGCAGACGATGGCCCGCGCTGCTAAGGAGCATGCTGTGGTGCGACGCCTCACCATTGATGGCGACCCAGCCCTCGCCATAGCCCGTGATGGTGGGGCCTTGTGTGCGGTCAGCTTGGAGTTTCATGGGGTGTGGGTTGGGGTAAAGAGGAGCTCGTAAGCTCAAAATAGGCGGTGAACTGTGGTCAAATTATAGGTTTCGCGCTGTGCGACACGCCCCCGGAGGGACTTTGAAATCCATATACAAATCTGCCAAGCTGGCCAACGTCTGTTACGACATTCGCGGCCCCATCATGGACCGTGCGCGCCAGATGGAGGAAGAAGGGCAAAAAATCATCAAGCTCAATATCGGCAATCTGGCGGTATTTGGTTTTGACGCGCCCGAAGAAATCCAGCAGGACATGATCCGTAACCTGCCCAATTCGGCGGGATACTCCGACAGCAAAGGCATTTTTGCGGCGCGCAAGGCCGTGATGCACGAAACCCAGAAGCAGGGCATCCGTGGCGTCACGTTGGACGATATTTACCTGGGTAACGGTGCAAGCGAATTGATCGTGATGGCCACCAATGGCTTGCTTGACGATGGCGATGAGATGCTTCTGCCAGCACCCGACTATCCGTTGTGGACGGCGGCTGCCAGCCTTTCTGGCGGCACGCCTGTGCACTATGTGTGCGACGAGGCCAATGGCTGGATGCCTAATTTGGATGACATCCGCGCGAAGATCACACCCCGCACCAAAGCGATTGTGGTGATTAACCCCAACAACCCCACCGGCGCCTTGTACTCCGACGATTTGCTGCGTGGCATCGTGGACATTGCCCGCACCCACGGTCTGGTAATTTTTGCTGATGAGGTCTATGACAAAGTGTTGTACGACGGCGTGAAGCACACTGCCATCGGATCGCTCAGCGACGATGTGCTCACACTGACCTTCAACTCCTTGTCCAAAAGCTACCGCTCCTGCGGTTACCGGGCGGGTTGGTTGGTCGTGTCCGGTGACAAGCGGCCGGCCAAGGACTACATCGAGGGCTTGAACATGCTCTCCAACATGCGTTTGTGCGCCAATGTTCCAGGCCAGTACGCGATTCAAACCGCATTGGGTGGCTACCAAAGCATTGACGACCTGGTTTGCGAGGGAGGACGCCTGCGCCGCCAGCGTGATTTGGCGTATGAGCTGATCACTGCCATACCGGGGGTGACTTGTGTCAAGCCCAGCGCCGCGTTGTACATGTTCCCTCGGCTCGACCCGACGGTGTACCCGATTGCCGATGACCAGGCCTTCTTCTTGGAGCTGTTGCAGGAAACCCGTGTGATGCTGGTGCAGGGCACAGGTTTCAACTGGGCCGAGCCGGACCACTTCCGCATTGTGTTTTTGCCGCACGAAGACGACTTGCGCGAGGCGATTGGCCGCGTGGCCAAGTTCCTGGAAGCGTATCGCAAGCGGCATAGCAATTAGCGGGATACGCGGCCTGCAGGACCAGGCGCGATGCGGGAATTGCAAAATTGATTTATCGAAAGAAAAGTGTATGAAACCGATTCAAGTGGGGCTGCTGGGCATAGGCGTAGTGGGCTCGGGAACGTTCAACGTTTTGAAGCGCAACCAAGGCGAAATTGAACGTCGCGCCGGACGCGCCATTGAAATCACCATGGTCGCTGATTTGGACACCGAGCGCGCACGCGCTGCAGTGGGGCCCGACGTGAAGGTCGTCAATGACGCCCGTGCCGTGATCGCCAACAAAGACATTGATATTGTGATTGAGCTCATTGGCGGCTATGGCATTGCCAAGACGCTGGTGCTCGAAGCCATTGCTGCGGGCAAGCATGTGGTGACTGCCAATAAAGC
>CAIYRQ010000204.1 GCA_903928635.1 uncultured beta proteobacterium | reverse complement strand
CGTTCGCGCAAGCACGTTCCGATTCAGCTGGCTGCCGCCCAGATGTTTTGCATGGCGCTCATGGGCAGCGTCTGGATGTTCGCCACGGGCGGCTGGGAGAGGGTGCACACTTTGCCGCAGCGCTTGGATCCGGAACTGCTTGCCGGTCTGCTGTACCTGGGTGTCGTGGCTTCTGCGGCCATGTTTTTCCTGCAGGCCGTGGCCCAGCGTTACGTCAATGCCAACCAATCGGCAGTGATTTATGCCATGGAGCCGGTATTCGCCGCTTTGTTCGCTTGGGTGTGGCTATCTGAGACCATGACGCAACGTGCTGTGCTGGGTGCGGTGATTGTGGTTGGCGCGGTGGTGCTGAGCGAACTCAAGCCTGCTCCGCCACCCCCCTAGGGCCGCACTCTTTCAGCGCGCCGTGTCTGCGGCCGAGGTAAACGAATCTGCGAAGAATTCATCGGCAGGCAAGCCTGCCTGGGCACTGAAGCTGCTGCGCGCCGACTCCACCACGATGGGTGCACCACAGGCATAGACCTGGTGGCTGGACAGGTCGGGAAAGTCCTGCAGCACCGCCAAATGGACGAAGCCGGTGCGTCCCGTCCATTGATCCTCGGGCAGGGCGTCCGACACCACCGGCACGTAGCGCAGTTGTGGCATCAGTGCCATTTGGGCCTGAATCCAGTCTTCCATGTACAGGTCGCATGGGCGGCGCCCCCCCCAGTACAGCGTCGTGGGGCGGGTGATGCCGCAGTGCTGCATGTGTTCCAGCAATGCTTTGAGCGGCGCGAAACCGGTGCCCGAGGCCAGAAACACCAGGGGCTTGTCGTAGTCTTCGCGCAAAAAGAAGGAACCAAACGGCCCTTCGATGCGCAGAATGTCTTTTTCCTTCATGGAGCCAAACACCAGATCGGTAAACCGGCCACCTGGCATGTGACGGATGTGCAGCTCCAGCGCTGGGCCGGTGTGGGGTGCATTGGCCATGGAATAGCTGCGCCGCGTACCGTCGCGCATGATGAATTCAATGTACTGGCCTGCGCGGTAGGCAAAACTGTCGTTGGCGGGTAGCTGCAGCTGCATCACCACCACGTCGGCAGATTTCTTGACCATGCTGGCGACGCGCGTAGGCATCTTTTTAATGGGCAGGGCGCCGGCAGGGGTGACTTGGCGCGATTCCAGCACGATGTCGCTTTGGGCGGTGGCACAGCAGGTCAGCACGAAATTGGCGGCTTCTTCTTCGACGCTCAAGGCTTTGCGCTGGAAATTGGCCTGCATCACGCGGCCGGACACCATCTTGCATTTGCACGAGCCGCAGGCGCCGTCTTTGCAGCCGTAGGGCAGCCCGACGCCCTGGCGTATGCCGGCGGCCAACAGCGTTTCGTCCGGGTTGGTGCTGAAGGCGGTGCCGCTGGGTTCCACCGTGACGGTGAAAGAAGAAGCGCTGGCGGTCATTGAATTGGGTATCCTTGAAGGCGTTGATCCGTGGAGCCCTCGATTTTGCCCTCAAACCAATCCCCCCTCGGAGCCTTGCCCTCGCGCTTTCGCCGTCCACGCGTTTTGATCGTGGGTTGTGGTGACGTTGGGGTGCGGGTCGCCCGGCAGCTGCAAGGCAAAGTCACGGTGCGGGCTCTGACCTCGCAGCGCTCTCGGGCGCCAGAGTTGCGTGCCCTCGGTGTCACGCCTTTGTGGGGCAATCTGGACCGCCCGCAAACCTTGCGCCGGCTGGCGGGACTCGGGCAACGGGTGCTGCATCTGGCGCCGCCAGCCACGCTGGGCTACGAGGATGACCGCACGCGGGCGCTCTTGCGTGCGCTGTGTCTGCGCAGCGTGCCGCAATGCCTGGTCTACGGATCTACCAGCGGTGTATACGGCGACTGTGGAGGCGCCTGGGTGGACGAGGTGCGCACGCTGTCGGCCACCACACCGCGCGCCCAACGGCGCGCCGATGCCGAGGCCAGCGTTCGCTTTTTCGGGCGATCTTCAGGAGCTGTCGCCTGCGTATTGCGCATCCCGGGTATTTATGCCCCCAACCGGGAGGGCGGCACACCGCTGGAGCGCCTGCGAAAGGGCTTGCCGGTCCTTGACGCGCAGGACGATGTCTTTACCAACCACATCCATGCGGATGATCTCGCGCGGGCTTGCGTGATGGCCTTGTGGCGTGGCAGACCGCTGCGTTGCTACAACGTGAATGACGACACAGCTTTGAAAATGGGCGATTACTTTGACGCAGCGGCGACTTTGTACGGGATGGCGCCGCCACCGCGTATCAGCCGCGCACGGGCGAAAACGGAGTTGGGCGCCATGCAGCTGAGCTTTATGTCCGAGTCGCGCCGCATGGTGAATGCCCGCATGAAGCACGAGCTGCGGCTGCGGCTGCGCTATCCCACCATTCGCGAAGGCTTGTCGGCTGCCTCGTAGGCCCATACCAAGGCACGCCACACCAGCCAGCTGCAAACCCAGGTGATGGGTGCGGCCCACAGGGTGTCACTCAGCCAATGGGCCATATCTGCCATGCGCGCAAATGCAATTGCGCCGCCGGCCGCGCATCCGACCACCGCCCAATAGCGCTGGCGCCGCCGTTGCACCAGCATCAAGGAGGCAAAAAAGAAACCGCAGGCCACATGGCCGCTGACAAAAGAGCAGTTGTTGTCACACTGGTCGGTGATAAGGCCTCCGCGGGTAAATTGTTCGGTGCCACCAAAGTTCACCACCTCATAGGGACGTGCGCGCTGCCAATGTTCTTTGAACCCTGCATTCACGACCAGGCCAGGCCCTAAGGCCCCTGAAAGGATGAAGAAGGCCAGCGGAAGCCGCCATGCCCTCCATGCGGCGCTCTTGGTCGCGACGATCCACAAGCCGATTGCCACAAAAACCAAGCAGCGAAAAATGGCGGGTATGTACAGGTTAATCCCGCGCACCCACCACCAGGACTTCGCATCAACATAGCCGTCGGGTGGTGCAAACCATTGGGCGACTGCCAAGTCCAATTCGGGCCACACCGTGGGAACCAAGGCCAAGCCGATCAGTGCAAGCGCTAAGAGCCCAAAGAGTCTAGGCGTGGTTTTGTCGGCGGGAAATGGTTGGGAACCAGGCATGGGTGGATAAAAACAGGTTGTTAGGGACAGCAGCTCTGGATTATCCATCCAGCTTTTGCTCGTGGCGCACGCGGTGAGGCCTGACTTGTTACTGGTAGGTAAAGCCTGTCGTGCCGGTCAACAATCCTTCGTTTGTCCGCGTTATGGAAGCACAACAACGAAAGGTCGTTATGAAATATTGGATCGCAGCAACCTGTGCTCTTAGTGCTGTTTCCGCTGTATGGGCCGACGATCTCGGCCGGGTTCTGTCCGCCACGCCTGTGGTCCAACAGGTGACCATTCCCCGTCGCATGTGCACCACGGATCAGGTCAATTTGCAAGGCCCCAACAGTGGCGCTGGCGCCCTGATCGGCGCTATCACGGGCGGGGCTCTCGGCAATGCAGCAGTTGGGCATGGGCAGGGCAGGGCGGCTGCGACCGCCATTGGGATGGTTGGAGGCGCATTGATTGGGGATCGGTTTGAGGGCCCGGCGCCCGTTCATACGGAAAATGTCCAGCGCTGCGGCGTACAGAATTTTTATGAAAACCGCGTGGTGGCCTACAACGTGGTGTATGAATTTGGCGGATCACAATATTCGGTGCAAATGCCCAATGATCCAGGACCGACGATTGCTGTGCAAGTCACTCCGGTGGGTAGCCTGCAGAGCGCCAACCCCGTACTGGTGCAAGCGCCGCAAGCCCCACCGGTCACCAGTTACATCTCGGTGCAGCCAGCGCCGTTTTTCTATCCCTCACCCTTGAGTCCTTTGGGCTTCTACGGCCACGGCTACTGGCACGATCGTGGGTCTCGCCATTGGTAGGCTTGCGCCTCAGACAGACCGGGCTCACGCCGTAACGGTGTCTGGACGGGTGTCTGGTCCTTTGCCGCTGAAGCGGTCCATCAGTAAATAAAGCACCGGTGTGATGAACAGCGTAATCGCTTGAGAAAACACCAGGCCACCGGCCACGGCAAGACCCAAGGGCTGGCGTAACTCGGCGCCCGCACCGACCCCCAAAGCGATTGGCAATGCGCCCACCATGGCGGCCAGGGTGGTCATCATGATGGGGCGAAAGCGCAAGATACAGGCGGTGCGTATGGCCTCGTGCGGCGTCATTCCGTCGTGGCGCTGGGCTTCCAGGGCAAAGTCGATCATCATGATCGCGTTCTTTTTCACGATACCAATCAAGAGCACGATGCCGATGGTGGCAATCAAGGTCAAATCCTGGCCAAACAGCATCAAAGTGGCCAAGGCGCCCACCGCCGCTGAAGGCAGCCCGGCCAAAATAGTGATAGGGTGGATATAGCTCTCGTACAGCACCCCCAGCAAGATGTAGATGACCAGGAGGGCCGCGATCACCAAGATCATTTGGCTGCCCTGCGAGCTCTTGAACACGGCAGCGTCACCACCATAGGTGGTAATGATGCTGGACGGTAATTGGATGGCTTCGCGCGCGGCGTCGATTTTTGCCGTGGCGTCCCCCAAGGCAGCGCCGGGCGCCAAGTTAAAGGACACGGTCACCGCTTGAAGCTGGCCCACATGGTTGATCGCAGTCGGACCCACAGTGCGCTCCACCGTCGTAAAGCTGGACAGGGGCACCAAAGCGCCCGTGTTAGCCCGAACATAGATGCCTGACAGCGCGGCTTCGTCCATTTTTGCTTCAGGGGCGACTTCCATGATCACTTGGTAAGTGTCCACGGGCAGGTAAATGGTAGAGACCTGGCGTTCGCCGAAAGCACTAAACAGCGCCGAGCGAATCGAGTCCACGGAAATGCCGAGCGCATTGGCCCGGTCTCGGTCGATATTCAGTTGGGCCTGCAAGGCACGGAGCTGGGCGTCGCTTGTCACGTCGCGGAAAATCGGGTCCGCCCGCATGCGTTCCTGGAGCTTGCTGGCCCAGCCGTTGAGTTCGTCCGCCTTCACGCTTTGCAAAATGTACTGGAACTGCGCCTTGCTCTGACGTCCACCGAGCTGCAGGTTTTGCACTGGCCGCATGAACACGTTGATGCCAGCCACGTTGCGCAGTTTCTTGCGAAGTCCTTCGATCACCTGTTTCATCGGCAGCCGTTGTCCCTGCGGTTTAAGGCTGACAAACATGCGGCCGGAATTTTGGGCGTTGTTGCCGCCATTGAACGAGCTCACCGCATTGATGTTGGGGTCGGCACGCAATATCGCCGCAGCGCGCTCTTGGAGTGCCACCATGGCAGGAAACGAAATGTCTTCACTGGCTTCAGTGGATATCTGAATTTGACCAATATCCTCCTCAGGGAAAAAGCCCTTGGGAATGATGCTGACCAACCAAAAAGTGGCTACGAAAGTGCCTGCTGCCAGCACCAATATAGTTTTGCGGTGGCCCAGCGCCAGGTCCAATACCCGGGTGTAACCCGCCAGGGTGGCGTCAAAGCCTCGCTCGAAAAGCCGCACCAACAGGCCGGGCTGTTTTTTGTGTGCGTCATCGGTCAGGAAGCGACCGGCCAACATCGGCACCAATGTCAACGACACGAATGCCGAAACGATGATGGCCAGCCCTACGACCACGGCAAATTCGTGGAACAACAGGCCAATAACGCCCGGCATAAAGAAAATCGGGATAAAAACGGCGATGAGCGACGTCGAAATTGACACGATCGTGAAGCCGACCTCGCGGGCGCCGACCAATGCAGCGTGGAAGGGTGCCTCACCGTTTTCCACATGGCGAATGATATTTTCGAGCACCACAATAGCGTCGTCCACCACCAACCCGACGGCCAAGGTCAGCCCCAACAGCGAAATATTGTCCAGGCTGTACGACAGGCCCCACAACAATGCCACGGCGCCCATCAGGGAGATCGGCAACGACAAAGTGGGGATCGCGGTCGCCATAAACCGGCGCAAGAACAGAAAAATCACCAGGACGACCAACACAATGGTTCCCGCCAGGGTCAAGGAAACGTCATGCAGGGCGTCGCGAACCGAGACCGAGCGGTCGTTGATCGGGGTCATTTGCACCGACTGCGGCATTTGGGCTTGCAAGTCCGGAATGGCCGCACGAACGGTGTCGACCAGGCGCACTGTGTTGGCGCCGGGTTGGCGTTGAATGGCAATGGTGATGGAGTTCTCGCCGTTCAAGGTGGCCCAACTCTTCAGTGTCTCTACGCTGTTTTCAACCTTCGCCAGGTCTTTTAAACGCACCGGAATTCCACCCTTGGCGCTGATGATCAAATTGCCAAAGTCCGAAGCGGTTTTTAACTGCTTATTGGCTTGAAGCACCAGGGTTTGCTTCGGGCCATCCAGGGTTCCCACCGGCGTGTTCACATTTGCAGCCCGCAGAGCGTTGCTGAGTTCATCCAAGCTGATATTGGCGGCAAGCATGGCGTCGGGCCTGACACGCACCCGTACGGCAAAGCGTTTTGCGCCATAGATATTGACCTGTGCCACGCCATCGATAGTTGAAAAACTCGGCGATATCAGATGCTCCGCGTAGTCCTGCAGGTCTGCAGGCGACAGCGAGGGCGAAGTGAGCGCAATCAACAAAACAGGCGCATCCGCAGGGTTGACCTTGCGGTAGGAGGGTGGCACCGTCATGTCGACGGGCAATGACTTCTGCGCGCGCAGGAGTGCCGCCTGCACATCGACGGACGCCGCATCGATATTGCGGTCCTGCTCAAATTCCAGGGTCAACGAGGTGCTGCCCAATGTGCTGCTGGAACTGATGGTCTTGAGGCCAGGAACTGTTTGAAATTGCTTTTCCAACGGCAAAGCCACCGAGCTGGCCATGGTTTCTGGGTTCGCACCCGGAAAGCTGGCGGACACGTTAATGACCGGCGTGTCGTAGCTGGGCAGAGCTGCAATCGGAATGTTGCGCAGGCCGATGACGCCTGCACCAATCATTGCCACATTCAGCAACACCGTCATCACTGGACGGCGAATAAAGAGTTCGGAAAAATTCATGGCGCAGTGCGGGATGCGGTAGCGGCCGGGGTGGCGCCCGTCGCGCCCGACGCTCCAGCGGCGGGACTTGAGGCGCCCGCCTTGGGCTCTTTGGCCCGCTCTACCACCAGGGATCCGGGGCGCAGGTTTTGTTTGCCCTCGACGACCACGGTGTCACCCGCCGCGATGCCCGTAATGGCAGCTTCTCCGCTTTGGCCTCCGACCTGCTTAACCGGCCTTAGCACCGCTTTGCCGTCTTCCACCAGATACACAATGGTTCCGCGGGCCGATTGAATCAGAGCCGCCTGTGGCACTACCACGGCATCTTTGAGCGTATTGATGGTCTGCGATATCTCAACATAGGCCCCGGGCCACAGACTGCCTTTTTTATTGTCAAACAGGGCGCGGGCCCGTACCGTGCCAGAGCTTGGATCGACTGCATTGTCCACAAAGTACAAGCGCCCTTGGAAACTTCCGCCGCCATCTGCCAGGGTCGCGGTGACTTTGGCGCCCCCGTCCTTGAGCGCGGCAATGGCATCCGCCAGGTTGCGTTGCGGCAAGTTAAAGGTCACTGCAATCGGGTCAATTTGCGTGATGGTGACGATAGGACTTGTGTTGGCCTGCAAAGCCGTTCCGTTTGATACGCTCAGCGCACCAGCGCGACCGTTCAATGGTGAAGTGATGTGGTTGTAAGACACCGCAACTTTCGCCGCGTCAATGGCGGCTTGATCCGCCAGAAGTGTTGCTGAAGCAGAGTCCACTGCGGCTTGCGCTGTGTCTACCGCGCTTTTTGCGACAAAATTTTGTGCCAGCAGCTCCTGGGCCCGCTTGAGTTGGCGTTGCGTATCGGCCAGCAAGGCCTGGTCTTTGGCATATTGAGCACGCGCTTTGGCCAAGTTGGCTTCGTCGGCACGCGCGTCGAGCGTGAACAAAGGGTCGCCGATGCGCACAAACTGCCCACCATTGATGTGCATTTTGGTCACCACAGAGTTGATCTGGGATTTGATATCCACGCTGGCCAGCGGAAACACGGTTCCCGTGGCGCGCAGGTTCACCGCCAGGTCTTTGGCTTCCGCTTTGACCGTAGACACGGTCACCGGGGGGCCTGCCGGCGCAGATGCCGCAGATGCAGGCGCGGACGCACTGGCCCCGGCAGACGCGGACGCCGAGCTTGGTGCAGCGGGCGCGCTGTCCACAGGTTTTTTGTCGCTGCAGGCACACAAACCCAAGCCAACGATCAGGGTACACGCGCCCCAAGAGATTTTGGTGAAATTCATAACTGTCCGATTTTTCGATGTTCGGGATAAGGGCTGCCCGTTGGGTCGCGATCTTAATAGTTCCGTGTTTCAAACCCCAGGCTCAGCCCGCGCCGACGCTGTTTCCCGTGATTCTTCACCCAACTTTACCTCTGGAGTCGGTCTGAGCACCGGTTTGACGCCTGTGAGGCGAGCGTTACCCGAGGGTCAATTCCACGCCGTATTCCAGCGCAACATCGTGCAGAGACTCGAGTTGACCGTGGGCATAGGTGCTCAGCAGGTACAGGTCAAAGCGGTCTGAGCCTCTGCGGTGGATGCTGCAGGGCACATGGTGGTGGCCCGTGAGCTTGACCTGACCCACCGGAAATGCCGCATCGCGGAAGTCCAGCGCGAACAATTTGCTCAGCGCATCTACCGCTTTGGGACCCTCCACTTGGACCCGGCAGCGCGCATGGCTGAGGTCGAGCACGGACCCGATTTCCGGCGTCACGTGTTTGCGCAAGGTCTCCAGCGGCGCCGCGCCGTCGCCCACAAGCATGAATTCGTGCGGCCCTGTGCGCATCAGGAGACCCAGGGCGCATTGCAGCGTTTGGCCGGTGGTGTCCGGCAAGGGAAACAGGTCGGTCGTCTCCAATGCACCAGCCATTGCCATACACAAGGACTGTGTTCCGCCCATCCAGGTGCTGATTTGAACGACGCTGCTCAGGCGCTGTGCATCAAGACGAACCTGAACCTCGCCTTGGCGGTTGGGCATACGGCGCGGCATCAGGGCCGCAAAAGGGCTGCGAAAGGTGGAATCAGACACGGTAGCGCGCTCCTTCAGCGTCCAGGAAGCAGGGATCGACCACCCGCAGGCGGTAGGTGCGGCCCTGGGTGGGGGATGTGGCAACGATTTCCTCACCGACATGGGCGGTGCCGCCCTGAAGCAGGCCCAGCGCAATCGCCTTGCCCACCGATTTGCTGTAGGTCGTGGAGGTTACATGGCCGCGGCCATGGCCCTTGATCACGTCGTCGGCGAAAAACAAAATGGATCCATTGTTGGGCGGATTTTTGTCGTCCACCGCCTCCAGACCCACCAAAGTGGGCCGGTTCTCGCTCGCCAGATGCGGGCTGCGGCGCAGTGCGTCGCCCCAGAACGACTTGGTCTTGCTGGCCATCTTGCCTGCGCCCAGATCGTCCAGGGTGGTGCGTCCGTCCATTTCAGAGCCCACGACATGGCCTTTCTCAATACGCAGGGAGCCCAGGGCTTCGAGGCCATAGGGCTGCATATTCCAGGGCTTGCCTGCGCCTAGCACGTGCTCCCACACGGCCAGACCGTGGTGGGTGGGCGTAAAAATTTCATAGGCCAGCTCGCCCGAGAAGGTCAGGCGCAGGATGCGCAGCGCTACCCCTGCCAAGGGACCGCTGCCTACGGTGTCCAACACGCCCATAAAGGGCAGGGCAGCGTTGCTCAGGTCCAGATGGGGGAAGGCCGCTTGCAGCGCGTCGCGTGTGCGGGGACCGGCCACGCTCATGGCGGCCCATTGGTCGGTGACCGACGCCACTGTCACGCGCAATGTCGGCCACACCACTTGCAGCAAGAACTCCAGATGGCTCATGACCTTGGCCGCCTGGGCGGTCGTGGTGGTCATGAAAAATTGGGTTTCGCTGATCCGCGTGGTCGTGCCGTCGTCCATCACGATGCCATCCTCGCGCAGCATGAAGCCATAGCGCGCTTTGCCCACCGCCAGTTTGGAGAATCCATTGACATAGACGCGGTCCAGAAACTCGGCGGCATCGGGTCCCTGCACATCAATCTTGCCCAGCGTGGAGGTGTCGGCAATACCCACCGAACTGCGCACAAAGTCCATCTCGGCCTTGTAGGCCTCGCCTATCGTGGCGCCATGGGTGCGGTACCACAGCGGCCGCAGCCAGAGTCCTGCTTCCATCTTGACGCCACCATGGGCCTCGTGCCAGTCGTGCATAGAGGTGCGACGTTCGGGCTGGAAATGGGGCCCCACATTGCGTCCAGCCAGGGCACCCAAGCTTGCAGGGGTGTAAGGTGGTCGGAAGGTCGTGGTGCCCGCTGCCATGACGTCGATGCCGCGCGCCGCTGCCATCAGGCCCAAGCCGTTGATGTTGGACGTCTTGCCTTGGTCGGTACCCATGCCCAGCGTGGTGTAGCGCTTGAGATGCTCCACCGATTGGTAGCCCTCGCGGTGGGCGAGCTCCACGTCGGCCACCGTCACGTCGTTTTGAAAATCGATAAAGGCTTTGTCGGAAGGTTTGCTTGCCAGCAAGGTTCCAGCAGGGACAAAGGCAGTGCTGGTGTCGCCTTCCAACACCGGCGCGGTGTCGTTGGAGTTGCGACCGTTGATGGCAGCCGCCTGGGCGCCTGCTTGCCAGCCGGAGGCAATCGCGTCTTGCCAGGTCTGGCTGCCGACCATGGCACCCGCGCCAAACTGCGCGCGGTCAAAACCGCCGGGCACAAAGCAGGCAATGTCGCTGCGGTAAACCGGTTTAACGTTGCGGTGGGAACTCAGGTGCACGGTGGGCGTCCAGCCGCCCGACATGGCCACCAGGTCGACGTCCAACTCCATGGGGCCTCCCATGACAGCGCCGGTGGCGGCGTCGTATCCGGCAATGCGGCAGCGCTTGGCGTGCAAGCGGCCGTATACGTCGGTCACCGTGCTGCCGGTTTGCACGGTGATGCCGGCGCTCGATGCCGCCGCCAGCAGGCCGGGCTGCACCACGCTGCGCAAGTCGACCACATTGACTTGCGATCCGGCGCGTGCCAATGCCAATGCGTCGCCATAGGCAGCGTCGTTGTTCACGCAAAACACCGCGCGTTTGCCTGGAGCCACCGCATAGCGGTTGACATAAGCACCGACGGCACTTGAGAGCAAGACGCCGGGTTTGTCGTTGCCCGCAAACACCAGCGGCCGCTCAATCGCGCCGCAGGCCATGACGATGGCATTCGCCCGCACAGTGCGCATGCGCTGGCGTGGCACGCCATGGGCGGCATCAGCCTGCCCGGGCGCGGTGCGTTCAATCACGCCCACGGTGTTGCCGTCGTAAATGCCGAAGGCCGTGGAGCGGGTCAGCATGCGCACCTTTCCGGTGGCCTGCAGGTCGGCCAGCATGGTGGCCAGCCATTGGCCTTTGGCGCCGTTGGCAGATTGGTTCAGCAGCGCGCCACCCAGCGCATAGTCTTGTTCCACCAGCATGACTTCGCAACCGGCGCGTGCAGCCTGCAGCGCAGCGCTCAGTCCGGCCGCGCCGGAGCCGATCACCAGCACGTCGGTGTAGTCGTTGTGCCAGTCGTAGCGGTGCACATCGGCGTCATTGACCGAGGCCCCCAGACCGGCCGCCTTGCGGATGAAATGCTCGTACAGCATCCACGCATGGCGCGTCGGGCCCATAAAGGTTTTGTAATAAAAACCGGCCACGAAAAACGGCGACAGCACCGAGGTGATGGCCATGGCATCGAATTTGACGGACGGCCAGGCGTTTTGCGTGCGGGTGCGCAGGCCGTTTTCCAGCTCTATAACGGTGGCTGCGATATTGGGCTCGTGCGTGCCGTTGGCGCCCACGGTCAAGAGGGCGTTGGCTTCCTCGACCCCCGCGGCCATGATGCCGCGCGGACGGTGGTATTTGAACGAACGTGCGACCAAATGCTCGCCATGGGCGAGCAGGGTAGATGCCACCGTGTCACCGGCAAAGCCTTGGAAGGACTTGCCGTCCAATGTGAAAGTCAGCGGCGTGTTGCGCTCAATGCGACCGCCCTGGGCCAGGCGGTATGCGCCTGCGTTGGTGGATGTGGCTTGCGTCATGGCAGTTCTCTCTCGCTGGCGATGACCACCGACTCAATGTCGTGCGTGACGGTATGGCGCTTCACCACCAGCCAGCGGCGGCAGCCCAGCGTGTGTTGCCAGAATTCGGTGTGGATGCCTTTGGGGTTTTTGCGTGTGTAAACCGCGTCCACCCAGGCGTCGTGGTTCTCCGCCGACGGCGCGGTCGTCAGGGCAGGGTAGGCTTTGGTGGCGTCGCCGAAGTAGCTGAACTCTTCGTGGTCGCGCAGCCCGCAGTGGGGGCAATTGATGCGGAGCATGGGGTGCGCCTCCTCTTACTGCAAGTGGTTGTAGGGGCCGGTGCCGGCTTCGTCGATGTAACGTCCTTTTGAAAAACGGTCCATCGTGAAGCCTGCGTTGTAAGCGTGCGGCGCATCGTTGGCGATGGTATGGGCAAAGCACCAGCCCGAGGCGGGGGTGGCTTTGAAGCCGCCATAGCACCAGCCACCATTGAGGTAAAGGCCGTCCACCGGCGTCTTAGTGATGATGGGGCTGCCGTCGGGCGTCATGTCCATGATGCCGCCCCAGTGGCGCAGCACCCGCAAGCGCGCAGCACTCGGCATGGCACTCACCAGCGCTTGGGTCACTTCGCTCACATTGGCCAGGTTGCCGCGCTGGGCGTAGGAGTTGTAGCGGTCAATATGGCCACCAAACACCAGCCCACCTTTGTCGGACTGCGAGAAGTAGAAGTAAGACGCCGACCAGACTACGACGTGGTTCACCACCGGCTTGATGGACTCGCTCACATAGGCCTGCAGCACATGGCTTTCGATGGGCAGTTCAAGTCCTGCTTTTTGGGCCAGTACCGAGGTGTGGCCCGCCACCGCAATACCGACCTTGCCTGCGCTGATGTCACCGCGGGTGGTCTTGAGGCCGGTAATGCGCTCGCCCGACCACTGGTAATCCAGCACTTCGCAGTTTTGAATAATGTCCACGCCCAGCGCATTCGCGGCACGTGCATAGCCCCAAACCACGGCATCGTGGCGGGCAGTGCCTGCGTCGGGTTGCAGCATGGCGCCGTAAATCGGAAAGCGGGCGTTGTCCGAAAAATCGAGGTAGGGTGCCTCTTTCATCACGTCTTCGCGCGTAAGGATGTCGGCGCGAATACCGTTCAGGCGCATGATGTTGGCCCGGCGGATTTGCGCGTCCTGCGCGCTGGGCGACATGGTCACGTACAAATAGCCGCGTGGCGAGAACATCACGTTGTAATTGAGGTCCTGCGACATGCCGCGCCACAGCGACATGGAGTGCTCATAAAACGCCGTGTTGTCCTGCATCATGTAGTTGGAGCGCACGATGGTGGTGTTGCGCCCCGCGTTGCCCGAGCCGATGTAGCCTTTTTCCAGCACGGCAATATTTTTGATGCCGTGGTTCTTGGCCAGGTAGTAGGCCGTGGCCAACCCATGGCCACCGCCGCCCACGATGACCACGTCGTAGCTCTTCTTGGGCTCGGGGTCGCGCCAGGCGCGGTCCCAATTTTTGTGTCCCGACAGTGCATTGCGCAGCAGGGACCAGGCTGAGTAATGGGACATCAAAAACTCCTCTTACATGCGCATGCGCTTGGCTTCGGGATCAAACGGCGGATCCATTTGCAGACGTGCTGCACGGCGCTCACCCAGGATTTCAATCTCCAGCGTCATATCGGGTTTGAAGCATTCAGTGGGGATGTAGCCTTGCGCCAGCGACTGGTCCACATAGTGGCCATAGCCACCAGACGTAACCCATCCGACGACCTTGCCATCCACCCAGATGGGTTCGTCGCCCATCACGTCGCAGTCGAGCGCGTCCACCACCATGAAGATGCGCGTCTTTTTGGGGCCGTCGGCCTTTTCTTTGATCGCGGCCGCTTTGCCGATGAACTCATGCTGGTCCAGTTTGACAAAGCGGTCCAGGCCGGCTTCAAACGGGCCGTAGATGGGACGGAACTCACGGAACCAGGTACCGAAGTTCTTCTCCAAGCGCAGGCACAACAAAGCGCGCATACCGAAGTTTTTGATACCCAGGTCTGCACCGGCTTCCATGATGCTTTCGTACAAGCGGCGTTGGTATTCAGGAGCCACCCAAATCTCGTAGCCCAAGTCGCCGGTGTAAGTGACGCGGTTGACCTTGGCTTGCACCGTGGCGATTTCCATTTCACGGTAGTCCATGAATTTGAAGGCCGCATTGGACACATCATCGTCGGTCAAGCGCTGGAGCAGTTCACGCGATTTCGGACCGGCAATCGACAGGCCGATGAGCTTCATGCCATAGGGCTTGACGGACACCGAGCCGTCTTTGGGCAGTGTCTGCTCAAACCAACGCATGTGGTAAACCTGTGCCTGGCTGGAGCCCCACATCATGAAGCGCTCGTCGTCGGCTTTGGCAATGGTGAAGTCGCCAATGATCTTGCCCTGGTGGTTGAGCATGGGGCACAGCTGCAAGCGGCCTTTTTTCGGCAAGGTGTTGGTCATCTGGCTTTGCAACCAGGCCTCTGCACCGGGGCCGGTGATTTCGTATTTGGCAAAGTTAGCAACCTCGGTCACGCCAACGGCTTCGCGCACCGCCTTGCATTCAGCCTTGATGGGTTCAAAGTCGTTGGAGCGGTGGAAGGACACGATGTCCTTGGCCTCGCTGCCCTTGGGCGCGAACCACAGAGGCGTTTCCATGCCCCAGGAGTCGCCCATCACCGCGCCTTGCTCGATG
>CAIYRQ010000203.1 GCA_903928635.1 uncultured beta proteobacterium | reverse complement strand
GGCGGAAGTCGTGGCGCGCGAGCACGGCAACATCCACCGCAGTGCGGCCCTGGATGCAGCGGCCACCGTGCGCTTGTTGGAGCGCTGCGATGCATTTCGCAAGCCGGAACGCTTTGCACAGATCGTGCAGGCCTGCGAATGCGATGCCCGGGGGCGTTTGGGCAAAGAAAAGGCAGCCTACCCGCAGGGCGCACGTTTACTGCGTGCTTTGGAGTTGGCACGGGGGGTGGCTACAGAACAGGTTGCAGCGGCAGCGGTGCAAACTGGCGCCCACGGGCCGGCCATTGGCCACGCCGTGGCACACGCCCGCGCTTTGGCGCTGCATTCCATGAAGGCTGATTGAGAGATGGCGCACTTGCTCTTGGTGGAAGACGACGAACTGCTGCGCGACGGCTTGTGTGCACAGCTCCAATATGCGGGCCATACGGTGGACGCGGCCAGCGATGGTGCACAGGCGCAGCTGCTTCTCGAATCCACCAAGATTGACGGTGTGGTCCTTGACCTGGGCCTGCCCCCGGCAAGAGGTGTCGCAATGGATGGTTTTGTGGTCTTGCGTTGGATTCGTCAGCGCCTGCCGCATTTGCCGGTGTTGGTGCTCACCGCGCGCGATGACATTGATGACCGAGTGCAAGGCCTCAATGCAGGCGCGGATGACTACCTCACGAAACCCTTTGATATGGCAGAGCTATTGGCACGCCTGAGCGCCATGCTGCGTCGCTCACGCATGCCCGCCTTTGACGGCAGCTTGCAAACCGAGGAAGAACCACTGCATCGCTTGCGCATTGACCCCCAGTTGCCTGTAGCGTGGCTGGGCGAAGAAGCCATGGAACTCACACACCGTGAGTGGTCTTTGCTCACCTTGCTGATGAAACAACTGGACCAAGTGGTCAGCCGAGAAGATGTCCTTTCGGTCTGGCAAAACCAGGCCCCAGAGGGTGGTGCGGGCAGCAGCTCCAATGCCTTGGAGGTGTATGTGCACCGGCTGCGGCGCAAGCTGTACGGAAGCGAATTCAACATCCGCAACGTCCGCGGGCTGGGCTACATGCTGGAGTTGCGCTCAGCATGAGCTCCATCGCACCAGCTGGCTTTTCCCTCAAGCGGCAATTGTTATGGTGGCTCTTGCTGCCCCAACTTTTGCTATGGCTGATGGGCGGCGTGTTGGCATTCAGAGTGGCCCTGATCTACGCCGAAAAAACCATCGACGAGTCGCTCACCCAGTCGGTGAAAGCGCTTGCGCGCCAGGTCAAACCCCTGGGATCGGGTTTGCTGGTGGACTTTCCCAAAGCCGCCCAGGCCGTGCTGGAACAAGACCCTAACGACCGCCTTGCCTATATGGTGTCGTCCCCGCCTGGCAGTTTTTTGCTGGGCAATACCACGCTACCCGGTCCCCATGGCGCGACGGTACTGCAACCAGACAACATTCCTGTGCTCTACCAAATTGAATTGGACGGTAAAGCGATGCGGGTAGCGTCGATTGAGTTGCCCTTCGGCGATGGACCGACTGAGCAACGCATGCGGGTGCAAGTGGCCAAGAGTTTGGCAGTGCAGCAAGCCATTGCCCGAGAACTGGTGCGCGATGTGCTGTTTCCACTCTTGCTTTTGGGTGCCGTGTTGGGCGTGTTGATGTACACGGGCATCCGCCGCGGCCTGTCCCCGCTGGCGCGCCTGGAGGCGCAACTGGCCAACCGCAGCGCCGCCTCTCTGTCGCCCATTGAGCTCGCGCAAGCACCGCAAGAAGTGCACTCGCTGGCGCAGGCGCTGAACCAACTTTTGACCAGCCTGCGGCGCAGCATGAGCCAGGAGAAACGCTTTTTGAATGATGCCGCCCACCAGCTGCGCACGCCGCTGGCCGGACTGATCAGCCAGACGGAAATGGCAATGCAGGAACACGAGCCGCAGGCCTTGCATGCGCGCCTGAGCAAAGTACACAAAAGCGCACAACGCAGCGCGCACCTGGTTCAGCAGCTGCTGTCACTGGCCCGCACCGAAGCGGAAGTGACGCCGGTGCCGGTGGACGTCGCAACGCTGGCGCGTGAAGTGGCTCGCGAATGGACACCGCGCGCGCTGGCAGCGGGTATTGACCTGGGCTACGAGGGCGAAGACCATCTCCAAGTGCGTGCCGATCGCATTTTGCTGCGCGAAGCCCTGAACAACCTGATCGACAACGCCTTGGTCTATTGCCCGCGCGACGCCAGCGTCACGCTGCGCGTGCGCGCAAGCGCATCGGGTGAATGCCAACTGGAGGTTGAAGACAATGGCCCCGGCGTCGCTGCCGCCGACCTGGACCATTTGTTCGAACGCTTTTGGCGCGCCAGCGAATTGCCCGGTGGTTGCGGGCTGGGCTTGGCCATCGTGGCGGAAATTGCCCAACGCCACCGCGGCAGCGTGCAGGCGCATTCCGTGACGCCGCATGGCCTGCTGGTGCGTCTGACCTTGCCCCTGTAACAGGCGCAGGGCCTGCTTACCGCAGACTACAGGCGCACGCCGCTGGTCGGGTGAAACCAGTTGTTGTGGCGACTGCTGACGGTCAAGCCGATGTTTTGCCCCACCTGAATTTTGGTATTGGCCGCAGCGCGCACCGTGATGACCCCCGCTTCGGTCTGCACCACCACATAGGTGTCTGCCCCCGTGGGCTCTACCAGGCTGACGGTACCGCGCCAAGGCGCATCGTCGCTCAGGTGCACATGCTCCGGGCGCTGGCCCAAGGTGACGGCGCCTTGCGTCGGGCCAGGAAGTTCCAACGCACCGCCCGCGAACACAAAACGGGATGCATCACCCGTGCCTTGCAATTCGCCGGGAATGAAGTTCATGGTCGGTGAGCCGATGAAGCCCGCCACATAGGCGTTGCTGGGCGTGCGGTAAATTTCATCAGGCGTGCCAATTTGCTGCAGCACACCGTCTTTCATGACGGCGATGCGACTGCCCAGCGTCATGGCCTCGATCTGGTCATGCGTGACATACACGCTGGTGATGCCCGCAATTTGGTGCAGTCGTTTGATTTCGGCGCGCATTTCCACGCGTAGCTTGGCATCCAGGTTGGACAGCGGCTCGTCAAACAAGAACAACTGCGGATCGCGGGCCAAGGCCCGTCCCATGGCCACGCGCTGGCGCTGGCCACCCGACAGTTGCGCGGGGCGGCGGTCCAGCAAGTGGGAGATTTGAAGCATAGCCGCGACCTCGGCAATGCGCGCCTCCCGTTGCGGCTTGGGCACCTTGCGCATTTCCAAAGCAAAACCGATGTTGTCCGCCACGCTCATGGTTGGGTAGAGCGCATAGCTCTGAAACACCATGGCAATGTCGCGCTGGGCAGGCGCGACGCCCACCACGTTGTTGCCCGCGATGCGCACTTCGCCTTCGGTGGGGTCTTCCAGACCGGCAATGATGTTGAGCAAGGTGGACTTGCCGCAACCGGAGGGGCCCACCAGGATCAAAAATTCGCCGGGTGCGACATCGATGTCGATGCGCTTGAGCACTTCGACCGCATTGGCGCCTTTGCCGAATGCTTTTCGAATGCCGGAGATGGTGAGAGAGGCTGCCATACAACTATCCTTTGACTGCGCCGGCCGTCAGGCCTTTGACAAAATACTGACCCGCCAGCACGTACACCAGCATGGTCGGCAAGCCTGCGATCACGGCGGCTGCCATGTCCACGTTGTAGCTTTTGACACTGCTTGAGGTGTTGGCCATGTTGTTCAAACCCACGGTTATGGGCTTGCTGTCCGCGCCGCTGAACGCCACGCCAAACAGAAAATCGTTCCAGATATTGGTGAACTGCCAGATCAAGGTCACCATCAAAATGGGCGTGGACAATGGCAGCACAATGCGCCAAAAAATGCGCCAGAACCCCGCGCCATCAATACGCGCGGCATTCACCAGTTCACGCGGAATGGCCGCGTAGTAATTGCGGAAGAACAAGGTGGTGCCCGCTAGTCCCGCGATGCAATGCACCAGCACCAAGCCTGTCAGGGAACTCGACAGCCCCAGAAAACCCAGCACCTGGCTCATAGGCAAAAGAACCACCTGAAACGGCATGAATACACCAAACAGCATGAAGCCGAACAAGAGCTCGCTGCCTTTGAACTTCCACATGCTGAGCACGTAGCCGTTCACCGCACCCCAGGCGGTGGAAATCAGCACCGCAGGCACCGCCATCACCACCGAGTTGACGAAATAGGGCTTGAGACCCCGGCAATCCACACCGGTGCAGGCACTGTCCCAGGCCAGGCGCCAACTGTCCAGATTCAACGAGGTGGGCAGGCTCAGCAGATTGCCGGCTCGGATTTGCGCTGCGTCCTTGAAAGACGTGGCCAGCATCACATACAGCGGCGCCAGAAAAAAGCAGGCTGCCAGCAGCAACACGGCGTACAAAACGATGCGGGAAAGGGTCGAGGTGTTCATGGCAATGCGAGGGTGAGAGCCGCTTCAGTGCGTGTGCGCCTTGGTGCGCAGCTCGCTGTACAAATACGGCACCACAATGGCCGCCACGGTGGCCAGCATCATGGTGGCACTGGCGGCACCCAGACCGATCTGGCCGCGGGTGAAGCTCATCACATACATGAAGGTGGCAGGCACATCGGAGGCATAGCCCGGACCGCCGGCAGTCAGCGCCATGACCAGGTCAAAACTCTTGATGGAGAGGTGGGACAACACCAGCACGGTTGAAAACACCACTGGCCGCAAGATCGGCAAGATGATGCGCCAGTAGATGCGCGGCAACGTGGCACCGTCCATTTGGGCGGCTTTGATAATGCTGTCGTCTATGCCCCGCAAACCGGCCAGCGAGAGCGCCATGGCAAAGCCTGCGGACTGCCAAATGCCAGCAATCACCACGCAGTAAATGGCGGTGTCGCTTTGCACCAGCCAGTCAAAATGAAAACTGAGCCACCCCAGGTCGTGCATCAGTTTTTCGAGCCCCAGGCTCGGGTTCAAAATCCATTTCCAGGCCGTGCCGGTCACAATGAACGACAGGGCCATGGGGTAGAGGTAAATCGTGCGCAGCAGGCCTTCGAAGCGGATTTTCTGGTCCAGAAAAATGGCCAGTCCCATACCGAGCAGCATAGAGCCGCCCACATACAACACACTGAAGATCCCGAGATTGCGCAGGGCCAGCCACCAGCGGTCCATGTCCCACAAACGGGCGTACTGGTCCAACCCGACAAATTCGTCGTAGTTGGGCAGCATGCGTGAAGCCGTTACCGACAAAATTCCGTTCCACACCATGAAGCCGTAAATGAAGGCAAAGCCCAGCACGAAGCCCGGTGCGATGACCAGTTTAGGAATGGTGTTTTCAAAGGATTTCATACTGGAACCGGTGTTCACTAACTCCACCAAAGCCTGATGGAGCGGACCTGCATAAAAGCCAACCCGTCCGCCCCCAAGGAGGCAGACGGGTTGGCGCGCTGTCCTGCGGCATGCGCCGCAAGCCTAGGCGACTTACTTGGTCGCAGCTGCCTTGGCGATGTTGGCCACGCCGTCGGCGACAGAGATCTTGTCGTCGTTCCAGAATTGGCTCACAGCGTCTTTGATTGCACCTTCAGCAGCAGGCGCAATCGCCATGCCGTGGGCCACGGAGGGCACCAGGCCGCCGGACTTGGCGGTTGCCACAAAGTCTTTGGCCGAGAGCTTGGCGCAGTCATCAAACTTGGCCATGTCCATGTTCAAACGAACGGGGATAGAGCCTTTGTTCAGATTGAAGACTTCCTGGAATTCAACGCCCATGATGGAAGCAGCCAAGTCGGCCTGGGCTTTTTGCGCACCGGCGTCCTTCAGCTTGAACATGGCAAACGAGTCCACGTTGAAAGTGTAGGCGTTGGCGGTTCCAGGTGCTGCAGCACACAGGTAGTCTTTGCCAGGAACCTTACCTGCAGCAGAGAACTCGCCCTTGGCCCAATCACCCATGAACTGGAATGCAGCCTTTTCTTGAATGACCATGGCAGTGGCCAAATTCCAATCGCGGCCAGGGGCTGCGGCATCGGTGTAGCCCTTGATCTTGCGGAAGGTTTCCAAGGACTTCTTCATGGTGTCGCTGGTCAACGCTTTCTGGTCCAGTTTCACCAGCGCGTCGCTGTAGAACTTGGCGCCACCCACACCCAAGACGACCGACTCAAAGGTCGTGAAGTCTTGCCAGTTCTGTCCACCGTGTGCCACGGGAATCAAACCGGCTTTTTTCACTTTTTCTGCGGCAACAAAAAATTCGTCCCAAGTCTTGGGCGCACCGCTCACGCCGGCTTTTTTCAAGACAGCGGCATTGGCCCACATCCAGTTCACACGGTGCACATTGACCGGTGCGGCAACGTAGCTCCCCTTGTATTTCATGACATTGGCTACAACGCCGGGCAGCAGGCTGTCCCATTTTTCAGCTTTTGCAGTGGCATCCAAGTTAGCCAACACACCTTCGCCAGCCCACTCTTGAATCGCTGGGCCCTTGATTTGAGCGGCTGCGGGAGGGTTGCCGGACACGACACGGCTTTTCAGCACGGTCGCGGCGTTATCGCCGCCACCGCCAGCCACTGCGAAATCTTTCCAAGTGTGGCCTTTGGCCTGCATGATTTTTTTCAGTTCTGCAACTGACTTGGCTTCGCCGCCAGAGGTCCAGTAATGCAAGACTTCGACCTCGCCCGCCATGGCCGCTGTACCTGCAACCACCAATGCCACTGCGGTGGCCAAATGAGAAAGCTTCAACATATTGATTTCCGATCGGTTAGACCTTGCAGCAAAAGCCCACAAGGTGATGAGATCCGAACCGGCACCACGCCTATTCGGATTAATTAATTTTTAATTAATTAATGTAGCTCGCCTACTGGGAGTTTCCCTAGGTACGCATCACCAGCGCAAGGGCCGCATAGTCGCCGACGGCGTTGCCCAGGCCAGCCGGAACGATCTCCACCCCATCTGTGAGAGACGTCAATTTGCCCTGGACGTGGGTCGCGACTTTGGGCAGAAGAAAATCACGGTGGTGCCAGAACACGCTGCCACCCATGCTCACGCGCTGCAAATCGAGGGTCACGACAAGGTTGTAAATCGCGCGGCCCATGACTCGGCACAGTTCGTCTACGAGCGCCAGTGCATCGCTATGGCCCGCGCGCGCAGCCTCCAGCAGCGCAGCCGCATCGCCAAAGCCCTGTGCGCCAAACCGCCGGGCAATCGCATTGCCCGCTATCAGGCCCTCCACATCACCCACATTGCCGCAACCGCACAAAGCATCGAGGTTGTCACTGACAAAGGTGTGGCCCGCATGGCCGGCGTTGCCGTTTTTGCCCCGCAAAATATGGCCGTCCACACACACGCCCATGCCGATGCCGGTGCTCCAGGTCACATAGGCGCAATGGTCCATGCCCTGCAGCGCCCCCCAGCGGCGCTCGGCTTCCAGTGCGCCCACGCCGTCGTTCTCAACCCGCACATTGGCAAAGGCGGCACGCAGCGGCGCTTCTAAATAAGCGGTAGGCCAGTCGTTGGGCAGGCCACGCGCCTTGCCTGCAATTCCGCCGCAGATGTTGGGAGCGGCCAGCTCAATCAGCCCATCGGCGATCACAAAAGGGCCGCAAGAGACGACGCCTACCGACGCCAGTTCAGTTGGCACTACGCCCGCACTGGCACAGCTTTGGCCCACCATGCGGATGATTTGGGCGGCCAGCGCACCCCGGTCGCCTTCTTTAGCGGTTGGTTCGGACAGTTTGCCGCGCACTCCACGCGCATCGGCCATGCTGACAGCGACCTTGGTGCCACCAATGTCGACGCAGGCCACCGGCGCCATAGACGGAGGGAAAGTAATGGACGGTGCGGCAGCGGACATGGTTCTGAACCTGAAGATGGCTATGGGGGCGCCAATGCTAACCCCCTGCGTCGGGACGGATTTACCACGCGGTTACAGGCGGTGGGTCTTGTCTCCGTGCACAAAACCCAAGGGCTGCCAGACGGGGCCCACGCCCAGGGCGATCACTTTGAAGAGTTCACCCATTTCGTGCTCCAGGATCAGCCGCTGCGCGGCGCTGCGCACCGGCAGGCTGGCGGCCTGCATCAGGTCGATCAGCCCGCAGTTGATGAGGAAATGCGCCTGGTTGGTGTATCCCAGCACCTCCATGCCGGCATCCTGCGCCGCCAATGCCATGGCGGTGAAGTTGACGTGGGCGGTAATGTCCTTCTGGCCCACGTGGACCAGCGGGTTGGGGTCACTCTGGTGGGCTTGGTGGCACATGACAGTGCCCATGTGGCGCTGGGGGTGGTAATACTCGGCTTCGGGAAATCCGTAGTCCAGCAAGAGCACCATGCCGCAATCTAGACGCTGCGCCAGGGTGCGGACAAAGGCCTCGCTCTGCGGATGGATTTCAGTCAAGTAGTCGTGGTCGCCCTGCACCTCGGCAGGGGGGCGAAGCGCGGTGGGCTGGTCAGCCCAGGCAAATTGCCCACCATCCGGCGACAGGGCCACGCCGCGCTCATGCCAGACACCGTTCACCCGCGCCAGTAGTTGCACCGGCATGGCGTCGATCAGCTCATTGCCCAGCACCACGCCGCGCATGCGCTCGGGCAAGGCACTCACCCACTGCACTTTGTCACCCCAAAGCGCCAATCGAATTTGCTGGCGGGCGCGCAGCGAGCCCGACAAATCCACGATGGTGTAGCGCGCCAGGGGTACGTCCATTTCATGAAGCGCCGACAAGACCTGCTCGGCCAAGGCACCGGTACCTGCGCCAAATTCCCACACCTCATTTGTACCGGTGGCCTGCAGTGCCTGCGCGACCTGGCGGGCCAGGGCGTAGCCAAACAGGGGGCTGATCTCGGGCGCGGTCACAAAGTCGCTGCCCGGCGCGCCGTCCTGGCCGCCCGGCATAGGGCCAAATTTAGGCAGGTCGGCGGCGTAGTAGCCCATGCCAGGTGTGTACAACGCCTTTTCCATAAAGGCGTCAAAACCCATCCAACCACCCTGCGCGCGGATGGCATCGGCAATATGCTGTTGCAGCGCAGCGCTGACGGTGGGCGCGTCCGTCATCACCACACACCAATAGAAAACAGGGAGCGCTCGTTAAACTCGGGGGTCTTCATCGTGATTCTCAGCCTGGCACAGCGCCAGGATTTACCGGATTGTCCCCTTTTATGTCTGCCCCGCTCCCGCCCTCCTCCAACGCCAATCGCCCCAGTGTGCTGGTCACCGGCGGCGCCAAGCGCTTGGGGCGCGAGATTGCATTGGCGCTGGCCGCCAGCGGCTGGCGGGTGGCGGTGCACTACCGCGACTCGGTAGAAGACGCCACGCGCACCACGGCCGAATGCGCCAAGCTGACTCCGGGTGCGGCCAGTTTTCGTGCCAACTTGAGCAACGAGACTGCCGTGCGCAACCTGCTGCCCACAGTCATTGAGCAATTCGGCACGGTGGACGCCGTGGTCAACAGCGCATCGACCTTTGAGCACGACAACGCCGCAAGCTTCAGCTTTGGGGCCATGGACAAGCATCTGCGCGCCAACACCGGTGCCGCTATTCTTTTGGCCCAAGCGCTGCACACCCACATTGACGCGCGCAACCGCGCTCTGCCGGATCAAACCCAAGTTGCAGACTGCAGCGGCGTGGTCGTCAACATGCTGGACCAAAAGCTTTGGAACCAGAACCCCGACTTCTTCAGCTACACCTTGTCCAAAGCTGCCTTGGAAGCTGCCACAACCATGCTGGCGCTGGCCCTGAGCCCCTTGGTGCGGGTGGTCGGTGTGGCGCCGGGCCTGACGCTGACCAGCCACCTTTTGAGCGACGACAAATTTGCCGCCTTGCACAAGCTCTCGCCGCTGGGGCGCTCCTCGACGCCCGCCGATGTGGCATCCACTGTGCGCTTTGCGATGGAGAACCAATCGATCACCGGCACCACCTTGCTGGTAGATGGCGGCCAGCACCTCATGCGCTTTGAGCGCGATTTTTCTTTGATGTAAGGCGCATTGCATGCAGCACCGAACCACCGGCACCCAAACCCTGACCCTCACCGGTCTGCGCTTTGAGGCCACTCTGGGCATCCTCGAGTCCGAACTCACCGCCCCCCAACCGATATTGGTGGACGCCGAATTGCACCTGGGCACCCAGCCATTGCAACCCAGCGACGACGACATCAACCATGTGCTGGACTACCGCAAGGTACGCCAGATCATCATCAACGAATGCACCGCGGAGCACGTCAACTTGCTGGAAAGCATGAT
>CAIYRQ010000202.1 GCA_903928635.1 uncultured beta proteobacterium | reverse complement strand
TGCGGGGTCGACGATCTCGGTCATGATTTTCTCGGGCGTGTCGTGGGCCACACCTTCGATGTCCATGCCGCCTTCGCTGGACACAATCATGGCCACGCGCTGGCTGGCGCGGTCGGTCACGGCGGACACGTAATATTCTTTTTTGATGTCGGCGCCATCTTCAATCAAGAGGCGACGCACTTTTTGGCCTTCGGGGCCGGTTTGGTGCGTGACGAGCTGCATGCCCAAAATTTCAGTGGCGAGCGTTTTGACTTCGTCAATCGAGCGCGCCAGCTTCACGCCGCCGCCTTTGCCGCGTCCGCCGGCGTGGATTTGCGCCTTGACCACCCAGACAGGGCCGCCGAGTTTTTGCGCGGCTTCAACGGCTTCTTGCACCGTGAATGCCGGGATACCGCGGGGGACGGGCACGCCCGCATTGCGCAAGATTTCCTTGCCTTGGTATTCGTGAATCTTCATGACTTCTCTCTTTGCGACGGAATGTGGTTTGCCGGGCGATGCCAGCAGTGTGAGGCCGAACCCGGCCCCGGGGCGCGAAACGTCAGGACTGTATCATGGTGCGGTGCACCAAACTTGCCCCGTTCTTACGGCGCGGCACCTGCGTTTTGATTCTTGGGGTGCATCACTTTTAAAGTCATTTTTTCCATGAAAAAGATTTTTATTGACGGCGAAGCCGGTACCACCGGCTTGCAAATTCGTGAACGCCTGAGTGCAATGCCCGGCATTGAATTGCTCAGCATTGACCCCGCGCTGCGCAAGGACGCCCATGCCAAACGCACGCTTCTCGCGCAGGCGGATCTGGTGGTCTTGTGCCTGCACGACGAGGCAGCGATTGAATCGGTGGCCATGGTGGACGCATTGGCACGCGAATCCGGCAAACCCGGGCCGCGCATCGTCGACGCGTCCACCGCGCACCGCACCGCGCCGGGCTGGGTCTATGGGTTTCCAGAGCTTTGCGCAGGCCAGGCCGAGCGCATTGCCAGAGCTCAGCGGGTGGCCAACCCGGGTTGCTATGCCACCGGCGCAATCGCGCTGCTGCGTCCTTTGATTGACGCAGGGCTGATTCCAGCGGACTTTGCGGTGTGCCTGCCCTCGGTGAGCGGCTACTCGGGTGGCGGACGTCCGATGATTGAGGCCTATGAGGCGGGTACAGCCCCCGCGCTGGAACTCTATGCCCTGGGTTTGAAACACAAACATATTCCAGAAATCATGCACTGCACGGGTCTGACCCGTCGACCGCTGTTTGTGCCATCGGTCACCAACTTCCGCCAAGGCATGCTGGTGCAGCTTCCCCTGCATCTGGACACGCTGCCTGGCCACCCGAGCGCCCAGGACCTGGAAGACGCGCTGCGCGCCCACTACCAGGGCAGCCGTTACGTCACCGTGGAAAGTGCCACGCCTGACCGCAAGCTAGACGCCGTGGCCCTGGCCAATACCAACCAAATGGAGCTGCGGGTGTTTGGCAACGACGCAAAAGCCGATGGATTTGCCCACGCGCTGTTGGTGGCTCGCTTGGACAACCTGGGCAAAGGCGCTAGCGGCGCGGCGGTGCAAAACCTGCAGCTGATGCTAGGGCTGTAAAGCGCGCCTGCGCGGCCGCTTTAGCAATCGTCCGCGTCGAACGCGCCGGACACCACGCGCGCAATCGCCTCTGCGCCAAAGCCCCGGCCAGCCAGAAAACGGGCTTGTTTGGCGCGCTCAGCAGGTGTGGTCGCGGCCAACCCAAACTTCTTCTGCCACACCGCGTGGGCCCGCGCGGTCTCGGTGGTTTTAAGTTCCTGCACGGCCTGCGCCACCGCCTCGGGCTCCAGGCCTTTGGCTTGCAATTCCTGGCGAATGCGCGAGGCACCGAGTTTGGCGCTGCGCCGGTACAGCACCGAGGCCACCACGCGGTCTTCGTTGATGAAGTCCTTGGCGGTCAGCGAATCCAACACGCGCGCGAGCGCACCGGGCTCTTCTTCAAACTTCGCCAGTTTGCGTTCGAGCTCGGCACGCGAATGCTCGCGCTGGCTCAGCAAGCGCAGCGCGCGGCCCGTCAGTGACAGCGTTGGTGTTGCCATGTCCTAGCGGGCCCGTGCAATCAGGCGGGTTTGTCCGCTTTT
>CAIYRQ010000201.1 GCA_903928635.1 uncultured beta proteobacterium | reverse complement strand
GGCCCTGCTATTGCAAGGCCTGAACCCCTGCCACCAACCAGCCGCCGCCATTTTTGCCTTTGGTCATGTTCCAGACCTCGCGAAACGGTGCGGGGGCGGAAGCAGCATCCTCGCGAATCATGCCGGTGTATTCCACGCTGGCCATGTACTCGTTGGGCAATTCTTCGATGCCGAGCAAGATGGCATTCAGCGCCAACACCTCGGTATGGTTGGGTTGGAGGCCGGTGTGCGATTCGCGCTCGCTCAACTGGGTGCGAATTTCCATCAGCATGCCATCGGTCATCATGGCCCGCAGGCTGCCGAAGTCCGCCGTGTCCCACGCCGCTTGCAGGGTGATGAAGTTGGCTTTGGCTGCGCGCAAGAAACCCTCTGAGTCAAACCCGGCCGGCACGCCCCAAGCGGCGGAACCCAGCAAGGCCGAGCCAATAACCGGACTGGTGACCGCCGCTTGCCCGTTGGGGCCGCTGTACTGCACGGCGTTTTGCTCCCAGGGGCGGGCGGACGCGTCGTTGCCCACATTTTCAGGACGGTAAGGACGCGGCTGCACACCGGCCATAGGGCCCGTGCCTTGGTAGGCAAAGGGACTTTGCGACGCCATGCGCCGGCGCATGAACGCACTGATCAGCATGACCACCCCCATGGCCAGCAAGGCAAACATCAAGAACTGGCCCATGCCCTCGCCCATGCCCATGGAATGTGCCAGCCACGCCAGGCCCAAGCCGGCCGCCAAGCCACCCAGCATGCCGCCCCATCGGCTGCGCTGCGGCGCGGGTTGGGGCGCGGCCACCGGCGCAGGGGCGGGGCGCGGAGCAACATTGCCGACTCCCTGGGACGGGGCAATGGGAGCGGCCTCACGCTGCGTGACATGCGTCGACTGCTTGCCAATAGACCGCCCGCCACCCAGGCGCGCAGCTTCTGCGTTCATGCCGAACACCAGCAAAGTGGCCGCCAACAACAAGGACCAGCTTTTCATCTTCATCACTCCAAAGGTACAGTGCAAAGGTGCGCTAACACTTGATTCCAACATGCAATGCCGCAATGCCGCCCGTGAGGTTGTGGAAGTCCACATGGCCGAAACCCCCTTTGTGCATCATGGCTTTGAGTTCTTTCTGGCCCGGGTGCATGCGAATCGACTCCGCCAGGTAGCGGTAACTGGCGTCGTCACCTGCCACCAGCTTGCCCAAACGCGGCAAGACTTTGAAGGAATACCAGTCGTAGAGTTTTTCCAGGGGTGGCGCCACCTTGGAAAATTCGAGCACCAGCAGTTTGCCGCCGGGTTTGAGCACGCGGCACATTTCGGCCAGCGCCACGTCTTTGTGTGTCATGTTGCGCAAACCAAAGGCCACACTCACCAGGTCAAAGTAGCCATCCGCAAACGGCAGTTTTTCGGCATCGCACACCACAGTGGGCAGCAGCACACCCAGGTCGATCAAGCGGTTGCGACCGGTGCTGAGCATGGCTTCGTTGATGTCGGTGTGCACCACCTCGCCAGTTTTGCCGACTTTTTTGGAGAAGGCCAGCGCCAAATCTCCCGTACCGCCTGCAATATCCAGTGCTTTTTGTCCTTCTTTGAGGTCGGCCACCATCAAGGTGTAGGCCTTCCACGCGCGGTGCAGACCGCCGGACATGAGGTCGTTCATCAGGTCGTACTTGGGCGCGACCGAATCAAACACGCCGCGCACATGGCGGGCTTTTTCTGTCTCGTCGACCGACTGGAATCCGAAATGGGTTTTGCTCATAGCGTGCTTCTTCTAAAAATGAGGGCCTCAGTGACTGGCGCAGCCATGGCCTGCGGGCTCGGGCATGGGGCCATCGCGGTCGCGGCCTGCCGCTTGCAGGCGCTGCTCGTATTGTTGCCAAAGCGACTCCTGCTGGGAACCCAAAAAATACAAATAGTCCCAAGAGAAAATACCGCTGTTGTGCCCATCAGAAAACGTGGGCTGTACTGCGTAATTGCCTATGGGCTCCAGCGCGGTGAGTTCGACCAGGCGTTTGCCGGTTTGAAGCACCTCCTGGCCTGCGCCATGTCCCTGCACTTCTGCGGAGGGTGAATACACCCGCATCAACTCAAACGGAATGCGAAAACTCGCGCCGTCCGAGAAACTGATTTCCAGCGCCCGTGATTGGCTGTGCGCGGTGATCGCCTGGGGCGTGGGGGAATCTTTTTGAAGTCCGGCCATATATTTTTTGGGTGGATTTAAACCAGCACCCGCTCAATGCCACCGGCATTGGCCGTCTGCACATACTCGGGCAACCAGTCTGTACCCAGGATTTGGTTGGCCATTTCCACCACGATGTAATCGGCCTCAAGCAGTCCATTGTTCAGGTCATTGCCGTAGCGGCTGAGGCCCTGCAAGCAGCTGGGGCAGCTGGTCAGGATTTTGGTCAAACCGGCCGCCTGCGGGGCTTTGCCGGTGAGTGCTGCCAAATCGGCCTCGCCCTGGCGCAGCTCTTCCTCTTTGCGGAAGCGGATTTGCGTGGAAATGTCGGGGCGTGTGACGCCCAAAGTGCCCGATTCGCCGCAGCAGCGCTCGTTCTTCAACACTGCATCACCGACCAGCGCTTTGACCGTTTTCATGGGGTCTTGTAGCTTCATCGGGCTGTGGCAAGGGTCGTGGTACAGATACCCGGCACCGGCGCCGCCCTCGGGAACCAGGGTGATGCCCTTCTCCAGCAGATACTCGTGGATGTCGATGATGCGGCAACCGGGGAATATCTTGTCGAACTCGTAGCCTTGCAACTGGTCGTAGCAAGTGCCACAGCTCACCACCACGGTTTTGATGTCGAGGTAGTTCAGCGTGTTGGCCACACGGTGGAACAGCACCCGGTTGTCGGTGATGATTTTTTCCGCCTTGTCCGCCTGGCCACTGCCGCGCTGCGGATACCCACAGCACAGATAGCCGGGCGGCAGCACGGTTTGCACGCCCGCGTGCCAGAGCATGGCCTGGGTGGCCAAACCGACCTGGCTGAACAAGCGCTCCGAGCCGCAACCTGGGAAATAAAACACCGCCTCGGTCTCAGAAGTGGTGGTTTGCGGGTTGCGGATGATGGGCACGTAATCCGCGTCTTCGATGTCCAACAAGGCGCGGGCCGTCTTTTTGGGCAGGCCGCCGGGCATTTTTTTGTTGATGAAGTGGATGATTTGCTCTTTGATGGGCGGCGCGCCCACGGAGGCAGGCGGCTTGGCCGTCTGCGCTTTGGCAAACACCCGCAGCACATCGTTGGCCAGGCGCTGCGCTTTGAAGCCCACCCCCACCATCGCGGCCCGCGCCACCTTGATGGTTTCGGGGTTGGTGGCGTTCAAAAAGAACATGGCCGCCGCATTACCGGGGCGGAAACTTTTTTGCCCCATCTTGCGCAACAGATTGCGCATGTTCATCGTGACGTCGCCAAAGTCGATCTTGACCGGGCACGGCGACTCGCACTTGTGGCACACGGTGCAGTGGTCGGCCACGTCCTCAAACTCTTCCCAGTGGCGAATGCTGATGCCACGGCGTGTCTGCTCTTCGTACAAAAAGGCTTCAACCAAGAGCGAGGTAGCCAAAATTTTGTTGCGCGGGCTGTAGAGCAAATTCGCGCGCGGCACATGGGTCGCGCACACCGGCTTGCATTTGCCGCAGCGCAGGCAGTCTTTGATGGAGTCGGCAATCGCCCCGATATCGCTCTGCTGCATGATGATGGACTCG
>CAIYRQ010000200.1 GCA_903928635.1 uncultured beta proteobacterium | reverse complement strand
CCCAAAGACATGGCCCAGATCAAGAACCTGGTGCAGTGGATCTTGTCGCAGTAAGCACCCGCCCCGAAGCACAACCTTTTGCTGGGAATCGTCATGAAAAACATCTCCAAACTGCTCGCCGCCTGCGCCTTGTTGGCCGGCCTGTTCGCTGCGCCCGCCTGGGCGCAGGACAACAACTTGCCCGAACTCGCGGCGGGCGCCACCAAAAATGCCCTAGCGCAAGAGGCGCTTAAAAAAGACGCGGTGTGTACGAAGTGCCATGACGACAGCGAAAACGCACCCATCCTCAGTCTGTACCAGACCAAGCATGGCGTGCGCGGTGACTCGCGCACGCCCACCTGCCAATCCTGTCACGGCTCCAGTGCGGATCACTTGAAGGGCGACACCAGCGGCAAAGGCCGCCCCGCGCCTGACCATGTGTTCAAAAAGGGCGTGTATTCGGCTTCTGCTGACAAAGAGCGTGCGGACCAGTGCTTGAGCTGCCACAAGGGCGGTAAACGTAACAACTGGGATGGCGGACAGCATCAAAACGCCGGTGTGGCATGCAATGACTGCCACGTTGTCCACCGTCCTAAAGACAAGCTGCAAGACAAGAAAACACAAACCGAAGTTTGTTACAGCTGCCACAAAGACCAACGCGCGGATGGCAAGAAACTCTCGCACCACCCGATTGCCGAAGGCAAAGTTGCATGCTCGGACTGCCACAACCCGCACGGCTCTACCGGCCCCAAGATGTTGAAG
This sequence comes from uncultured beta proteobacterium, assembly GCA_903928635.1. Lineage (GTDB taxonomy): Bacteria > Pseudomonadota > Gammaproteobacteria > Burkholderiales > Burkholderiaceae_C > Allorhodoferax. The sequence goes on along the minus strand of CAIYRQ010000200.1, from coordinate 9,454 downwards.
AAAAACACGGTGACCGAGACCTGCTATCAGTGCCATGCAGAAAAACGCGGCCCCTTCCTGATCGAGCATCAACCAGTGAGCGAAGACTGCGCTAACTGCCACACACCGCACGGCTCCAATGTCACGCCTTTGTTGAAATCACGTCCTCCTTTCCTCTGCCAAGAGTGCCATGACGGCACCCATGCCAGCGGTACACCAGCCGGCATCAATGCGGCAGGTCGCCAAGGTGGACTGTCGACCGTCGGCCCCTCCGGTGCTGCGCTGTACCCCAGCAAGAACCTGGTGGGCAATGCTTGCATGAACTGCCATAGGCAGGTTCACGGAACCAACAGCCCTGCGGGCGGTTACCTCCAACGCTAATTCAAGGGGATTCATCATGAAATCTAACCAAGAACTTTTTACCCTCAGTCGCGTGGCTGCGGCCGTGCTGGCAGTCTGCTTGACTCCCGTCTTGTCATTTGCACAAGAGGAGGGCGCAGAGGAACTGACCCGCGCCCATAGCTCCCTAGAAATCGGCATCGCTTCGCCGTCGGTCGCATCCGCAAAATTTGGTGAGTACAGCGGTTTGAACAAGGCTGAGACAAACGCTGTTCTCAATGCCAACATCCGGGGCGGCGATGCCTACGGCGCGGGAACTGGCACGCAGCGTTGGGAAATCAAGGCCAAGGACTTGGGGACCACGTCCCGGGAACTAGGTGCCAACGTCAGCGACCAAGGTCAGTGGAATATCGGCCTGAATTACGACGAGCTGAAACACAATTTGTCGGACACCTACCAAACGCCCTATACGGGTGAAGCGGGCTCCAACAGCTTTACCTTGCCCGGCTTTGGACTGGCGCCCAACACCACAACCTTAAGCGCGCCGCAGCTTGGGGCCTACCACAATGTCAACATTGATACCACCCGCAAAAACACCTCCGTGAACGCAGGAGTGGAAATTAACTCGCGTCTTGGCTTGAAGTTTGACTACAACCATTTGGAGCAAACCGGCTCCAAGCTGATGGCTTTCGGATCGGCTGGTTATGCCTCTTCCGGCACGGCCCCTGCGGGTGAGGCAGTTTCCATCTTGCCCAATCCCACCCAGTACCAGACCGACACCGTTAATTTGGCAGTCAATTGGACGGGGGATCGCGCAAATTTGACGGCGGCTTACTTCGGCTCCATCTTCCGCGACGGTTTTGACCGGGTGAACTTCACCACCTTCGCCACTGCCAATAACCTGCAGACCATGAGTACGGCGCCGGGCAATGACTTCCATCAGCTGAGCCTGAGTGGCGGTTATGGATTCACGTCCACAACGAAGCTGACTGGCTCGGTGTCCACGGCCCGCACTACGCAGAACGATGCGTTTGTGGTGGATCCATTCATGTATGTCAACACCGGTACCGCACCTGGAAATGCCAACACTTCCTTAGGCGGAGTGGTGGTCACCCAGCACGCAGATCTCAAGCTGACCGACCAAACGACTCAAGATTTGACGCTGTCAGCCAGTTACAAGTACGACCTGCGGGACAACCAAACGGCTTCGGCGATCTACAACTTCCAGGCCATCGGCACCGGCAACATTGCCGATTACCCGAATACGCCCCTGAGTTTCAAAAAGAACCAGGCCGAGCTGGCGGGTGACTACCGCATTGACAAGACACAGCGTGTGCGTTTGGCCTACAACCGCGAAGATGTGTCGCGCTGGTGCGACCAGTATGCCGTGGGGGGCAGCAACTACCCCGCAGGTGCCAATTGTGTGGTGGCGGTGTCCAGCAACGACGATAAGCTCAGTGCCACCTACCGCGCCATGGCGACCGAAGATCTATCCACCAACCTGGGTTATTCCTACAGCAAGCGCGTGACCACGTCGGACCCCAATGCCGTTGTTTCCATGATCGGTGTGCGCGGTGGCGATACCGGTACCACGGTGGGTACGATCAAAGGACTTAATGGAGGCGATTACCAAGGTTTTTATCCTTTCTTCGATGCCTCCCGCACACAGCAAATGACCAAAGCCGGTTTCAATTGGCAAGCCAATGAGGCCCTAACGGTCGGTGTCAGCGCGCGTTATACCGATGACCGCTATGACTCGACATACGGCGTGCAGTGGGGCAATGGACGAGGTTTCAATCTGGATGCCACCTACACCTATACAGAAAACAGCTCGGTGACAGCGTACCTGACCCAACAGTCCAACGAACGCCAACTGACTGACGAGCAGCGCTCCCTTGCCCAGGGTGCTAGTGCTGCATCTGCCACGGCCATTGCTGTGCCAGCGGGTGCTACTTGGACCAACCACCTGAAAACGGACGATCTGACCGTGGGCGTCAGTTCGAAGAAGGGCGGATTGATGGGGGGCAAGCTGGAAATGGTGGGGGACCTGAGCTACTCACTGGGTCGGTCCAATTACGGAACGATTTTGAATTACAGCACTGCGACCACGGGGGGCGTAGTGTGCAGTGACCCACGTATTCTGTCTTGCGGCACCTTGCCTGATATTCGGGCCGAGGTCATCAGCTTCAAACTCACCGGCAACTACCAGGTGGACAAAGCTAGCAAGGTGGCCGTAGGTTACCTGTTCCAAAAACTGGCCAGCGACGACTATTACTACAACGGTTTGCAGTACGGCACCAACGCCAATTCCATGTTGGCCACCAACCAACTTGCGCCCAACTATTCGCTCAACGTGGTCACTGTGACCTATATCTATAACTTCTAAGGCACTGCCCAGAAGTACCAACCCTCAGTCATCAAAAAGGACGGGACCGCGATCGGTCCCGAACCTGTTGGATCAACAGCAAGGAGTCAAAAAATGGACAGCAACCCCGGTGCAATCAAGCGCTTTTGGACCTTCATCAGAAAACCCAGCGCCAAGTATTCACTGCTGGCGATTTCCAGCCTGTCATTCGTGGTTGGCATTTTGTTCTGGGGGGGCTTTAACACCGGGATGGAGATGACCAACACCCTGGAGTTCTGTACCACCTGCCATGAAATGCGGGACAACGTCTACCAGGAGTACAAAGAGACGATCCACTTCTCCAACCGGACCGGTGTGCGGGCTATTTGCTCGGACTGCCATGTGCCCAAGGAATGGACGCATAAAATGATCCGCAAGGCCAAGGCCAGCTTTGAGGTGTGGGGTAAGCTCACCGGCTACATCGATACCAAGGAAAAATTCGAGGAAAAACGCATGGAACTGGCGACCCACGAGTGGGCTCGCATGAAAGAGACCAATTCCCGCGAGTGCCGCAACTGCCACGCTTTTGAGGCCATGAGCCCCGAATTGCAAAAGCAGACGCCTTATAAAAAGCACATGAAGGCCAAGGAAGAAGGCAAAACCTGTATTGACTGCCACAAAGGCATTGCCCACCACCTGCCCAAAGAGTACGTAGATCCTGACGAATAAACCACCATTGCATGCTTTCTGTTTCTGACCTGACTTGCGTTCGCGGCGACCAAACCCTCTTCTCAGGGGTGAGTTTCGACTTGAACGCAGGCCAGTGGCTGCATTTGGAAGGCGCCAATGGGTCCGGGAAAACGAGTTTGCTGCGCATTGCGACCGGCTTCACCCCTCCTTCCAAGGGCGAAGTCCGCTGGAAAGGTCGTGGTCTGACCGAGGCGCCTGAGGCTTTTCATTCTGAGCTTTTGTACCTGGGCCACGCACTGGCCCTGAAGGACGAACTTTCCGCGCTCGAAAACCTAGAGGCTGACGCGGCGATCGCCGGTCGCCAATTTGTGCGAAGCGACGCCGTTTCCGCACTGCAGCACTTGGGCTTGCGCGGACGCACCAAACTGCCTGTTCGCGTCTTGTCGCAGGGCCAGAAACGCCGTGTGGCGTTGGCGCGCCTGATGCTGCAGTCTGCGCCGTTGTGGGTTCTGGACGAGCCCTTCGTTGCTTTGGATGCCCAGGCACAGGCCTGGGTGGCGGACGCCATCTCCGCCCATGTACAACGCGGGGGCATGGCCCTGTTCACCAGCCACCAGGCCGTGGACTTGCAAGGACGGGGCGCAAGCTACCGGCTCACACCATGAGCGCATTTTTTGCTGTGGTGCAGCGCGATGTGCGTCTGGCGATGCGACGCAAGAGCGAAGTGCTGACGGCCTTGTTCTTTTTTGTCGTCGTGGCCACCTTGTTTCCCTTGGGCATTGGTCCGGAACTGGACGTTTTGCGAAAAATTGCCCCTGGCATTTTGTGGGTGGGCGCGCTGTTGGCCAGCCTGCTGTCGCTGGGACGCTTGTTTTCGGCAGACTTCCAAGACGGGACTTTGGAGCAAATGGCACTGTCTGCAACACCGCTTCCCCTGCTGGTCGGCGCCAAAATTCTGGCGCACTGGCTGTTGTCTGGGCTTCCCTTGGCTTTGCTGGCGCCAGTGTTGGCCCTGCAATTTGACCTGGACGCAGGGGCCATGCGGGTTCTGGTGCTCACGCTGCTGGTCGGCACGCCGCTGTTGTCGCTGATTGGTGCCATCGGCGCGGCGCTGACTTTGGGCGTGCGCGGTGGCGAGGTGTTAATGTCGCTGCTGGTACTGCCTTTGTATATTCCAGCCTTGGTGTTTGGCGCGGGCGCGGTGGAGGCCCAAATCAGTGGCGTCGGTTATGGCGCCCATGTGTCAATTTTGATGGCTATGCTGGTACTGGCCGCATTTTTTGGTCCTTGGATGTGCTCGGCCGCGCTGCGTGTTGCACTTGAGTAAATGAACTTCAACAATATTCACTGGTTCCACTGGGCTGCGCCCCAAACCTTTTACCCCTTGGCAGGCAAGCTGTGGCGTCCCTTTGCCCTGGTGGCGGCCGTGCTGGCTATCGCTGCGCTGTATTTGGGCTTTTTCGTGGCACCGACCGATTTTCAGCAGGGTGAGGGCTACCGCATCATCTTTGTGCACGTGCCCGCCTCCTGGATGTCCATGGTGATTTACCTGGCCATGGCTTTCTGGGCCTTTTTGGGCTTTACTTTCAACACCCGCCTGTCAGGCATGATGACCCAGTCCCTGGCGCCCACCGGCGCCTTGTTTACCTTTTTGTCGTTGTGGACCGGCGCGCTCTGGGGTAAGCCCATGTGGGGTGCCTGGTGGGTCTGGGACGCGCGCCTGACCTCTGAGCTGATTTTGTTTTTTCTTTACATGGGCTACATCGCCCTCACAAGCGCCATTGACGACCCGCGCCGCGCGGACAAGGCTGGGGGGCTGCTGGCGCTGGTGGGAGCGGTCAATGTGCCCATTATTTATTTCTCGGTGAAATGGTGGAACACGCTACACCAAGGCGCATCCGTTTCTGTCACCAAAGGCTCCAGCATGGCGCAGACCATGCTGTGGGCCATGCTGCTCATGGCTCTGGCGTTTTGGGCCTATAGCATCGCCATCGCTTTGTACCGGGTGCGCAGCATTATTTTGGAACGCGAGCGCCACACGCGCTGGGCGCAGGAGGTGATCGCATGATCTGGGCCAGCTGGAGCGATTTTTGGAACATGGGCGGCTACGGCCTCTATGTCTGGGGCTCATACGCCGTTGTAGCCATTGGGCTGCTGTTGGAGGTGCGAAGCGCCGCCCAACGCCAGCGCAGAGCGCTAGCCCAAATTCACGAACAAACGCAGGACAACGATTTATGACGCCACGGCGCAAACGCATGGCCATTGCTTTAGGCGTCGTCGCCGTGGTGGGTGCCGCCACGGCATTGGTGCTCAATGCCTTTCAAAGCAATCTGGTGTTTTTCTACACCCCCACACAAATTGCTGCCAAAGAGGCCCCCAGCGGACGCACCTTTCGCTTGGGTGGTCTGGTGGTGGCCGGCAGCGTCAAACGCGATGGTGTGAACGTGAATTTTGAGGTGACCGACACTGCCAAAGTCGTGCCTGTGCAGTTCTCCGGCATCTTGCCCGACCTGTTTAAAGAGGGCAAAGGCGTGGTCGCCCAGGGTCAGCTGGAAAACGGCGTTTTCCAGGCCAAAGAGGTGCTAGCCAAGCACGACGAAAACTACATGCCGCCCGAAGCCGCTCAGGCTTTGAAAAACGCGGCCCAGGCCAACGAAAAAGCGGCCACAACCTTGGTAACCGGTAAATGACATTGCTTCCTGAATTGGGCCACTTTGCCTTGTGGCTGGCCTTGGGCGTCGCTTTGGCGCTTGGCACCTTGCCGCTGGCCGGGGCTGCCACCGGTCGTGACGACTGGATGGGCCTTGCGCGTCCGGGCGCCTATGTATTGTTCGTCTTGGTCACACTCGCTTTTGCGTGCCTGATGACGTCCTTTGTACGCAATGATTTTTCGGTGCTGTACGTGGCGTCCAACTCCAACAGTGCTTTGCCATTGCAATACCGGATCGCCGCTGTGTGGGGTGGCCACGAGGGCTCTTTGCTGCTGTGGGTGCAAATGCTGTGCCTGTGGACTTTGGCGGTGGCCTGGTTCAGCCGCCATTTGCCGCAGCCGGTGGTGGCACGCATCTTGGCGGTCATGGGGTTGGTCAGCGTGGGCTTTTTGCTGTTCATGTTGCTCACGTCCAACCCATTTGAGCGCCTGCTACCCGCACCGCCTGATGGGCGGGATTTGAATCCCTTGCTGCAAGACCCTGGCATGGTCATCCACCCGCCCATGCTGTACATGGGCTATGTGGGTTTTTCAGTGGCGTTTGCGTTTGCAATTGCTGCGCTCCTGGGTGGCAACCTCGATTCCACCTGGGCGCGCTGGACGCGTCCGTGGACGACCGTAGCTTGGATGTTTCTGACCATCGGCATTGCTTTGGGCAGCTCCTGGGCCTATTACGAACTGGGCTGGGGCGGCTGGTGGTTCTGGGACCCGGTGGAAAACGCCTCGCTCATGCCGTGGTTGCTCGGCACCGCACTCATCCACTCACTGGCAGTGACGGAGAAGCGCAACAGCTTCAAGTCGTGGACGGTGCTGCTGGCGATTCTGGCGTTTTCATTCTCGCTGCTCGGTACTTTCCTGGTGCGCTCCGGTGTGCTTTCGTCGGTCCACGCATTTGCCACAGACCCCCGCCGCGGCCTGTTTATTTTGGCGTTCTTGACCGTCGTGGTGGGCTCATCCTTCGCCCTGTACGCATGGCGCGCGCCCACCGTGGGGCTCGGCAAGCGCTTTTCCTTATGGTCCAAAGAATCGGCCTTGTTAGGCAACAACGTATTGTTGCTCGTGGCTGCGTTGGCCGTGCTGCTGGGCACCTTGTACCCTTTGCTGCTGGATGCGTTGGGACTGGGAAAAATTTCGGTTGGCCCTCCGTATTTTGATGCGGTCTTTATGCCCTTGATGGCGCCCACCGTGTTCCTGATGGGCGTGGGGCCTTTGGCGCGTTGGAAGGAAACTGAGCTGCCGTCTCTGGCCCTGCGTCTGCGCTGGGCTGCCGGAGTGACACTGTTTGCTTCCGTGGCGACTGGCGCATTGGCGGGCGAAGTTCGCCTGGTCTCTACACTGGGGCTGATGATGGCCTATTGGGTGTTTGCCTCTGTGGCCACCGATCTGTGGGAGCGTGTGCATCCCACCGGTTCGACTTGGGCCGAAGCGCCTGGCAAAGCGCAGCAAATTCCCCGTGCTTTGGTCGGCATGATGGTGGCGCACCTGGGTATCGCGGCTTTTTGTTTTGGCGTGGTGATGGTCAAGACCTACGAGGTTGAACGCGATGTCAAGATGGCCGTCGGCGACACCACCACGGTCAGGGGCTATACCTTCACTTTTGGTGGCGTGACCGAACGTCAGGGCCCCAACTATGTGGCTATGCAGGGCCAAATGCAGGCCGCAAGCAATGGTGGCGCGCCCATTGAAATGCGGCCAGAAAAGCGCGTGTACCGCGTGCAGCAAAACCCGATGACAGAGGCCTCCATTGACTCAGGACTGACACGTGATTTGTATGTGTCGCTGGGCGAGGAAGTGGACGGCGGCGCTTGGATTGTGCGGGTGTACGTCAAGCCCTTTATTGATTGGATCTGGGGCGGCTGCCTGCTGATGGCCTTGGGCGGTTTGCTCGCTGTCACCGACCGCCGGTACCGCCGCAAAGCGGGAGCGACGGCATGAAATACCTCAAGTTTTTGGTGCCCATGGGCATCTTTCTCGTGCTGGTGTTGTTTCTGGGTGCTGGACTGCATTTAGACCCGAAAGAAGTTCCATCGCCCCTGATTGGCAAACCGGCACCCGCATTTGCGCTGACGCGTTTGGACGATCCGACACAGACGATTCGCCGTGACGATTTGCTGGGGCAGGTATGGATGCTCAACGTCTGGGCTTCGTGGTGCGTGGCCTGCCGCGAAGAGCATCCGCTGCTGGTGGAATTTGCCAAAGCCAAGATGCTGCCGATCTATGGCCTGAATTACAAAGATCAGTCGGCAGCGGGACAAAAGTGGCTGGCAGATTTTGGCAATCCCTACACCGCCTCGATTTCAGACTTTGATGGTCGTGTAGGCATCGACTATGGGGTCTACGGCGTGCCGGAGACCTTCATCATCGACCGGCAAGGCGTGGTGCGCTTTAAGCAAATTGGCCCCATCACACCCGAGGTCATCCGCACAAAAATCGAACCCTTGGTGAGGAAACTCAATGGCTAAGCGAATGTTGCAAGCGCTGGTGTTGGGTGCCCTTATTTTTGTACAAGGCGCAGCCTGGGCGGGCGAGGCTGCACCCGCCAGTGACAACCCGGTACTTGAAGCCCGCATGATGGCGATTGCCAGCGAGTTGCGCTGCCTGGTGTGCCAAAACCAAACGATCGCGGATTCACATGCCGAGTTGGCCGTTGATTTGCGCAAGCAGGTCAGAGAAATGCTGCTGGCAGGCAAGTCAGAGCAAGAAATTACCGACTACATGACGGCCCGCTACGGCGACTTTGTACTCTACCGCCCGCCCTTTAAAGCCTTGACCGCCTTGCTCTGGATCGGCCCGGCCGCGATGGTGGTGATCGGACTGGGCGCGTTGTTTGTCGTGCTGCGCCGTCGCAGTCGCATGGACGCCAATGCGTTTGAACCCGAAGAGCCGGACGCCAACGCCTGAGTTGCGCACCGCTCGCCCCCTTACCCCCAGGAAAAACGCAACAATGTCCGCAGACCTTCAATCCATGATCACGCCCTTTAAGCGCCAGCTGGCCGAACTGAAAGACCAGTATGCCGCGGGCGCAATAGCGACAGCAGATTTCGAGCGCCAGACCGCAGCGCTCGAGCGCCGCTTATTGGACCGGGTGTTGCACGAATCTGCGGACGGCGCGGTTGCAGTGGCGCCGCGCAAGGTGTCCGGCCGATTGCTGGCTGGCTTGGCCTTGGGCATTGTGCTGCTTGCGGCGGCTGGTTATTGGTTCACGGCGGTGCCGGCCTTGGAAGCGCAAATGGCTGCTGAAGGTGAGGGCGCGGGTCAACCGAACTCCGCACAAATCATCGCGATGGTGGACAAGCTGGCGGAACGCCTAAAGAAAGACCCCAGCGACGGCGAAGGCTGGGCCATGCTGGCACGCTCCTATAGCGTGATGGAGCGAAACGACGAGGCGCTGG
>CAIYRQ010000199.1 GCA_903928635.1 uncultured beta proteobacterium | reverse complement strand
TTCGAGCCCAGGTTCAAAGATCGGAATCACGCCTTCGCGCAAATCCTGCAACTTCTTTTCATCCAAATCCACGCAGGTCACTTGATGTCCCGCGTCAGCCAGTACGGCGCCCTGAACCAAACCCACATAACCTGTGCCAAAGACCGAAATCTTCATGTTGTCCCCTTCTGATTAGGGACGATGCTAGGAAGCATGTGTTGCGAAGCAATGTCGAATACATGACTTTTTCGTGAAGAAATCGCAGTGCAATGGAATGTCATGGATTGCACACTGGAGTGACACCTTGTCGTCATGCATGCTTCATAGGATGGCGGGCAAACAAAGGCTTTTGCATGAACACCTCTATTTCGCATGCCCGACGCATCCAGGTCGTCGCGCTTGCCGCACCGGTTTTTTCTTCGCTATGTTTGTTCTTGGTCCCGCTGATGCCGTTCATCGTCGCGGTCTTGTTGTGGGACCGGCGCTTTCTAAAAAACTACAGCGCGCAACGCCAAAAATTCCGTATTCACTTTCAAGCCTTGAGCGCAGGGCCGGTGGAGCACTACTTCAGAGATGTGTTTTTGCGCGTGAAGCAAGTGCCGGTAACGGTGTACGGAGAATGTGTGCAATGCGGCAACTGTTGCTTGAACAAGAGCTGCGCCTTTTTGGAGCCGATGGACGGCGGCAAGTACCAGTGCGGAATTTACGGCACCTATTTGCGCAAGTTTTCTAACTGCGGCTCCTTCCCTTTGCATGCGCAAGACATTGAGCGCTACCAGTGCCCCAGCTATTTTGTGGAAGGCGACCCGCGCGCGATCTGGCTGAAGTCAAGCAACTAAGCGCACAGCAAGCCAGAGCGACACCGTGTCGCTTTAGGCGCCTTGCAGCAGCCCCTGATGGGCATAGGGCGTGCCCTGCTCTAGCAGTATCTTCTGAAACACTGTCTCGGTTTTCTCCACCACCGTGGGCCAGCCCAAGGTGTTGGCGGTATGCCAGGCTTGCTGACCTATTGAGCGCATCAATGCAGGGTTGTGCAGCAGCGCTTGTGCTGCCGACTCAAAGGAATGGTCGTTCGCAGGGTCGGCCAACATGCCGTTGGTGCCAGAGACAATCAGCTCGCCTGCGGCCGCATGGCGGAAGGCCACCACCGCCAGGCCGGAGGCCATGGCTTCAATGGTGACATTGCCAAAAGTTTCTGTCTTGCTGGCAAACATAAACATATCGGCGCTGGCGTAGTGCTGTGCCAGGTCGGCGCCCACGCGAAAGCCCGCAAAAATAATGTCCGCGTGCTTTTCCTGTAGCTCAGTGCGCATAGGGCCATCACCGACCAGCACCAATTTGATGTCAGCGTACTGCTGCTTCAGGCCGCGGTAGCTCTGGATCACGGCACCCAGGTTTTTTTCTGCGGCAAGGCGGCCGACATAAATCATGACGCGATCTTGTTCGCCCACACCCCAGCTCTGGCGCAACTGTGCGCTGCGTTGGGTAGGCGAGAACAGTCCGGTGTCAATGCCACGTGGCACCACGGACAGGCGCTTGAAGCCACTGCTTGCCAACTCGGCTTCGAGCTGCGCCGTAGGCACCATGGTCGCGTGGGCCGCGTTGTGGAATTTTTTCATGTACGCCAATATGGCGCCGCGCAGCCAGCCGATGCCGTAGTGCTGGCTGTAGGCATGGAAATTGGTACGGAAGTCGGTGCTGATGGGCAATTTGAGTTTGCGCGCCACTTGCAAGGCCGACCAACCCAGCGGCCCTTCGGTCGCAATGTGCACGATGTCGGGCCGCTGGCGCGACCACAGGCGCAGCAACTCACGCTTGGCGGGAAGTCCCAGGCGCAATTGCTTGTAAAACGGAATGGGCAAGCCACGCACCAAGACTTCCTGGTAGCTGCTGTTGACCGTCGCCACGTCGGCTCCCGGTTGACGTGGTCGCACCAACCAAATCACATGGCCACGTGCCTGCAACCCCTGCACAATTTTGGACAAGGTGTGTGCCACGCCGTTGATGTCGGGCGGATAGGTTTCTGTCACCACCGCGATGTTGAGCGCGGGACGCGCGTTGCTAATGCGCTCGACTTGCAGGTGTGGTTCATTTTTCATGGCACCACTGTGCCCACGGAGTACGACTTTTTTATGAAGCTTCAGTGACGCTGAAATGAATTTCAAGGAACCCAACAAATCCGGAGACCTTGTCACCAAATTTTCATGCAAAAGCGTGACATTTCTATGCCAAGGCGCTCGCTCACCCTCGCACGGCGCCTCATACCCCTTTTATTTCAGGAGATTCCATGCAGTCGTTTTTTGAACTCGTTAACGTCCAGCGCTGGGACGACCACCGCTACTACCACCACAGCCGCATCAACCAGTTTTTGCACTTGCTCAGTGCTATGTCTTTTTTGGTGGCCTATGTGTTTTTGTTCATTGACCCCGTGGTCTCGGCCTTGATTGCATGGTTGTTTTCCATGAGCACGCGCCAGATGGGCCACTTCTTTTTCGAGCCCAAGGGATTTGACGAAGTCAACCAGGCCACGCACGAGCACAAAGAAGACATCAAGGTGGGTTACAACCTCAACCGCAAAATTGTGCTCTTGAGCATTTGCGCAGCCATTCCGGTGCTGGCCTACTGGATGCCCCAGTACCTGCAATGGGCCGTTCCCCAAGCCTACGAAGACACTCCCATGCGCATGACGGCCATCGCTTGGCTGATGCTGGGTGTGGCCGGGCTGGTGTTTCGCGTGTTGCAGCTTTGGAAGCAAGACAGCCTGATGGCCGGTTTGGCCTGGGGCTTCAAAATCATTACCGACCCGGTGCACGACATCAAGATGTACCACAAGGCCCCGCTTTACCTCCTGCGGGGCCAGTTGATTGATCCAATGAACCACGTCAACGCCACGCAGCACTAAGCGCTGCGAAACTTCGCCGCCAGCATCTCTTTGAGCACCTGGCGGCGAATCTTCTTTCCACTCTGCGCTTCAGGCACCCACCACCAGCCGTCGGTTTGCATGCTTTGGGTGGCCAACACGAAGCGATGGCAGAAATCGTCGAACGCCGCGTCGTCAAAGTTGAAACTGAAAATCATGCGGCCCGTTCCCACCCAACTCAGAGCGATTCCTTGCGCACGCAAATAGTATTGCAGCAGCCAGTTGTAGCGGCTGGGCACATCAAAGAGCACCGACCAGACGGTCTCCATGCCCGCCACGCGCACCGGCACGCCGGCGGCCTGCAGACGCGCGTTCAGCAAGGCTTGGCGTTGGCTCCAGGTCTGCGAAGCCGCCGCGTACAGAGTCTCGACTTCGGGCGTGTCCAGCGACTTCAGGAAGACATTCATGGCGCACATCACATAAGGGTGCGCATTGAAGGTTCCGCGGGCAAAACAGATGTCGCCCGGCTTGTCCTCTTGAAAGCGCTTCATCCAGTGCGCCTTGCCGCAGATCACGCCGACCGGCAGTCCGCCACCCAGCGTTTTTCCGTAAGTCACCAGGTCAGCCTTCACGCCGAAGTATTCCTGCGCACCACCCTTGGCGAGCCTGAAACCCAGGAACACCTCGTCCAGAATCAAAGCAATGCCCTTTGCGGTGCAGACCGCACGCAGCTCCGTCAGCCAGGCCGTGTAGGCCTCGCGGTCGTAGGCCACATGGCGCGTACCGTCCACCAAGGTCGAATCGGTGGGTGCCGCGCGGTTGGGATGCATGGCTTGCAGGGGATTGATCAGCACGCACGCAATGTCGTCGCGGTTGCGCAATACACGCAGCGTGTTGGGG
>CAIYRQ010000198.1 GCA_903928635.1 uncultured beta proteobacterium | reverse complement strand
GGCAAAGGCGCGCTGCTGACGCAAATGGCGCTGTTCTGGTTTGACAAGCTGGGGCCTGGCGGTCTGAACATTTGCCCCATTCACCTGACCGGCGATGCGCCTGAGAGCGTGGTCACGCCCGACGAAGTGGCGCAGGTCCGGGGTCGCTCCATGCTGGTCAAACGCTTGAAGCCTCTGCCGGTAGAAGCCGTGGTGCGTGGCTACCTGGCAGGCAGCGGCTGGAAGGAATACCAGCACAACGGCGCGGTCTGCGGCGTGGCACTGCCGCCTGGCTTGCAAAACGCCTCCAAGCTGCCGACGCCGATTTACACCCCGGCGGCCAAGGCCGCAGTGGGTGACCACGACGAGAACATCACCTTTGAGCAGACCGTGGCGATGATCGGTGCCGACCTGGCCACCCGCATCCGCGACCTGAGCATTGCGCTGTACGAGGCGGCCGCCGCCTTTGCGCTGACCAAGGGCATCATCATTGCCGACACCAAGTTCGAGTTTGGGCTGGACGCAGACGGCACCTTGACCTTGATGGACGAGGTGCTCACGCCCGACTCCTCGCGCTTTTGGCCGCTGGAAAGTTACCAAGAGGGTACCAACCCGCCCAGCTACGACAAGCAGTTTGTGCGCGACTGGCTGGAAACCGCGCTGGTGGACGGCAAGCCCTGGGACAAAACCCCGCCCGCACCCCGCGTGCCGGACGCGGTGATTCAAAAAACAGCCGCCAAGTACCAGGAAGCCTTGACGCGCCTGACTGCTTGACCGCCTGGACTCAGGCAAAAAACCCGTGCAAGTACCACTGGGCCGGTACAGAGGACGCATCGCGGCCTCGCGCGCCACTTAATCGTTCGCAGTAAATCCAGAGCAGGCCGTGGCGCTGGCTGCGGGCGATGAAATAGTCGCGCAAAGTGGGCGTCTCGCCCTCCAGCCATCCGGCCTCTAAGCGCTGCGGGCCCACCAGCAAGGTCAGCGGACCATGGAACTGGGGTTGCGCCTCGTGCACCACCAGGCTTTGCGGTGTGGCGAGCAACCAGCTGGGGTAGAGCGCGCCTTCAAGCGCCACAGCGGCGCGGCTGGTGTCGGGTGCTGCCGCGTCCGCGGTGGGCTGCCAGTGCTGCATGTGCTCGGGGCGGTGCTCGGCGCGGGTGATGACGCAGCGCACCTGCTCGGGCCCCAGCCGGGCGGCCACGCGCTCCAGCATGTGGTGCAGGCTGTCGCCGCTGCGCACCTCGTCCACCAAGAGGCTGTGGCTCTCGCCCGAGAGCGGCTGGGTCGACACGGTGCGCAGGCGCAAATAGAGCACCGGCGCGGGCAGCACCACGCGCGCCAGTTGTTCGGCCAGCAGGCGCTCCAGGTGGCGAATGTCTTGCGTGGCCTGGGCGGTGCGCAGTTCCAAGCGGCCGTAGCCACTGGCGTCGTGGTGGGCGTCTGTGTGCAGCGCGTTGGAGCGGCGTGCATCGAGCTCCCAGCGCAGCTCCAGCGCCAGCACGCCACGCTGGCGTGCGCGCAACCACTCCAACAGCTGGGCCAGCAAGCGGCGCGCACCAAACAGCAGGGCTGGTGCCGATTCCACCTGTGCGGCCAACTCCAGGGGCGCCTCAAACACCTCGGGCAGCCGCAGCCAGGGGTAGACCTCGGGCTGCAAGCCATAGGCCTGGTCCAGCGCAGCCACCAGTTCGGCGCCAAAGCGGCGCGCGAGCCCTCCACGCGGCAGGGCCCGCAGCTCCCCCCAGGTGCGGCAGCCCAGGCGCTCCAGGGTCGGCAGATGCCGGCGCGCCGCCGCCAGCGCCGACAAGGGCAGCGCGTCCAGCGGCAGGTCCTCTGCACCTTGTGTTGCGGAGTTGCTAAGCGCCAGGCGGCCCAGCGCGGCCAGCGCGCTTGGCCCTTGCGCGCAGGCCAGCGGCCCCAGCGCGGGCGTCAGCAACTTGTGCAGCAATGCGCGTCGCCCGCCAAACAGGCGCTCGCTGCTAGAGGTTTCGAGCACCAGGCTGCCATCTAGCTCTGCCACCCAGGGTGTGAGTTGCAGTGCGCGCCAGGCCAGCGCCACCCGCGGGTCGGTCAAGCGGCTGGCGCTGTCGGCGCCGGGGTGGGGCTGCAACGGATCCAGGCGCAGTGC
>CAIYRQ010000197.1 GCA_903928635.1 uncultured beta proteobacterium | reverse complement strand
TGAAACAAAAAACCACTCTGGCGCTGGCTGCTTTGGCGCTGAGTGCCAGCGGGCTGGCATCGGCCCAAACCAGCTTGCTCAATGCCTCGTACGACGTGTCGCGTGAGTTTTACAAAGACGTGAACGCGGCCTTTATCGCCAGTTACAAAAAATCTACTGGCAAAGACATCAAGATCGACCAGTCGCATGGCGGCTCCAGCGCCCAGGCACGGGCGGTGAACGACGGCCTGGACGCCGATGTGGTGACCATGAACACGACCACCGACGTGGACTTCCTGGCCAGCACCGGCGTAGTGGCCAAGGACTGGACACAGAAGTTTCCGCACAACGCAGCGCCCACCAGCTCCACCATGCTGTTTTTGGTGCGTGACAAGAACCCCAAGGGCATCAAAGACTGGGACGACCTGATCAAGCCCGGCGTCCAGGTCATCGTAGTCAATCCCAAAACCGGTGGCAACGGCCGCATGGCCTATCTGGCCGCTTGGGGCCAGGTGCGCAAAAAAGGCGGCACCGATGCACAAGCCGCAGACTATGTGAGCAAGCTCTACAAAAACGTGCCGGTGCTGGCCAAGGGCGGCCGAGACGCCACCACCATCTTTTTGCAGCGTAACCTGGGCGATGTGCTGATCACCTTTGAGTCCGAAGTCGTGTCGGTGGACAAAGAATTTGGCGCAGGCAAAGTGGATGCGATCCACCCCAGCGTGTCTATCGTGGCGGAAAACCCGGTTGCGGTCGTGGAGCGCACCGTGGCCAAAAAGGGCACGGCCGAGCAAGCCAAGGCCTATTTGAACTTCCTGTACTCCGACGAGGGGCAAGAGATCGCCGCCCAGCACGCGATCCGGCCTTACAACCCCGCAATCCTGAAAAAATACGCCAGTACCTTCAAGCCGATCACCCTGTTCCGCGTGGAAGACTATTTCGGATCCTTCGCCGAAGCGCAAAAAGTGCACTTCAACGATGGCGGCCAGTTCGACAAGCTCTACACGGTCAAGTAAATGTCGGCTGCAGTTCTAGACGGGCGCGCGCCCAAGCGTGTGCCGCGGCGGGTCTTGCCCGGCTTCAACATCACGCTCGGTTTCACGCTGTTTTACCTGAGCCTGATCGTGCTGATCCCGCTCTCGGCCCTGTTTTTCAAGACCTTCACCCTGACACTGGAGCAGTTTTGGGCCGCGGTGAGCAGCCCGCGCGTGGTGGCCTCGTATCAGCTCACCTTTGGCGCGTCTTTTTTGGCGGCGGTGGTGAACGCGGTGTTTGGCCTGTTGCTGGCCTGGGTCTTGGTGCGCTACCAGTTTCCTGGCAAGAAACTGGTGGACACCTTGGTGGACCTGCCGTTTGCGCTGCCCACAGCCGTGGCCGGCATTTCGCTCACCGCCTTGTTGGCCAGCAATGGCTGGGTGGGCAGTCTGTTAGAGCCCTACGGTATTTCGCTGGCGTTTAACCGCAATGGTGTGGTGATTGCGCTGATCTTTATCGGCCTGCCTTTTGTGGTTCGCACGGTGCAACCGGTTCTGGAAGACGCAGAGAAAGAACTGGAAGAAGCCGCAGCCTGCCTGGGCGCGAGCCGGTGGCAGACCTTTAGACATGTGATTTTTCCGACCATCGCCCCCGCACTGCTGACCGGCTTTGCTATGGCCTTTGCGCGTGCGATTGGTGAATATGGCTCGGTTATTTTTATCGCTGGCAACATGCCCATGGTGTCGGAGATCACGCCGCTCATCATCATCGGTAAGCTGGAGCAGTACGACTATGCAGGCGCCACCGCCGTGGCCGTGGTGATGCTGGGCTTCTCGTTTGTGATGCTGATGGTGATCAACGCGCTGCAAGCCTGGCAGCGCAAGCGCAACGGAGCGTCGTCATGAACCACACCCCCACCGTGCGCCGTGCGCAGGCTGGCACCACCGAGCCCGCTTGGGTGAAGTGGACGCTGATCGGCATTGCGCTGGCCTTTGTCTTTTTATTTTTGATCTTGCCCTTAGCCGCAGTGTTTACCGAAGCCTTGCGCAAAGGTTCAGCTGCATTTTTTGAAGCGTTCCAAGAGCCTGATGCCTGGAGCGCCATCCGCCTCACGCTCATTACCGCGGCCATTGCGGTACCACTGAATCTGGTTTTTGGCGTTGCGGCCGCATGGGCGATTGCCAAATACGAGTTTCGGGGCAAGGCGTTTTTGACGACGCTGGTGGATTTGCCGTTTTCGGTGTCACCCGTGGTGGCTGGTCTGATCTATGTACTGATCTTTGGCGCACAAGGTTGGTTCGGGCCCTGGCTGCAGGCGCATGACATCAAGATC
>CAIYRQ010000196.1 GCA_903928635.1 uncultured beta proteobacterium | reverse complement strand
TCAAATCCGGCCGCACCCTTGCGAATGCCGCCCGGCGCAAAGCGCACGCCCTGCGCCGTGAGCCATTGCACGGCGATGGGCAGGTCGTCAATCCACAAACCGATGTGGTTGAGTGGCGTGGTGTGCACCGCGGGTTTTTTGTCGGGGTCAATCGGCTGCATCAAGTCCACTTCGACCTTGAAGGGGCCGGTGCCGATGGCGCAAATGTCCTCGTCCACGTTTTCGCGCTCACTTTGGAAGGTGCCGGTGACTTGCAAGCCCAGCATCTCTACCCAGAGCTTCTGCAAGCGCAGTTTGTCCGGCCCGCCAATGGCGATTTGCTGAACGCCCAGCACCTGAAACGGACGTGCCGTGGCCGCGCTCATGCTGCGAACTCCACGATAGGCTGGTCCACCGACAGGCTTTCGCCCTGCGAAGCCATGACCTTGCTGACCACGCCATCGGCGGCGGCAAAGAGCACGTTTTCCATCTTCATGGCTTCGATCACCGCCACGCGTTCACCGGCCTGCACCTTTTGCCCGGGCACAACCGCCACTTGCACCAGCAGGCCTGGCATGGGCGAGAGCACAAAGCGGCTCATGTCAGGCGCCGCCTTGAAGGGCATGAGCGCGTGCAGCTCTGCCATGCGGGGCGACACCACCAGCGCATCAATGCGCAGACCGTTGTGCTGCACCCGCAGCGCCAGCGGATTTTTGGGCGTGCCACGCTCCACTTGCGCGGTGAAGGCCTTGCCATTGACGGTGCCGGTGATGGCAATGTCGTTCAAACGCGAACGGCTGCGGATCTCAAAATCCGAGCCCCCCACCCGCACGCGGGCGGAACCGGACTCACCCTCAAACTCTTCCACCCGCACCGGCGCGTACTGGTGTTTGCCATCTTCGGCCAGGGTGACGACCACGTAGTCTTTGCCCGCGTCCACTGCATAGCCTGGCAGTTGGCCGGTGATGCCTGCGGCACGCTCACGTGACTTGCGGCGCACAAAGGCGGCCAGTGCGGTCAAGAACTGGGGGTCTTCGTGGGGCACATCTTCCGCACGGAAGCCGTGGGCATAGTTCTCGGCAATAAAGCCGGTGTTGAAGTCGCCGGTTACAAACTTCGGGTGGGCCAGCAGCGCGGCTTGGAAAGGAATGTTGCTGGACACGCCGCGGATCACAAAGCCGTTGAGGGCCTCGCGCATCTTGGCAATCGCGTCCAGCCGGTCGGTGCCGTGCACGATGAGCTTGGCGATCATCGAGTCGTAGTACATCGGAATCTCGCCACCGTCCTGCACACCGGTGTCCACCCGCACGCCCAGCAGGTGCTGGGTATCGCTCTGCCACATGGTTTGGGTAGGCGGCGCAAAGCGCACCAGGCGGCCGGTGGAGGGCAAGAAATTGCGAAACGGATCTTCTGCGTTGATACGGCACTCGATGGCCCAGCCATTGCGCTGCACCTGGGCTTGGGTGAGTGGCAGGGTTTCACCGGCTGCTACGCGGATCATCAGTTCCACCAGATCCAGGCCGGTAATGGCCTCGGTCACCGGATGCTCCACCTGCAGGCGGGTGTTCATTTCCAAAAAGTAAAAGCTCTGGTCTTTGCCCACCACAAATTCCACGGTGCCCGCGCTTTGGTACTTGACCGCTTTGGCCAGTTGCACCGCCTGCTCGCCCATGGCTTTGCGCGTCGCATCGCTGATAAAGGGGCTGGGCGCCTCTTCAATCACTTTTTGGTGGCGGCGCTGGATCGAGCATTCGCGCTCGTTGAGGTAGAGCACATTGCCGTGGCTGTCGCCAATCAGTTGGATCTCGATGTGGCGCGGTTCTTCGACAAATTTCTCGATGAACACGCGGTCGTCGCCAAAGCTGTTGCGCGCTTCGTTGCGGCAAGAGGTAAAGCCTTCGAAGGCTTCTTTGTCGTTGAATGCCACGCGCAAGCCTTTGCCACCACCACCGGCAGACGCTTTGATCATGACCGGATAGCCAATGCCTTTGGCGATTTCCACGGCACGCTCGGGCGTGTCAATGGCGTCGTTCACACCGGGGATGCAGTTCACACCGGCGGCACCGGCGAGTTTTTTGGACTCGATTTTGTCGCCCATGGCTGCAATCGAATAGTGCTTGGGGCCGATGAAGGTGATGCCCTCTTCTTCGCAGCGCTTGGAAAACTCGGCGTTCTCGCTCAAAAAGCCATAGCCGGGATGCACCGCCTGTGCGCCGGTTTGCTTGCAGGCCGCAATGATTTTGTCGGCCAGCAAGTAGCTTTCACGGCTGGGCGCGGGGCCAATGTGAACGGCCTCGTCGGCCAGCATCACATGGCGGGCGTCTTTGTCCGCGTCCGAGTACACGGCCACGGTTTGGATGCCCATCTTGCGGGCGGTGGTAATCACGCGGCAGGCAATTTCGCCCCGGTTGGCGATCAGAATTTTGGTAAACATATTGAGGTGCTCCTGGTGTCTTACAGCGGAATGTTCCCGTGCTTGCGCCAGGGGTTCTCGATCTTTTTGTCTTTGAGCATCACCAGACTGCGGCAGATGCGCTTGCGGGTTTCGCTGGGCAGAATCACGTCGTCAATAAAGCCACGTGCGCCGGCCACAAAGGGGTTGGCAAAGCGGGCTTTGTATTCCGCCTCTTTGGCTGCCAGTTTTGCGGGATCGCCCTTGTCTTCGCGGAAGATGATTTCCACAGCACCCTTGGCGCCCATCACGGCAATTTCCGCATTGGGCCAGGCGAAGTTGACGTCGCCACGCAGGTGCTTGGAGGCCATCACGTCATACGCGCCACCATAGGCTTTGCGGGTGATCACTGTTATTTTGGGCACGGTGCATTCGGCATAGGCGTAGAGCAATTTGGCGCCGTGCTTGATGATGCCGCCGTACTCCTGGCTGGTGCCGGGCATGAAGCCGGGCACGTCGACAAAGGTGATGACGGGGATATTGAAGGCGTCGCAAAAACGCACGAAGCGCGCGGCCTTGATGGAGCTCTTGATGTCCAGGCACCCCGCCAGCACCAGCGGCTGGTTGGCCACAATGCCCACGGTTTGGCCGTCCATGCGGGCAAAGCCGATCAGGATGTTTTTGGCGTACTCGGGTTGGATTTCAAAGAAGTCACCATCGTCCACGGTTTTGACGATCAGCTCCTTCATGTCGTAGGCCTTGTTGGCGTTGTCGGGCACCAGCGTGTCCAGGCTCTTGTCCAGTCGGTCGGCCGGATCGCCGCTCTTGCGCACCGGGGCTTTTTCACGGTTGCTCAAAGGCAGGTAGTTGTACAGGCGGCGCAGCATGAGCAGCGCTTCCACGTCATTGTCAAAAGCCAGGTCAGCGACGCCGCTTTTGGTCGAGTGGGTGATGGCGCCGCCCAGCTCTTCGGCCGTCACTTCTTCGTGCGTCACGGTTTTGACCACTTCGGGGCCGGTCACAAACATATAGCTCGAGTCTTTGACCATGAAAATAAAGTCGGTCATGGCCGGGCTGTACACCGCACCGCCCGCCGAGGGGCCCATGATCATGCTGATTTGCGGAATCACGCCGCTGGCCATGGCGTTGCGCTGGAACACATCGGCGTAGCCACCGAGCGAGGCCACACCTTCTTGAATGCGCGCACCGCCCGAGTCGTTCAGGCCAATCACCGGCGCGCCGACCTTCATGGCCTGGTCCATCACCTTGCAGATTTTTTCGGCGTGCGACTCGCTCAGAGCGCCGCCAAACACGGTGAAGTCCTGGCTGTACACAAACACCAAACGGCCGTTGATCATGCCGTAGCCGGTGACAACGCCGTCACCCGGAATTTTTTGGTCCGCCATGCCGAAGTCGACGCAGCGGTGCTCGACAAACATGTCCCACTCTTCGAAGGTACCTTCGTCGAGCAGTACTTCCAGGCGCTCGCGCGCGGTGAGCTTGCCTTTGCTGTGTTGCGCGGCAATGCGTTTGGCACCGCCGCCCTGGCGCGCGAGTTCGCGCTTGGCTTCTAGTTGTTGAAGAATGTCATGCATGGTGGGTCCTTTGGTGTGGATCGGTAATAAGGTGTTCGAATCAGTCTGCAGCGGCAGGTGCAGCACCATCAAGCGCCGCGAGCAAGGTGCGCGCCGCGGTGCTGGCGGCCAATTGGCCGGACTGCACGGCGGCCGTGAGTTCGGGCAAGCGTGCGCGCACTTGCGGGTTGTTTTGGAAGGATTGCTTGAGCCCCGCATCAATGCGCTCCCACATCCACGACAAGGCCTGTTGCTGGCGTCGGGCGGCAAAGCGACCATTGCCCGTTTGTAAATTCTTGAATTCGGTCACCGCGGCCCAGAAAGCATCCACGCCCTGCCCTAAGAGCGCGCTCAAGCGCACGACCTGGGGGTGCCAATGACTTGCTCCGTTGCGGCCGTGGGCCGGGTTGCCGTGCATGCCCAACAGTCGCAGCGCGCTGGTGATTTGCGCCTGGGCGCGGGTGGCTGCGGCTTCGTCGATATCGGCTTTGTTGATCACCACCAGGTCTGCCAGCTCCATGACGCCTTTTTTGATCGCTTGCAAATCATCGCCCGCATTGGGCAGCTGCAGCAGCACGAACATATCGGTCATTTGGGCCACGGCGGTCTCGGACTGGCCCACACCCACGGTCTCGACAATGACCACGTCATAGCCTGCCGCCTCGCAGACCAGCATGGATTCGCGCGTCTTGTCGGCCACGCCGCCCAAAGTGCCACTGGCGGGGCTGGGGCGGATGTAGGCGCTGGCATGGACCGAGAGCTTTTCCATCCGCGTCTTGTCGCCCAAGATGGAGCCACCCGACACCGAGGACGATGGGTCAATCGCAAGCACAGCCACTCGGTGGCCTTGGTCTATCAAGTACAGACCCAGCGCTTCAATAAACGTGGATTTGCCCACACCCGGCACACCGCTGATGCCCAAGCGGAACGAGGCTCCGGTAAAGGGCAAGAGTGCCGTCAGCAGCGCATCGGCTTGCACGCGGTGCTCGGGCCGGGTGGACTCCAAGAGCGTGATCGACTTGGCCATGGCGCGGCGGCGCAGCATGGCGTCGCTGCCACGCAAGTCCCCAAGCCACGACGGTGAAGCGGCAGGTGTGACCATGGAGTGAGCGGCTAAAGCGTCAGCGCTTGGGTTGCGACAAAAGGCAATTTAGCTGGCCAGCGATTTCTTGATCTGCGCCAGAACATCCTTGGCGCTGACCGGGATCGGTGTGCCGGGGCCATAGATGCCTTTGACGCCTGCGGCGTACAAAAAGTCGTAGTCCTGGCGCGGAATGACACCACCTACAAAAACGATGATGTCGTCTGCACCCTGCTTTTTCAGCTCGGCAATGATGGCGGGCACCAAGGTCTTGTGGCCTGCCGCCAGCGTGGACACGCCCACGGCGTGCACATCGTTTTCGATCGCCTGGCGGGCGCACTCCTCAGGGGTTTGGAACAGCGGGCCCATGTCCACGTCAAAGCCGAGGTCAGCGAAGGCCGTGGCCACCACTTTGGCACCCCGGTCGTGACCGTCCTGGCCCAGTTTGGAAATCATGACCCGGGGGCGGCGGCCTTGGTCGTCGGCAAAGGCGGCGATATCGGCTTTCAGGGCGTTCCAGTATTCCATGGTGTCTGCATCGCTGGTGTCGGTGTCATAGGCGGCGGCATAAACGCCGGAAACTTTGTTGGTATCTGCGCGGTGGCGGCCAAAGACTTCTTCGAGCGCGTCGCTCACCTCCCCCACGGTAGCCCGCAGGCGCATGGCGTTGATACTGAGCTCCAGCAGGTTGCCGCCGTGGCCGGCAGCAAAGGTGAGCGCTTCCAATGCGGCTTTGACAGCGGCCGCGTCGCGGGTCGCCTTGATGGTTTTGAGCCGGGCGATTTGGCCTTCACGCACCGCGACGTTGTCGATGTCACGCGCTTCAATGGTGTCCTCGGACGCCAGCTTGTATTTGTTGACGCCGACGATCACGTCTTTGCCGCTGTCAATGCGCGCCTGCTTTTCCGCAGCAGCGGCTTCAATCTTGAGCTTGGCCCAACCACTGTCCACGGCCTTGACCATGCCGCCCATGGCTTCTACTTCTTCGATGATTTTCCAGGCGGCATCGGCCATGTCCTGGGTGAGCTTTTCCATCATGTAGCTGCCGGCCCAGGGGTCGATCACGTTGGTGATGTGGGTCTCTTCCTGGATGATGAGCTGGGTGTTGCGCGCAATGCGGCTGGAAAACTCGGTGGGCAAGGCAATGGCTTCGTCAAAGCTGTTGGTGTGCAGGCTTTGCGTGCCGCCAAACACGGCGGCCATGGCCTCAATCGTGGTGCGCACCACGTTGTTATAAGGGTCTTGCTCGGTCAGGCTCCAGCCGCTGGTCTGGCAGTGGGTGCGCAGCATCAGCGACTTGGGCGACTTGGCATCGAAGCCCTTCATGATGCGGCACCACAGCAGGCGCGCAGCGCGCATCTTGGCGACCTCTAAATAGAAGTTCATGCCAATCGCCCAGAAAAAGCTCAGGCGTCCCGCAAACTCATCCACATCCAGACCCGTGGCGATCGCGGTTTTGACGTATTCCTTGCCATCGGCCAGCGTAAAGGCCAGCTCCAGCGCCTGGTTGGCACCGGCTTCTTGCATGTGGTAGCCCGAGATCGAAATCGAGTTGAACTTGGGGCAGTTTTTGGCGGTGTAGCCAATGATGTCGCCAATGATGCGCATGCTCGGCGCTGGCGGGTAGATGTAGGTGTTGCGCACCATGAATTCTTTGAGAATGTCGTTCTGTATCGTGCCACTGAGCTGCGCCTGTGGCACGCCCTGCTCTTCCGCGGCCACGATGTAACCCGCCAGTACCGGCAGTACGGCGCCGTTCATGGTCATGGACACCGACACCTTGTCCAAGGGAATTTGGTCGAAAAGTATCTTCATGTCCTCGACCGAATCAATCGCCACACCGGCTTTGCCCACGTCTCCGGTCACACGCGGATGGTCGGAATCGTAGCCCCGGTGGGTGGCCAGGTCAAAGGCCACGGACACGCCCTGCCCGCCGGCTGCCAGCGCCTTGCGGTAGAAGGCGTTGGACTCTTCTGCGGTAGAAAAGCCTGCGTATTGACGAATGGTCCAAGGTCGCACCGCGTACATGGTGGCTTGTGGGCCGCGCACATAGGGCTCAAAACCCGGCAGGGTGTCGGCATGGGGCAAATTAGCGGTGTCGGCCGCGGTGTAGAGCGGCTTGACCGAAATGCCGTCGGGCGTGACCCAGTTCAGCGCGTCCACGTTGCCACCGGGTGCAGATTTGGCGGCGGCTTTGTGCCAGGCGTCCAAGGTGGCGGATTTGAATTCGGGGGTGGAGGAGCTCATGGCGTGGTCTTTGACGGCAAACGGTGGAAATCAACAGAGATGGTAGTGCATCATATCATTCATAATTATTAATTCAAAACCTTCAAAAGGCTTACAATCCTGCCCATGTCTGCCCTGACCCTGACCCCGCGCGCGCTCTACGAAGAAGTGGCTGAGCTGCTACGCCAGCGCATTTTCAACAAGCAATTGGAGCCGGGCAGTTGGATTGACGAGCTCAAGCTGGCCGAGGAATACGGCATCAGCCGCACGCCGCTGCGCGAGGCGCTCAAAGTGTTGGCCACTGAAGGGTTGGTGACCATGAAAGTGCGCCGCGGCGCCTACGTGACCGAGGTCAACGCCAAGGACCAGCGCGACGTCTACCACCTGCTCTCCTTGCTCGAGTCCGATGCTGCAGGCGTGGTGGCCGCCACCGCCACCGAGGCGCAACTCGCCGATTTGCAAGCCCTGCACCAGGCCTTGAAGGCCGCCAGTGGCAACACCGAGACGTTTTTTGAGATCAATGAGCGCTTTCATGTGCGCTTGCTGGAGATTGCCGACAACCGCTGGCGCGACCAGCTGGTGGCCGATTTACGCAAGGTGATGAAGCTCAACCGCCACAACTCGCTGCTCAAAAGCGGCCGGGTAGACGAATCACTGCAAGAGCATCAGCTGATTCTGGACGCACTCCTGGCCCGTGACCCTGCCCTGAGCGCCCAGCGCATGCGCGAGCACTTTGCCAACGGACTCGAAGCCGCCGGTTAAGGCGCAGCCTTGCGGCCGGACATCACCAGCGCCACCCCCGACAAAATCAGCACACCGCCGACCAGGTGGTGCAAACCCAAGGCTTCGTCGAGCAGCAGCCAGGCCACCACCGCGGCATACAGCGGACCCAGGTACAAGGTCATAGCGACTGCCCCGGCTCCCAACACTTTTTGGGTCCAGCCGTACATCCAGTAGGCGCAGATGCCGGGCACCAATGCAGCCAGCACCACCATCGACAAGGCCTGCACGCCCAGCACGGGCTCCCCGTTGAGCATCTCCCACACCGCAAAAGGGAACAGCACCACCACGCCCCCGGCAGTGATGACTGCCAACTGCGCGGTGGAACCTAAGGGGCTAGGCCAGTGCTTTTGCAAAAGCGAATAAGCCGCCCACGCCGCCGCAGCTGCCACGATCCACAGGTCCCCGGGTACAAATTGCAATGTCGCGAGGCGCGGCCACTCGCCCTGCACCACCACGTGCACCACGCCGGCCAGCGCCGCCACCACGCCCAGCGCCTTGGAAATAGAAAAGGACTCGCCCAACCACAGCACCGAGCCGATGGTGATCATCACGGGTGACGCGGCATAGATCAATGAGATGTTCATGAGGCTGGTGCTTTGGCCGGCGAAGTACACCGCTGCGCCGCAAATCCACATGCCGCAAGCGCCCAGCGCCAGGTAGCGCATGGCGTGATCGCGCAGCTCCTGGCGCTGCTGCCACAGCTCATGCCGTGCCACCCAGGCCAGCAGCGCACTGGCCAGCAGCCAGCGGCCGAAGGCCAGCACGTGCGGGGTGATTACCCCCGGGGCCCGCCGCGCGATCATGGAATTCACAATCCACAAGAACGGAATGATCCAGAACAGGAGTTTGGCAATGCGCACCTGCCCGGAGGTGGGCGTCATCATGCTGTCTCAGGCACGTGCGCACCGCGTTCCAGGGCCTGGCGCGCCAAAGCCCACACAGCGCGCGGCGCCAGCGGTTTGAGCCGGTGGTCGCTCCAGACCTGGCGCCACAGACGCGCGCCGCGCTGGCCGTGGTACAGCCCTAGCATCTGGCGGGCAATGGCGTACCACGGGCAGCCGTCTTCCAAAAAGGCACGCTCCATGTACCCGACCATGGCTTCTTCCACCGCCTCGCGCGCGGGCAAGGCGTGGGCATCACCAAAAAACTCCGCATCCCAGCTACTGAGCAGCCAGGGGTTGTAATAGGCTTCCCGCCCCAGCATCACACCGTCGGCATGCTGCAAATGCTCGGCAATTTGCGCGTTGGTCTTGATGCCGCCATTGACCGCAATGGTCAGCGCGGGGAAGTCATTTTTCAGCTGGTAGGCCAGGTCGTAGCGCAGGGGTGGAATCTCGCGGTTCTCCTTGGGGCTCAGGCCTTGCAGCCAGGCATTGCGCGCGTGCACGATGAACACCTGGCAGCCGGCCTCGCTCACCTGCCCCACAAAATCACGCACAAAGCCGTAGCTCTCTTCTTTGTCAATCCCGGCGCGGTGCTTCACGGTCACCGGCACATCCACGACGTCCAGCATGGCCTTCACGCCGTCGGCCACCAGCGCGGGCTCGTTCATCAAGCAGGCACCAAAAGCGCCGCGCTGCACCCGGTCGCTGGGGCAACCGCAGTTGAGGTTGATTTCGTCGTAGCCCCACTGCGCACCCAGCCGTGCGGCCATTGCCAAATCGTGGGGGTCGCTACCACCGAGTTGCAGCGCCACCGCGTGTTCCTCGGCGTTGAAACGCAAATGCCGGTGCACATCGCCATGCACCAGGGCACCGGTGGTCACCATCTCGGTGTACAGCCGGGTGTGGCGGGTGAGCAGACGATGAAAGTAGCGGCAATGGCGGTCCGTCCAGTCCATCATCGGGGCAACGCTCAGGCACCAGGGCGATGGGGTAGCGGTCAGGTCTGCGGGGGCCGTGAGGGAGATCGTCATCCCTCGATTATCCGTGGCGGCGCCACCCTCAAAGAGAGGGGGTGATACACCACGGTGCGGCGTTGTGGGCCAATGCCATCCACAAGGCCCAGGCGGCGCTGATCGCCAGTGCCGCGCCAGCAATGCGCACGCCCAGGCTGCCATGGCCTCCGAAGGCGGCATCGCCTCGCAGGCGCAGCCACAGCCAGGGCCCCGCCACCATGGACACGCTGGTGCCCAAAGCAAACAGCGCCATCACCATCGCGCCCCCAGCCACTGAACCCGCCAGGGCCGCCACCAACAGGGACGAATACAAGAGTCCACAGGGCAACAGCGCCCAGACGACACCCAAGACCAAGGGCGCGCTGGCACTGCGCAGACTCCATTGGCGTGCCGCCTGCCACAGTCTGCGGCCCATGCGCTCCAGCCAGATGGGTTGCTCGGCTTTGAACAGCAGCAGCAAACC
>CAIYRQ010000195.1 GCA_903928635.1 uncultured beta proteobacterium | reverse complement strand
TTCCCAAGTCCAAACCAAAGTAGTCGCGGCGAGTTTTGACAGCCATCACCACTTCTTCCAAGCTGCAATTGCCAGCACGCTCGCCCAGGCCGTTGATGGTGCACTCCACCTGGCGGGCACCGCCAATCTTCACGCCTGCCAGCGAGTTTGCCACCGCCATGCCCAGGTCGTTATGGCAGTGCACAGACCAAATGGCTTTGTCCGAATTGGGGATACGCTCGCGCAAAGACTTGATGAAATTGCCATACAACTCGGGCACTCCGTAGCCCACGGTGTCTGGTACGTTGATGGTGGTCGCTCCTTCCGCAATGACGGCTTCAATCACCCGGCACAGAAAGTCAGGGTCGCTGCGGTAGCCGTCTTCGGGGCTGAATTCAATGTCTGCCACCAAGTTGCGTGCAAAACGGACCGACTGCTTGGCCTGCTCAAACACCTGGTCCGGCGTCATGCGCAGCTTCTTCTCCATATGAAGCGCGGAGGTGGCAATAAAGGTATGGATGCGTGCGCTGTTGGCACCTTTGAGGGCCTCGGCCGCACGGGAAATATCGCGGTCGTTGGCCCTCGCGAGCGAACACACAGTGGAGTCTTTGATGGTGTTGGCCACGAGCTGCACCGCATCGAAATCACCGTTAGAGCTGGCGGCAAAACCGGCTTCAATCACGTCCACCTTGAGCCGCTCGAGCTGGCGCGCAATGCGCACCTTTTCGTCCTTGGTCATGGAGGCGCCGGGCGACTGTTCGCCGTCGCGCAAAGTGGTGTCAAAAATAATCAGTTTGTCGGACATATTTCTTCTCCAAATGCAGTCGATGACCAGGGAGGCCGCAAAAATGCTTAGCGGTGCATCCCACGTTCATCAGGTTCGTCGGTCGAGGTGCTGATCACGCTGGTGTGGATGCCCTTGAATTTGCGCACCCCATAGACGATGTAGCCGCTCATGCCATAGGCCACGAACACACCAAACATCACAGTGGGCGGGTCAATATTGATCACCGCAATACCCAGCGCGATCATCACGATGACCGCAAATGGCACGCTTTGCTTCATGCTCACGTCTTTGAAACTGTAAAACGGCACGTTAGTGACCATGGTCAACCCGGCATAGAGAACCCAGGCAAATACAAACCACGAGACGCTGGCCGAAGGAATGCCACGGTCGGTGCACCACCACATAAATCCCGCCACCAAGGCGGCAGCTGCCGGCGACGGCAAGCCCTGGAAATAGCGCTTGTCCACCACATGGGTATTGACATTGAAGCGCGCCAGGCGCAAAGCGGCGCAGGAACAGTACACAAAGGCGGCAAACCACCCCCACTTGCCCAGGCCTTTGAGCACCCAGACGTAAGAGATCAGTGCGGGTGCCGCGCCAAAGGACACCATGTCTGACAAGGAATCCATTTGCTCACCAAAGGCGCTTTGGGTGTTGGTCATGCGGGCCACGCGGCCGTCCAAACTGTCCAGCACCATGGCGCAAAACACGCCGATGGCAGACTGCACAAATTGGCCTTCCATGGCCATCACAATGGCATAAAAGCCCCCAAACAGCGCCGCCAGGGTAAAGAGGTTGGGAAGTACGTAAATGCCTTTGCGGCGCTTGCGCACCAATACGGCGCCCTCGCCCTCTGCTGACGTATCCATTCCATCATCCATTTCAATCCTCCTGCCTCAATACCTTCAGTGTACGCCGCGCCCCACCTTGCCCTGCCATAAATGTCAAAGGCCACCGAAGTGGCCTTTGACAGCACGGCACAGGCCTGCTTAGTTGCGGGTCTGGTCGACCAGCTTGTTTTTCTTGATCCAGGGCATCATCGCGCGCAGGGTCTCACCCACTTGCTCGATTTGGTGCTCGGACGTCAAACGGCGGCGGCTGAGCAGCGTGGGCGCGCCTGCCTTGTTTTCCAAGATGAAGCTCTTGGCATATTCGCCGGTCTGAATGTCTTTCAGGCATTGGCGCATTGCGTCTTTGGTCGCAGCGGTCACGATGCGGGGGCCGGTGACGTATTCGCCGTATTCCGCATTGTTGGAAATGGAGTAGTTCATGTTGGCGATGCCGCCTTCATAAATCATGTCCACAATCAGCTTGAGCTCGTGCAAGCATTCAAAGTAGGCCATCTCAGGTGCGTAACCGGCTTCCACCAGAGTTTCGAAACCGGCTTTGATCAGCTCGACCGTGCCACCGCACAACACCGCTTGCTCGCCGAACAAGTCAGTCTCGGTTTCTTCGCGGAAGTTGGTCTCAATGATACCGGCTTTGCCGCCGCCATTGGCCATCGCGTAGCTCAGGGCCAGGTCACGGGTGCGACCCGATTTGTCTTGGTGCACAGCGATCAGGTGGGGCACGCCGCCGCCTTGGGCATAGGTACCGCGCACGGTGTGGCCGGGGGCCTTGGGCGCCACCATCCAAACGTCCAAGTCAGCGCGGGGCGTAACCAGGCCATAGTGCACATTGAAGCCGTGAGCGAACACCAGGGACGCGCCCTGCTTGATGTTGGGTTCCACGTCATGGCTGTAGACCGCGCCGATTTGCTCATCGGGCAACAAAATCATGACAACGTCAGCGCTGCGCACAGCGTCTGCAACTTCGGCAACTTTCAAACCTGCTTTTTCCACCTTGGGCCAGGAAGCGCCGCCTTTGCGCAGACCGACCACGACATTGACACCGCTGTCGTTCAGGTTTTGCGCATGGGCGTGGCCTTGGCTGCCGTAGCCGATGATGGCGACGGTTTTTCCCTTGATCAGGCTCAGGTCGCAATCTTTGTCGTAATAAACTTTCATTTTCTTCTCCGAATAAATTAGGGCCTGTGGCGCCTGGTTGCAAAACACTTGCTCTACTCCGGGCAAAACGAATCTGTTTCACCCCCACTGTCCGAACGCGCAGAGCATGCTGATTAAGCGCGCGTCCGAAAAACCTCTCGGGGCCGTTACACCCGCAAAATGCGTTCGCCGCGCCCGATGCCGCTGGAGCCGGTGCGCACGGTTTCCAAAATCGCTCCCGCCTCAATTGCTTGCAGAAACGCGTCGTTTTTCGATTGGTCACCGGTCAGTTCAATGGTGTAGCTTTTGTCGGTGACGTCAATGATGCGCCCCCGAAAGATGTCGGCCATGCGCTTCATTTCTTCGCGCTCTTTGCCGACTGCTCGCACCTTGACCATCATCAACTCACGCTCGATGTAGGCGCCTTCGGTCAAGTCCACCACTTTGACAACTTCGATCAAACGGTTCAGGTGCTTGGTGATTTGTTCAATCACGTCGTCCGAGCCGGTGGTTTGAATTGTCATGCGCGACAGACTGGCGTCCTCGGTGGGTGCCACGGTAAGCGACTCGATGTTGTAACCGCGGGCCGAAAAAAGACCCACGACCCGTGACAGCGCGCCGGGTTCGTTTTCAAGCAAAACTGCAATGATGTGTTTCATACGCGTAGATTCCTTCTTTCGCCGTGCTAA
This sequence comes from uncultured beta proteobacterium, assembly GCA_903928635.1. Taxonomy (GTDB): domain Bacteria; phylum Pseudomonadota; class Gammaproteobacteria; order Burkholderiales; family Burkholderiaceae_C; genus Allorhodoferax. Next base: position 21,765 of record CAIYRQ010000195.1, on the reverse strand, counting down.
AGGTCTTCTGCGCCCAGCAGCATTTCAGTGATGCCCTTGCCGGCTTGGACCATGGGGAACACGTTCTCGGTCGGGTCGGTGCGGAAATCCATGAAGACGGTGCGGTCCTTCAAGCGACGGGCTTCGCGCAGTGCGGGCTCCACGTCCTCGGGGCGCTCAATCAACATACCCACGTGACCATAGGCCTCGGCAAGCCTCACGAAATTGGGAAGCGCGTCCATGTAGCTGTGGCTGTAGCGGCCTTCGTAATCGATCTCTTGCCATTGGCGCACCATGCCCAGGTAGCGGTTGTTCAATGCGCAGATCTTGATCGGCGTGTTGTATTGCAGGCAGGTGGACAGTTCTTGAATGCACATCTGTACCGAGCCTTCGCCGGTGATGCAAAAGACTTCGCTGTCCGGCTTGGCCAGTTTGATGCCCATGGCGTAGGGAATGCCCACACCCATGGTGCCCAGACCTCCGGAATTGATCCAGCGACGGGGCTCGTCAAACTTGTAGTACTGGGCCGCCCACATTTGGTGCTGACCCACGTCGGACGTGATGTAGGTATCGGCGTCCTTGGTCATATTCCAAAGGGTTTCAACCACGTACTGCGGCTTGATCACATCGCCTTTGCCCAGGCTGTACTTCATGCAATCGCGGCTGCGCCAGCCCTCAATCGTGTCCCACCAGGCGCCCAAAGCGCTGCTGTCAGGACGGACAGCGCTTTCCTTGATCATGGCGATCAGTTCTAGCAACACTTCCTTGACGTCTCCGACGATGGGAATGTCCACCTTCACCCGCTTGGAAATGCTGGACGGATCAATGTCGATATGGATGATTTTTCGCTCGTTCTGGGCGAAATGCTTGGGATTGCCAATGACGCGATCGTCAAAACGGGCGCCCACCGCCAGCAGCACGTCGCAATGCTGCATGGCGTTGTTGGCCTCTACCGTGCCGTGCATTCCCAGCATGCCCAGGAACTTGCGGTCACTCGCCGGGTAGGCGCCCAGGCCCATCAAGGTGTTGGTGCAGGGGTAACCCAGCATGTCCACCAGGGTACGTAGTTCGGTCGACGCATTGCTCAGCAGCACACCGCCGCCGGTATATATGTAAGGGCGTTTGGCTGTGAGCAAGAGCTGCAAAGCCTTGCGAATCTGCCCACCGTGGCCCTTGCGAACCGGGTTGTAAGAGCGCATCTCCACCTTGGCGGGGTAGCCGTGGTACGGCACTTTTTTGAAGGACACGTCCTTCGGGATATCCACCACCACCGGGCCAGGACGACCGCTGCGGGCAATGTGGAATGCCTTTTTCATGGTTTCCGCCAGATCGCGCGCGTCCTTGACCAGGAAGTTGTGCTTCACGATGGGACGGGTAATGCCCACGGTATCGCATTCTTGAAACGCGTCCAAGCCGATTGCATGCGTCGGCACCTGCCCGGTGATGATCACCATAGGGATGCTGTCCATGTAGGCCGTGGCGATGCCGGTGATGGCATTGGTCACGCCTGGGCCGGAGGTGACCAAGGCCACGCCGACGTCGCCTGTGGCGCGGGCGTAACCGTCGGCCGCATGAACCGCCGCCTGTTCGTGGCGAACCAGCACGTGCTGAATCGTGTTTTGTTTGAAGAACGCGTCGTAAATGTGCAGGACGGCGCCACCGGGGTAACCCCAAATGTACTTGACCTCTTCGGCCTGCAATGCTTTAACCAGAATCTCTGCGCCGCGCAGTTCGTTGTTGTGGGCTGCGTCGGCAGCGCCAGCCATTTCGGCTTTGGATAATTCCATGATGAACCTTTGTGAATTTCTCTAACGAAAGACCTTGGGTGCCCCTTGGCAGACACTTGTGGCATCGCCGCGGGACTTAAGGTCAAGGCCATGAGCGCATTGAATGCTGCGCCGAACCGAGACCCGTTTGCGTTTGAGTTGCAAGGCGCATTATCGCACTACAACGTGCCAGCCCCACGCCGGCGACCAGCCGGTGCAATAATGAAAGCAAGTACATGCGCCATCAAAACGTCCTCAACATGGTGATTTTTTCGTTCCAACACTCTCAGGTGAGCGCAATTGGCGACTGAAAAAGAGCTAGACACGTTTTTGCGGGAGGTCGAGAAGCGCGCCTTCAAGCGCTCGATGTACCACGTCAGAAACGAAGAATCTGCCTTGGACATCGTGCAGGACAGCATGATGAAACTGGCCCAGCACTACGGGCACAAGCCGGTGGAAGAGCTGCCCATGTTGTTTCAGCGGATTCTGAGTAACTGCACCTTGGATTGGTTTCGCCGACAAAAGACGCAAAACGCACTTTTCACCCATTTGGGGGATTTCGAATCGAATGAAGACGGCGGAGAGTTTGACCTGCTGGAAACCTTGCTGCAGAACAATGGTGCGGCCGAAACAGAAAATCCCCAGGGCCAGGCGGAGCGGGCACAAACTTTGCATGACATTGAGGAAGAAATTCAAGTTTTGCCAGCACGTCAACGGGAAGCCTTCCTCATGCGTTACTGGGAAGATATGGACGTTGCTGAAACCGCCAGTGCGATGGGCTGCTCCCAGGGCAGCGTCAAAACGCACTGCTCCAGGGCGGTTGCCGCATTGTCAAAGGCATTGAGAGCCAGAGGAATTTTTTTATGACCCAATTACCATCCCAGCAATTTGCGCTGGACGCTCGCGTTGAACAATTTGGTGCGCGTGTGGCGCACCATTTAAACGACGCCACGCGGCAAATGCCTCGCGACATCACCGAGCGTCTGCGTGCTGCGCGGTCCCAGGCCTTGGCACACCGGCGCGTGGCTGAATCGGTGACCGCCCCTGCCGCATTCACCCAAGGAAACTCCGCAACATTGACGGGTGGATTGGGATTTTGGGGCGGTGCGGCAAGCTGGCTGCCCTTGGTCGCATTGGTCGTTGGTTTGCTGGGCATTGGCACACTGCAGGAGCAAATGCGGGCGCGGGAAGTGGCTGACGTCGATACAGAATTACTCACGGGAGACCTGCCAACCTCCGCCTACACAGACCCTGGTTTTGCGCAATACCTCAAGCGCGCGGCGAAGGACTGACCCGTTTGATGGGTTTATTCTGGAATAGTGGTCAAAAATGGTGATTCGCATTCCGTTTCAGCATGTGCGCAGGGTACTGCCGGCACTGGCGCTGGGCCTGGGGCTGGCCGCAGCTGTTTTTGCGCAAACTGAGGTCGCCAACGGGGTAGTCAAGGATGTGCCACTTGTTTCAACCACATCGCCCATCGTGGCCGCTGGCACCTCGTGGGCAAGCCTGAGCCCAGGCCAAAAAGAGGCACTAGAGCCTTTGGCCAGCACGTGGCCCAGTTTGACTCCCGGCCATCAGAAAAAATGGATGGCACTGGTTCAAAAATACCCTGAGCTCACCGAGGCAGATCAATTGAGACTGCGCAGTCGCATGGTGGACTGGGCTGCGCTCAGCCCCAAAGACCGCGAACTCGCTCGACTGCAGTTCGCGCAAACCAAAAAGCTCTCGGTAGACTCCCGCGCGGCGCATTGGGAAGCGTACCAAGCACTCCCCGAAAGCGAAAAGAAAGAGCTGCTGGACGCAGCACCCAAGAAACCCGTAGGCGTCGCCGTGGCCGTCAAACCCGTCGCGGCTGACAAGCTGGCGGCAGTGCCATTCACGCGCAACACCCCCGCTCCACTGCGCGCTGAAGTCCAACAAGGCAAATTGGTGGACCGTTACACCTTGCTTCCTCAGCTGCAGGCAGATAGCAACAGCGTTTTGGCGCCCGTTCTCCCGGCCAAATAAAATCAGACTCCGATCAATCGCGACCCTGAACACGGTCACGGCACCGAATTCCCTGTTTTGAAGCAGGGTTGATATCCCCGGTCTCTCAATCCATTGCGCATGAACCACCCTGAATTCACCACCCCCACCCTGAAGCGGCGCATGGCCTGCTGGGTTTATGAGGGCATGTTGCTGTTCGGAGTGGTGTTTATTTCCGGCTACCTGTTCGGCACCCTGAGCCAAACCCGCAATGCCATGGACAACCGCCATGCTTTGCAGGCGTTTTTGTTTTTGATTTTCGGCATTTACTTCGTGTGGTTTTGGTCCAAGGGGCAGACCCTGGCCATGAAAACCTGGCACATACGGGTGGTGGACACCCAGGGTGCAGCCATTACCCAGCAGCGGGCACTTGTCCGCTATGTTCTATCGTGGGTCTGGATTCTGCCGCCTTTGGCCGTGATCTGGCCCCTGGGATTAGGCGGAGGAGAAACTAGCGTCTATTTTCTTGGCTGGGTGGCCATTTGGGCGCTCTCAAGCCGATTCCAGCGTGAGGGTCAGTTTTGGCACGACGTCTGGTCAGGAACCCGCCTGGTGAACTCCAAGCCCATGAGCCGCTAGTTAGCAAGCTTAGACAGCAGCTTCGTCCTGCTCACCGGTGCGGATGCGCACCACGCGCTCCACACTGGTCACAAAAATTTTGCCGTCACCGATCTTGCCCGTGTGCGCGGCCTTGATGATGGCGTCCACGCAGCGATCCAAATCTTCGGTCTTGACCACCACTTCCACCTTGACTTTGGGTAGGAAGTCCACCACGTACTCCGCGCCACGGTAGAGCTCCGTATGGCCCTTTTGGCGACCAAAGCCCTTGACCTCCGTTACGGTCAAGCCAGAGGCGCCACACTCAGCCAAGGCTTCGCGGACTTCCTCTAATTTAAACGGTTTGATGATGGCAGTGATTTGTTTCATGGCAGGTTCCGTTTGAAAGATGCACCCTAGGCGCGGAAGCGATTGGTAATAGGATAACGCCAATCTTTGCCAAAGCTGCGGTGGCTCAGCCGGATGCCGATAGGCGACTGGCGGCGCTTGTACTCGTTAATCTGAATCAACCGCGTCACTTTTTCAACGTCCGCAACCGGGTAGCCCAGCGCCACCAGATCTTCAATGCTGGCGTCGTTTTCCATGTAACGCTCAATGATGGCGTCCAACACCTCATAGGGCGGGAGGCTGTCCTGGTCGGTCTGGTCCGCGCGCAGCTCGGCGCTGGGTGGTCGGGTGATGATGCGCTCAGGAATCGGCTGATCGCAAGTGCCGTAAGGGTTGTGTGCATTGCGCCAGCGGGCCAGCGCAAACACCCGCGTTTTGAGCAGGTCTTTGATCACCGCAAAGCCGCCAGCCATGTCGCCGTACAGCGTGCAGTAGCCTGTAGCCATCTCGGACTTGTTGCCTGTGGTGAGCACGATGCTGCCAAACTTGTTGCTCAACGCCATCAGCAAGGTGCCGCGAATGCGGGCTTGGATGTTCTCTTCGGTCGCGTCCTCCGGCTTTCCCGCGAAATCTGAAGTCAAGGATTTCTTGAAGGCGGCAAACTCCGGTTCAATCGAAATTTCGTCGTAGCGCACACCCATGCGCTTGGCCATGTCGCGCGCGTCAATCCAGCTGATGTCGGCGGTATAGGGTGAGGGCATCATGACCGCGCGCACCCGGTCTGCGCCCAGCGCGTCCACCGCAATGGCCAGGACCAGGGCGGAATCGATTCCGCCCGACAAACCCAGCAAGGCGCCAGGAAAGCGGTTTTTCCCCAAATAGTCGCGCACACCCAGCACCAGCGCATCCCAGACGTCGGCCTCGGCACTGCGCGAGGGCTCAACGCTGGCTGTCCAACGGGCCGATGCGCCTGGAACCGTCAGCGTCGCTGTGAACAGGTCTTCTTTGAAACTTGGCGCACGCCCACCCACCGCGCCGTCACTGTTGAGCGCAAAGGAATGTCCCTCGAACACCAACTCGTCCTGACCACCCACTAAATGCGCGTAAATGAGCGGCAAACCCGTGGCGCGCACGCGCTCTGCCATGACGGTTTCACGCTCCGCGCCCTTGCCGGCGTGGAATGGCGATGCGTTGATCACTGCGAGCACCTGCGCACCCGCTGCTTTTGCCAAGCGTGCGGGCTCTTCGAACCAGGCGTCCTCGCATATCAGCAGGCCGACCTTGACGCGTGCGCCCGCCTCGCCTGCTTCAAAAACACAGACGCCGTCGCCGGGCACAAAATACCGTCGCTCGTCAAACACCTGGTAATTGGGCAACTCGCGCTTGGCGTAGGTGGCAAGCACCTGACCTTCGCGCAAGACGCTGGCGCAATTAAAGCGTTGCGGCACGGCCACCGAATGGGTGCGCCGGTCGCCTCCTTGCGGATGGCCCACCACCACGGTCATGTCTTTTAACCCGGCAAGCTGCCGGGTCAGCGCTTTCAGGGCATCATCGCTGGCGCGCATGAACGCAGGGCGCAAATACAGGTCTTCCGCGGCATAGCCACAAAGAGACAATTCCGGCGTCAGCAACAGGCGGGCGCCTTGGGCGTGGGCCTGCTTCGCTGCTGCAACGATTTTTTGGACGTTCCCCGCAAAATCTCCGACCGTGAAGTTGAGTTGCGCAACGCAGATTTTGAGAGTCATGAACCGATAACAATGGAAAAAAAGAAGAATTCGACCGCTGGATTTGATTATGTCACCCGGGTACTCCCGTCCATCGGTGACATCCCCGCCGGTGTCTGGGACGCACTGTTGGCAACCCACACGGATGCCAGCCCCTTCATGCGACACGCCTATTTGCTGGCGATGGAGACCAGCGGCAGCGCAAGCCCAGCCACTGGATGGCAGGCACACATCATCACCCTGGAGCACGAGGGTAGGTTGGTGGCGGCCTGCGCGCTGTACGTCAAGGACCACTCCTACGGGGAATATGTGTTCGACTGGGCCTGGGCCAACGCCTACCAACAGCACGGGCTCTCCTACTACCCCAAGGCGATCGTTGCAGTGCCATTTACGCCGGTCCCCGGTGCCCGCCTGCTGGCGGTGAGTGACGAGGCCCGCACCGCACTGGTGCATGCTCTGGTGCAGTGGAGCCAGGAAATGCAGTTATCGTCCTTGCACCTCTTGTTTTTGTCCGAGCGCGACCTGCAGGCCTGCGAAGCCGCCGGCCTGATGCCGCGCCACACCGTGCAATTCCACTGGACCAACACCACGCCTGGCTATGCAGACTTTGACGATTTTCTGTCGCACATCGCCCAAGACAAACGCAAAAAGATTCGGCAGGAGCGACGCAAGGTGGCGGATGCCGGAGTGCAATTTCGCTGGTCGCGTGGCGCCGACATTAGCGACGCCGATTGGGAGTTTTTTTACCAATGCTACGAACGCACCTACCTTGAACACGGCAATGCGCCCTACCTGAGCCGTGACTTTTTTAACCAGATGCAGGCCGACATGGCTGAGAACTGGCTTTTGTTTGTGGCGGAACGCGACGGGCGTCCCATTGCCAGCAGCCTGATTGCCTTGAGCACGCCGGCAGTGGATCCCTCAGGCGAGGCGCAACCCAATGTCGCCTACGGCCGCTACTGGGGCGCTATGGAGCGGGTGGACTGCCTGCACTTTGAAGCCTGTTATTACCAACCGCTGGCCTGGTGCATCGCCCACGGCTTTCACCGCTTTGAAGGCGGTGCCCAGGGCGAGCACAAAATGGCACGCGCTCTGCTGCCCGTCAAGACCAGCAGCGCGCATTGGCTGGCGCACCCCGCGTTTGCCGATGCCGTTGCGCATTTTTTAGCGCGCGAGGGCGCGGGCATTGAGAACTACATGGGCGATCTTCAGCAGCGATCGCCCTTGCGCACGCCCAAGCCTTAACCGCCGGCTTGCTCTTTTTGGTAGTTGGCGATTCCGTCCATGATTTCCTGGCGCGCAGACTCCGGGCCTTCCCAGCCCAGAATCTTGACCCATTTGCCGACTTCGAGGTCTTTGTAGTGCTCAAAAAAGTGGGCAATGGTTTTCAGGCGGAAGGGGTTCAGGTCTTCCGGTTTTTGCCATTGGGTGTACAGCGACAAGATCTTGTCCACTGGGACCGCTAAGACTTTGCCGTCCTGGCCAGCTTCGTCTTCCATTTTCAAAATACCAATGGCGCGGCAGGGAACGACCACGCCAGGAATCAAGGGCACGGGCGTGATCACGAGCACGTCCACCGGGTCGCCATCACCCGAGATGGTTTTTGGCACGTAGCCGTAATTGGTCGGGTAATGCATGGCGGTGCTCATGAACCGGTCCACAAAAATCGCGCCGGATTCTTTGTCCACTTCGTACTTCACGGGGTCGGCATTCATCGGGATTTCGATGATCACATTGAATGCGTTGGGCACGTCTTTGCCGGGGGAAACTTTGTCTAGGGACATGAATAACTCGTCGTAAGGTTAGGGGAAGCGAGACTAGGATTAACCCTCATTTTACTGACTCAGCCCTTGCGCAATGGACAACGACCGGTATTTACGGCTACATTGGGGCGTTGGCCAATCAATCCCCTGGTTTTTTGTTCGGGGCACTGAGGAAGCAACGTAGCGGGAGCGCCGCTGGCGTTGCTCCCTTCTTCGAACAACATGCTAGTAGGAGTAATTTATGACTGGTAACGCAGCGCTGATTCTGGCGCTTGGTTGTGGTTTGATCGCCGTGCTGTACGGCGTCTGGGCCCGCAGTTGGATTCTTTCTCAGGACGCGGGCAACGAGCGCATGCAAGAAATTGCAGCCGCCATTCAAACCGGAGCGGCGGCCTATTTGGCCCGCCAATACAAAACGATTGCCATGGTTGGCGCCGTTCTAGCCATCCTGATTTACGTGGTTCTGGACCCTTTGAGCGCAGTCGGCTTCGTTTTGGGCGCCGTCCTGTCCGGTGCCTGCGGATTCATTGGCATGAACGTGTCGGTGCGGGCGAATGTGCGAACTGCACAAGCCGCCACCCGTGGCATTGGCCCGGCGTTGGACGTGGCCTTTCGCGGCGGTGCCATCACCGGCATGCTGGTGGTGGGGCTGGGCTTGCTAGGCGTTACCGGTTTCTACTGGTACCTCACCAGTGGCGGCGTGCCGGCGGACGGCAAGGCATTTGCCGGTATGTTGAATCCCTTGGTGGGTTTTGCGTTCGGTTCGTCACTGATTTCCATTTTTGCCCGCTTAGGCGGCGGCATTTTCACCAAAGGTGCTGACGTGGGTGCGGACTTGGTGGGCAAGGTTGAAGCCGGTATTCCCGAAGACGACCCGCGCAACCCTGCCGTGATTGCCGACAACGTGGGCGACAACGTGGGTGACTGCGCCGGTATGGCCGCAGACTTGTTCGAAACCTATGCCGTCACGCTGATTGCCACCATGGTGCTCGGCGCTCTGCTGGCAGGCGCAGGCGGCCCCAATGCCGTGCTGTATCCGCTGGCACTCGGAGGCGTTTCCATCATCGCTTCCATCATTGGCTGCTTTTTTGTCAAAGCCAGCCCCGGCATGACCAATGTGATGCCTGCGCTTTACAAAGGCCTGGCCGTCTCCGGCGTACTTTCGCTGATTGCCTTCTACTTTGTGACGCAGTCTCTCTTCCCCGCTGCCGTCACACTACCGGACGGATCCATTCTGAGCAGCGACCGCTTGTTCGGCGCCTGCGCGATTGGTCTGATCTTGACCGGCGCGCTGGTCTGGATCACTGAGTACTACACCGGCACCCAGTACGCACCGGTGCAGCACATCGCGCAAGCCTCCACCACCGGGCACGGCACCAACATCATTGCCGGTTTGGGCGTTTCCATGCGTTCCACCGCCTGGCCTGTGCTGTTTGTGTGCGCGGCGATTTACAGCGCCTACAACCTGGGCGGCTTGTACGGTGTGGCGATTGCGGCGACTTCTATGCTGAGCATGGCGGGTATCGTCGTGGCCCTCGACGCCTACGGCCCCATCACCGACAACGCCGGTGGCATTGCCGAAATGGCGGAGTTGCCCGCCAGCGTGCGGGACATCACCGACCCGCTGGACGCGGTGGGCAACACGACCAAAGCGGTGACCAAGGGCTACGCCATCGGCTCCGCCGGTCTGGCGGCATTGGTGCTGTTTGCAGACTACACCCACAAGCTTGAAGGTCTGGGCGCGCACGTCAAGTTCGATTTGAGCGACCCCAAAGTCATCATCGGCCTATTTATTGGCGGCTTGATTCCCTACCTTTTCGGCGCCATGGCGATGGAAGCCGTGGGACGCGCCGCCGGTGCAGTGGTGGTGGAAGTGCGCCGCCAGTTCAAGGAAATCAAGGGCATCATGGACGGCACGGGCAAGCCCGAGTACGACACCGCGGTCGACATGCTGACCACGGCCGCCATCAAAGAAATGATGATCCCCAGCCTCTTGCCGGTGGTGGCACCCATCGTGGTGGGCCTGGTGCTTGGCCCGGCGGCCCTGGGCGGACTGCTGATGGGCACCATCGTGACGGGCTTGTTCGTGGCGATTTCCATGTGTACCGGCGGTGGTGCCTGGGACAATGCCAAGAAGTACATTGAAGACGGCCACCACGGCGGCAAAGGTTCCGAGACGCACAAGGCGGCCGTGACCGGTGACACCGTGGGCGATCCCTACAAAGACACCGCTGGCCCCGCGGTCAACCCGCTGATCAAGATCATCAACATCGTGGCACTGCTGATCGTGCCGGTGATGATGAAAATTCACACGGGCTGATCCCATGACAAGGCTCCAGGCCAGCGCTTGGAGCCCTCCACCCAAAGCCTGCAGGATTGATTCCTGCAGGCTTTTTTCTTAGGCCACAATCCAGCCCATGAAAATGCAAGGCAGCTACCCAACCATTCCCGTGTTGGACCAAAGACAAGGTTCCCTGAAGATTCCACCGACGGCAGGTGCTCACGCGCCCGGCCTTGTCAAAGATGGCTTGAACCGCCCTTTGCGGGATCTGCGGATCAGCGTCACCGACCGCTGCAATTTCCGCTGTAGCTACTGCATGCCCAAAGAGGTGTTCGACAAAGACTACGCCTACCTGCCCCACAGCGCCTTGCTGTCGTTTGAAGAAATTACCCGCATTGCCAAGGAGTTTGTTGGCTTGGGCGTGCAAAAAATCCGGCTGACTGGCGGTGAGCCCCTTTTGCGCAAAAACCTGGAACTCTTGATCACGCAGCTGGCAGCGCTGCGAACCACCGAAGGCGCTCCGTTGGACATCACCTTGACCACGAACGGGTCGCTTTTGGCACGCAAAGCCCAGGCGCTCAAGGCGGCAGGATTGCAACGCGTGACCGTTAGCCTGGACGGCCTGGATGACGCCGTATTCAAGAAAATGAATGATGTGGACTTTCCGGTGGCGGATGTGCTCGCCGGCATCAAAGCCGCGCAGGATGCGGGGCTGGGCCCCATCAAGGTCAACATGGTGGTCAAACGCGGCACCAACGACCACGAAATTTTGCCCATGGCGCGCCACTTCCGTGGCACCGGCGTGGTGCTGCGATTTATCGAGTACATGGACGTGGGCGCGACCAATGGCTGGCGCATGGATGAAGTGGTGCCGTCCGCCGAGGTGATTGCCCGGTTGCGCTCCGAAATGCCGCTGGTGGCGCTGGAGGCCTGCGCGCCGGGAGAAACGGCCCAACGCTGGGGCTACGCCGATGCACAAGGCCAGTTCGACCCGGCCCTGGGCGAAGTGGGCGTCATTAGCAGCGTGACCCAGGCTTTTTGCACCGACTGCAACCGCGCCCGTTTGTCCACAGAGGGACAGCTATACCTGTGCCTGTTTGCCAGCCAGGGCTATGACTTGCGCAGCCTGGTACGACACCCAGAGGGAATGGTTGACGACCGGGCGCTGGGCGACGCCATCAGCGCCATCTGGCAGGGCCGCTCGGACCGGTATTCGCTGCTGCGCGCCACGCTCCCGCCCGAGGCCCAAGGAACCGGCGCGCGCAGGGTGGAGATGAGCTACATCGGCGGCTGAACAAGCATGACAAGCATCGACCCCGCAAGCGTCTGCGCCATGGTGCTGGCGGGAGGCATGGGCAGCCGCATGGGCGGCGTTGACAAAGGGCTGCAACGGCTTGGCGATCACCCACTGGCGTGGCACTGCGTGGAACGACTGCGCGCTCAAGTCGGAGGCGCACCGGGCCTGATCGCCATCAATGCCAACCGCAATACCCAAACCTACGAAACCTGGGGCTGTCCGGTGTGGGGCGATGCATTGCAAGGCTTCGCGGGCCCGTTAGCAGGGTTTCATACCGGCTTGCAGCATTGCGCGCCTAAAGAGCATGTCACCCCGGCTGAGCCCGCGATTCACTACCTGCTCACCGTGGCCTGCGACACGCCACGGTTTCCGGCGGATCTGCTCCAACGGCTGTCCACGGCGCTCGAAGGTGCGAAGGCAGACATTGCCGTCGCCGCAGCACCTGAAAAGGGGCCGGACGGCGTCATGTCACTGCGCACGCAACCGGTGTTCTGTTTGATGCGCACCAACCTTGCCGACAGCCTGACGGCTTTTTTGGAGGCCGGTGGCCGCAAAGTGGATGCGTGGACCGCGCAACACCGAACCGTCACCGTGGCCTTTGACCAAGCCCACGACACACCCCTGGCTTTTTTCAACGCCAACACCTTGGCAGAGCTTGAACAGCTGAACACCTAGTACGGTTACACCGAATGAAAACGCTGGAACAGATAGCCGCTGAACTGCAGGGTTACGATCCGCAGGCCCTGCCTGCGCACCTGGTCAAGGCTTTCCTTGCAAAGCTGGTGCCACTGCCCAAAGAGGTCGAAGAGCTTCCAATCTTGCATGCCCAGGGCCGGGTGCTGGCACACGACGTGGTCAGCCCGGTGGACGTTCCACCTCACGACAACTCGGCAATGGACGGTTACGCTTTTGACGGTCGCGCATTGATTAGCGGAGATTCGCTGCGGCTACAGGTGGTGGGCGCGGCCTTGGCTGGGCAAGCGTACAAAGGCGACATTGCGCCCGGGCATTGCATCCGCATCACGACGGGCGCCGTCTTGCCCGCCATGCTCAACACCGTGGTACCGCAAGAGATGGTGCAGCTCAATGACACGCACATCACGATTCCCAAGGACGCCCTTCAGTCGGGGGACAACCGACGCGCCCGGGGCGAAGACTTGCAACGCGGCAAGGTCGCCCTGGCGGCTGGCAGCGTACTGGGACCGGCGAGCCTGGGCTTGCTCGCGAGTCTGGGCTTGCCCACCGTTCAGGTATGGCGCCGTCTGCGCGTAGCCTATTTTTCGACCGGCGACGAGATTTTGAGTCTGGGGGATGCGCCGCGTGAAGGCGCGGTGTATGACAGCAACCGCTACACCGTCTGGGGCATGTTGCAGCGCATGGGTATTGAATGCATAGACCTCGGCGTGGTCAAGGACGACCCGGCGCAATTAGAGGCCGCCTTTCGCAGCGCGGCAATGCAAGCGGATGCCATCATCACCAGCGGCGGCGTGAGCGTGGGCGAAGCCGACCACACCAAAGCCATGATGCGAAAAATCGCCCAAAGCGACACGCCCGGCGAAGGAGGCGTGGTGTTTTGGCGGATTGCCATGCGGCCGGGCCGGCCCATGGCGGTAGGCCGTTTGGGCCAGGTGCCATTGTTTGGTCTGCCGGGCAATCCGGTGGCGGTGATGGTCACTTTTCTGGCCTTTGTGCGCCCTGCCCTGTGGCGCATGATGGGCGTCGACGCCAACGACCCCGCGGTGGTGCCGCCCCTGCTCAAAGCACGGAGTTCGCAGCCCATCCGCAAAAAGCCGGGGCGCACCGAATACCAGCGTGCCATCGTAAGCACAGATGACCAGGGCCATCTCTGTGTGCAAACCACCGGCGACCAGGGGTCCGGCGTGCTTAGTTCCATGGTCAAGGCCAACGGATTGCTGGTTTTGCACCATGACCAGGGCACCGTTGCCGCCGGTGACATGGTCGACGTGATGGTGTTTTCGGGCGTGCTTTAGGCCTTAGGCCTCGGCGGGCGCCATGCCCACACCGCGGTTGGCCAGGCCATCGGCCCGCTCATTGCCCGGGTCGCCGTTATGGCCTTTGACCCAGCGCCAGTCTATGGCGTGACCGCCTTGCGAGACCAGTGCGTCCAACTGTTGCCACAAATCCACGTTTTTCACAGGCTGTTTGGCGGCGGTGCGCCAGCCTTTGGCTTTCCAGCCGGGCAGCCATTCGGTAATGCCTTTGAGCACGTACTGGCTGTCCAGGTGCAAGGTGACCTGGCACGGGCGTTTAAGTGCGGTCAAGGCTTGGATGACGGCCATCATTTCCATGCGGTTGTTGGTGGTACCCGCCTCGCCACCGCACAGCTCTTTTTCGCTGCCATCCGCTGACCGCAGCAGCACACCCCAACCGCCGGGACCGGGATTGCCCTTGCAGGCGCCGTCGGTATAAATCACAACCTGGTTCACCGTTTCGTTTCCTTGTTCGTAATATCCTGGCGACGCTGGCCGGCGGCAACCACGGAGGCTGAACGCACACGCTTGGACCGCCACGTCGCGCCCAATAACCTGGTACCCCGCACTTTTTTGACAGCCACCACCATATAAGCGGCGCCAAGCACCGGCCACCATTGCTGACCCAAGCGGTCCATCCACGCAAACCTCCGCAGCCATCGCGTACTGCTCACTGCCGGTCCATGGCAGCCATAGCGCACCACCTCCACTTCAAAGCCCAGCAGACGCAGCCAGTCGCGCAATCGCCAAACGCCCAAAAACGACTCTTCCAGCGGCAAATAGTCCTGGCCCATAAAGCGCCCCAGACCCAACAATCGCCAAAGCCGCTGGCGGGCTAATCGCAAAGCCCAAAGGCTGGTGGGGTTGAGACCGCAAATCACCACTTTCCCCTCCGGCACCAAGACCCGTTCCACTTCCCGCAGGGTCGCATGCGCATCGCTGAACTCCAGCGTATGGGGCAACACGACCAAATCCAAACTCGCTGGGGGAAATGGCAGGGCTTCAAAATCGGTGACCAGCGCCACGGGAACATCACTTCCCCGCAGAGCGTGAACAGCCACGTCTTGCCCCGACGCGTCAAGGGGCATTTCCTGCAACGCCAACCAGCGATGGGGCATGCGGTTATCCTGCAAGCCACAAAGTTCTGGTAAACCAAGCTGCAACGCGTGGTAGCCGAAAATGTCAGCCACTGCACGATCCACCTGCGCACTTTCCCACTCCAGCAAATAGCGCCCCGCAGGCGTCTCTAACCACTGCTGCAAACCTATAATTTCATCGCTCATGACGTTAATACCGCTGCCCGCATTGACTGACAATTACATCTGGATGCTGCACGACGGACAGGCCGCGTGGGTGGTAGATCCCGGCGATGCTGATCCGGTATTTCAAGCCTTGGCCGCGCTCCAACTGCGGCTGGAGGGCATTCTAGTCACCCACCATCACATGGACCACACTGCGGGCGTTGCTGCTTTGCGCAGCGCGACAGGAGCCCAGGTTTACGGCCCACACCGAGAAAAAATGCCCGAACCTTTGCACCGCGTGGGTGAAGGCGACACCGTCAAGGTGCTTGGCTTGACCTTTTATGTGTTGGAAGTCCCGGGCCACACCAAGGGACACATTGCCTATTACTGCGCAGCGGTGGGCAGTGCCCCCGTGCTGTTTTGCGGGGACACCTTGTTCAGCGGTGGTTGCGGCCGCTTGTTTGAAGGCACTCCACCCCAAATGCTGGCGTCGCTGGAAAAGCTGGCTGCACTGCCAGGCGACGCCCGCGTATGCTGCACCCACGAGTACACATTAAGCAACCTGCGCTTCGCCTTGGAGGTGGAACCCGGAAATGCTGACCTGGTGGAATACCAGCATCGATGCCTGGCGCTGCGCCAGGCTCACACCCCTACCCTGCCTTCGACCATTGCCATGGAGCGGGCGATTAACCCCTTTTTACGCAGCAACGAACCTGAAATCGCGGCCTCTGCCCGGCGGTTTGACGCGGCGCTGTGCGACAGCCAAGGCGTGTTCGCAACCCTGCGCACTTGGAAAAACCAGTTTTGACACATTTATTTACCGTTTGGAGCCGTGGAGCACTCGCGGCAGGACTCTGCTGGCTGATGCTGGGACCAGTCCAGGCCCAAACCTACCCCCCGGGCGACGCCTTGCAGCCCTTGGCACCTCAGGAAAATACCAGCCGCTCGGTCACATCGCTGGCCACTACGACGGACCTGTGGGAGCGCATCCGCCGGGGTTACGCCATGCCGGATTTAGACAACCCGCTGGTGCACGACCGCGAGAACTGGTACGCCGCCCGACCAGACTACATCTTTAGGATGACCGAGCGGTCTCGAAAATACCTTTTCCACATCGTCGAGGAATTGGAACTTCGCAACATGCCCACGGAGTTGGCCCTGCTGCCCTTTGTCGAAAGCGCGTTCAACCCGCAGGCGGTATCCAGCGCGAAAGCCGCGGGCATGTGGCAGTTCATGCCCGCCACCGGCAGAACTTTTGAGCTCAAACAGAACGTGTTCCGGGACGACCGCCGCGACGTGCTGGCCTCCACGCGCGCGGCCTTGGACTATTTGCAAAAACTCTACGGCATGTTTGGCGATTGGCATTTGGCGCTGGCCGCCTACAACTGGGGTGAAGGCAGCGTAGGCCGGGCCATCGCGAAAAATGAACGCCTCATGCTGGGCACCGGATACACCGACCTGACCATGCCCATGGAAACGCAGTTTTATGTGCCGAAGTTGCAGGCGATCAAAAATATTGTGGCGCGTCCCCAAGACTTTGGCAGCCAATTGCCAAAGATTGAGAACCACCCGTATTTTCAGTCGGTGAGCATCCGCCGCGATATTGACGTCGCCATGGCCGCCAAGCTGGCGGAGGTACCGCTGGACGACTTCAAGGCGCTCAACCCCTCTTTGAACAAACCGGTCATCCTGGCGGCCGGCACCCCTCAAATTCTGTTGCCCTGGGACAGCGCTGACGTCTTCATGCAAAACTTAGATCGTTTTGCGGGCTCGCGGCTGGCCACCTGGACCGTCTGGGTGGCTCCCGGCACCCTGCGTGTGGCAGACGCGGCAAAGCAGGTGGGCATGACGGAGGCGCAACTGCGGGACATCAACAACATCCCACGGGGCATGCTCATCAAGCCCGGCTCGACCTTGCTGGTGCCCCGCCCAGCGCACGCCCAGGTGGACGTGACCAGTGCCGTCGCCGACAAAGGGGAGGTCAGCTTTGCCCCGGAAATTGTGCAGGTACGCAAGCTGGTGAAGGCATCCAAAGGCGACTCGGTTGCCACCATTGCGCGGCGTTATGCGATATCGCCCACCAATGTGGCGCAGTGGAACAAAGTGGCTGTCAACGCGAGCTTCAAGTCAGGTCAGAGTGTGGTGGTCTACGTCCCTGTGACTGCTGCTAACGCCAAAACAGGGTCCACAAAGGCCCACGTCAAGTCAACCAATCGATCCGCTGCAAAGCAGGCGCGCGCCAAGGGCCCCATCAAAGCCAAGGTCTGAGCAAGTCAGGCGTCAGGCACTGGACGTTACAATACCGGCCATGTTTCACGCCCGCAGACTCCCTCTGACCACTGGCACCGGCCTTACGGTCGCTGGATGCGCGCGTGCAAGCACCCCCAAAACCACGACCATGAAGGGCTGACCCAGTCTGGTTCGTCGTGCGCCCTCCCGGCCAGACGAGCCGGGCAAACAGTCAGGTCGAAAACTGTTGAATAACTGAAAGGGCGTCAAAGTGAGCAATTTAGTAGGTTTGGTTGGCTGGCGCGGAATGGTCGGCTCCGTGTTAATGGATCGCATGCAGGCCGAGGGAGACTTCGATCTCATCGAACCTCTCTTTTTCTCCACCTCTAACGCCGGAGGCAAAGCGCCCTCTCAAGCCAAGAACGAAACTACGCTCCAAGACGCGTTCAATATCGACGCGCTCAAACGCTGCGACATCATCATCAGCGCCCAGGGTGGCGACTACACCACCGAAGTTTTTCCCAAACTCAGGGCCGCAGGCTGGAATGGCCACTGGATTGATGCGGCGTCCACCCTGCGCATGGAAAAGGATGCGGTCATCATTTTGGATCCGGTCAACATGCCGGTCATTCAAAAAGCCTTGGCAAGTGGCGGAAAGAACTGGATTGGGGGCAACTGCACAGTTAGCTGCATGCTCATGGGCGTTGGCGCGCTGTACAAAGCCGGCTTGGTGGAGTGGATGAGCACCCAAACCTACCAGGCGGCCTCCGGCGGAGGCGCACAGCACATGCGTGAATTGCTGACGCAGTACGGCACCCTTGGCGCAGAAGTCAAAGCTCTGCTAGACGATCCCAAAAGCTCCATTTTGGAAATCGACCGGATGATAGTGGCCAAACAGCGCAGCCTGAGCGCGGCCGAAACATCCAATTTTGGCGTTCCCTTGGGCGGATCGCTCATCCCTTGGATCGACAAGGACCTGGGAATCGGCAAGGGCTATGACGACGCAGGCTGGGGAACTTCCAAAGAAGAATGGAAGGGCATGGCCGAAACCAATAAGATTCTGGGTCAAGGCCCCGACTTTGGCTCCTCGGCAACTCCCGTTGACGGCTTTTGTGTGCGCGTAGGCGCTATGCGCTGCCATAGCCAGGCGTTGACCTTCAAATTAAAGAAGAACGTGCCTGTGGCTGACATTGAGGCCATGATTGCTGCAGACAACCCCTGGGTCCAATTGGTGCCCAACACCCGCGAAGCCACCATCCGCGACCTGACGCCCGTAGCGGTGACAGGTACGATGACGATTCCAGTGGGCCGCGTGCGTAAGTTGGCGATGGGGCCGGAATATCTGGGTGCTTTCACCGTCGGAGACCAGCTACTGTGGGGCGCGGCAGAACCGCTTCGTCGCATGTTGCGCATATTGCTGGCTGCGTGATTCGTCGCGCTGCCGGTAGCCCATGGCTTCGTTTTTCAGTGCTGAAAGCGCGATAAAATTACAAATACGGCAATAAATATGGTTTGTGATGAATTTATAGTTAGAGTCAAAGCTTGTCACCGATAATCGCGTGTTGGCAATTTAGAGCCAGGTTCAAAGGAAAGGTTGGATTTCAATTGATCTACCATCAAAGCTTGTTGCGTTCTGCTGTTGCGCCGATGGCTGCCGTCTTGCTCACTGTGGGCGCCACCAATGCAAGCGCTCTGTCGATGGGAAAGCTCCGCGTTCAGTCGACGCTGGGGCAGAACTTGGCCGCAGAAATCGATCTTGCGGATATCAGCGAGGATGACGCCGGTGCACTGAAGTCTGAACTTGCCGCGCCGAGCGCATTCACAGGGATGGGCCTGGAGTACAACCCTGCGCTGAATGGGACCCAAATTGTTTTACAGCGCAGATCCAATGGAAGCCGCTACCTAAAAGTTACTGGCAGCCGCACGCTGAACGAACCTTTTGTTGACATCCTGATCGAGTTGAGCTGGGCTTCCGGAAAAATCGTTCGAACCTACACGATTCTCTTGGACCCACCCAAGCCCCAAGACACTTCGACCAGTGCGGTGCTGCCAACGCCCATATCCGACAACCAAGCCGCAGCGCCTAAGTCTCCAGCGCCGAGCGCTACGCCCACCACGCCCGCGTCCGCGCCTTCACCGGCAACGGCGCCAGCAGCGGGTGCAGCTACTAAACCGGTAGCAAGCACATTGCTTACTCCGGCGGCGGCAGCGTCCAACGGTTCCCAACGGGTCAAGGTAAATCCCGGGGACAACGCAGGGAAAATCGCGCGCGCTTGGGCCACAGATGGCGTTACGGTGGAGCAAATGCTCGTAGCCATGCTCAATAGCAACCCGGCGGCATTTGCCGACGGCAACGTCAATCGCCTTTTGGCGAACACCGAAATTGTGATCCCTGATGGTGTGACAGCCAAAAAAACGTCCCAAAGTGAAGCGCAGCGCCGCATACACAGCCAAAACCAGGAATTCCAAAATTTACGCCGCACATTGGCAGGGCAAGCCCCTGCGGTGCCCTCAACGCCGAAGCCGGCAGAGTCTGCCGGCAAAGTGTCCCCTTCAGCACCTGTTTCGCCCCCTAAAACAGCCTCCGGCGACACCTTAAAGCTCTCCAAAGGCTCCGCGCAGGACATTGCTGAAAAAGCCAATATGGAGCAGATCGCCCAGCAGCGGGCGAAAAACGAAGCCAGCGAACGCGCCCGCGAATTGGCTAAGAACATCGAAGAGCTGAATCAATTGGCCAAAGTGGCGGCGAAACCGGAGCCGATTGCTGCGTCAGCGGCCCCCAATGCGGCGGTCTCAAGTACAGCCGCAGACACCGGTGCGGCAAGCGCAACCCCTTCCGCTTCGGTTGCGTCTAAACCGGCTGCACCGGCACTGGTGGCGGCCATTCCAGCACCCTCTAGCGCAAGCAGCGGTGGACTGTTAGACAGCATTACGCGCACCCCGGATATGGCCGTTCTTTTGCTGTCGCTCGTAGGCTTGCTGGGCGGCTTGGGCTGGTACCGCAAACGGCAAGCCAAGAAAAACGGCGCCGACGGATTGGACGCTGGTTCTAAATGGAACTCCAGCGCCAGCACTTCGTTTGCGGTCGGCGGTGCGCAGCGCGTTGACACTTCCGAGGCCAATGCCTCGGGTTTGCACAACTCCATGTACCAAGAAAGTCAGCTGGAACTGGCTAATGAGCTTGATCCCGTGGCGGAAGCCGAAGTCTATCTCGCCTATGGCAAAGACGTGCCAGCAGAAGAAATTTTGAAAGAGGGGCTGCAGCATGCTCCCCATAGGGTTGCAATCCACCTCAAACTTTTGGCGATTTATGCCAAACGCGGTGACACAAAGAGTTTCGAAGTGATGGCCCGCGACGTCAATAGCTTGACTCAAGGCAGTGGCAGCGACTGGGCACAGGTTTTGGACATGGGATTGGCGCTGGACCCCACTAACCCCCTGTACAGCGCAGGTATGGTCGAGCAGCCGGGGGCCTCAGAACCACCTGAAGCCTTCAAAAATTCGATTTTCAATCTCGAACCTGACGACGTGGACGCGTTGTCCGCATCCCACGGCGATGCCAGTGGCGGAAACAGCCGTGCCGACGACCGGATCTTGCACGAAGCCCCTACAGCTTCACTGAACTTACCGTTTGAAACACCTGCGTCGCAAACTGGCGCATCGTTCGAATTGAACTCGGTATCGATTGATCCGGCACCGGTCGCGCACGAAAGTGACTTTGCCACTACGGAACGTCTCGATGCCACTCTGGCCTTGGCTGAGCAGTTCTTGGAAATCGGCGAAAAAGAAGGCGCTCGTGCGCTGATAGACGAGGTATTGGCAGGCGGGAACGAGGCGTTGCGCAAACGCGCCACGGAATTGCTCGCCAAAGTACGATGAACCGTCGCGCATGAAGCGCGGCCCGGAAGATCGCATGCGCATTGCGCTCGGCCTGAGCTACAGCGGGCAGGCCTACCAGGGCTGGCAGAGCCAGGCTTCCGGCCAAACGGTTCAAGACCGCCTGGAAGCGGCCTTGTCGGAATTCACCCAGCAGCGCGTATCAACGTTATGCGCCGGACGAACTGATTCGGGTGTTCACGCATTGATGCAGGTGGTGCATTTCGACACTTCGGCGGATAGAGATGCCCATGCCTGGGTGCGTGGCACCAACGCAAATTTACCCAAGGACATCGCAGTGGAATGGGCCCGGCAGGTGCCATCGGATTTTCATTGCCGCGCAAGCGCAACGTCTCGCCGTTATGCCTATGTGTTGCGCCAATCCGAAGTCCGCCCCACGGTAGATGCCCTGCGCGTGGGCTGGACGTTTTACGCGCTCAATGGACAAGCGATGCGCGAAGCATGCCAGTACATTCTGGGTGAGCATGACTTCAGCTCTTTTCGTGCGTCCCAGTGCCAAGCACTGTCGCCGGTGAAAGACTTGCGCGAAATTTCCATCACCCAGCGTGGTGCGTATTGGCGCTTTGAATTTGAGGCAAATGCATTTTTGCACCACATGATTCGCAACATCATGGGCTGCCTGTTGCTAATTGGCCAGGGCAAACATCCGCCCGCATGGATGCATGAAGTGTTGATGGCCCGCGATCG
>CAIYRQ010000194.1 GCA_903928635.1 uncultured beta proteobacterium | reverse complement strand
TGACCAACGCATCATCGACTTCATCATCACCGAGTTCAAGAAAGAGTCTGGCGTGGACCTCGCCAAAGACGTTTTGGCCTTGCAGCGCCTGAAAGAAGCCGCTGAAAAAGCCAAGATCGAGCTCTCCAGCAGCGCCCAGACCGACATCAACCTGCCCTACGTGACAGCCGATGCCACCGGCCCCAAGCACTTGAACATCAAGCTCACCCGCGCCAAGTTGGAGAGCCTGGTTGAAGAGCTGATCGAGCGCACCATTGCCCCCTGCCGCACCGCCATCAAAGACGCCGGTGTAAGCGTGTCCGATATCCATGACGTGATCCTGGTCGGCGGCATGACCCGCATGCCCAAGGTGCAGGAAAAGGTCAAAGAATTGTTTGGCAAAGAGCCCCGCAAAGACGTGAACCCTGACGAAGCCGTGGCCGTTGGCGCTGCGATCCAGGGCCAGGTTTTGTCCGGCGACCGCAAAGACGTGCTGCTGCTCGACGTCACCCCTCTGTCTTTGGGTATCGAAACCCTGGGCGGTGTGATGACCAAGATGATCACCAAGAACACGACCATCCCCACAAAATTTGCCCAAACCTTCTCGACGGCCGACGACAACCAGCCTGCGGTGACCATCAAGGTCTACCAAGGTGAGCGCGAAATGGCGTCGGCCAACAAGTCGTTGGGCGAGTTCAATCTCGAAGGCATTGCACCGGCAGCGCGCGGCACACCGCAAATCGAAGTGTCGTTTGACATTGACGCCAACGGCATCTTGCACGTTGGCGCCAAAGACAAAGGCACGGGCAAAGAGAACAAGATCACCATCAAGGCCAACTCCGGTCTGACGGAAGCTGAAATCCAGCAAATGGTCAAAGACGCTGAGCTCAATGCAGCCGACGACAAGAAAAAGCTGGAACTGATCCAAACCAAGAACGAAGCCGACGCCAACATCCACAGCGTCAAGAAGAGCCTGACCGAATACGGTGACAAGCTTGAGGCAGGCGAAAAGGAAAAGATCGAAGCTGCGATCAAAGACCTGGAAGCCGTGATCAAGAGCGAAGACAAAGAAAGCATCGCCTCCAAGAGTGCGGCCTTGATGACGGCCAGCCAAAAGCTGGGCGAGAAAGTCTACGCAGATATGCAGGCCAAAGAAGCGGCACAAGGTGCAGCACCTGGCGCAGCCGAAGGCCCTGCCCCTGCCGACGACAACGTGGTCGACGCGGAAGTCAAGGAAGTCAAAAAGGGCTAATTCCCGGGCAGCTCTGGCTGCTTAAAAACCTGCCGCGCTGAACGCCCCACGGAGTTCAGCGCGGCTTTTCTGTTGCTACGGAGCACACATTCGCATGGCCAAAAGAGATTTTTACGAGATTCTGGGCGTTGCCAAGAACGCGTCCGAAGAGGAAATTAAAAAGTCCTACCGCAAGCTGGCCATGAAGTTCCACCCGGACCGCAACCAGGGTGAAGCCTCCAAAGACGCCGAAGCGAAATTCAAAGAGGCCAAAGAGGCCTATGAAATGTTGTCGGACCCGCAAAAGCGCGCGGCATATGACCAGCATGGCCACGCCGGTGTGGACCCCAATATGCGTGGTGGCCCCGGCGCCGAAGGCTTTGGTGGTTTTGCCGAGGCGTTTGGCGATATTTTTGGCGATATGTTCGGCCAGCAGCGTGGACGTTCGGGCGGCGGACGCCAGGTGTTTCGTGGTGGCGACCTGAGCTATGCCATGGAGCTCACGCTGGAAGAAGCAGCCAACGGCAAGGACTCGCAGATTCGAATTCCTACGCACGAGAACTGCGAAGTCTGCGCGGGCACCGGCGCCAAACCCGGCACGCAAATCAAATCGTGCGGCACCTGCGGCGGCGCGGGTGCGGTGCAAATGCGCCAGGGCTTTTTCAGCGTGCAGCAAACCTGCCCGACTTGCCGCGGTGTGGGCAAGATCATTCCCGATCCCTGCACCGCCTGCTCGGGTCAGGGAAAGATCAAGCGCCAAAAAACCCTGGAAGTCAAAATTCCGGCCGGTATCGACGACGGCATGCGCATTCGCAGCGCGGGCAATGGTGAGCCTGGCACCAACGGCGGCCCCCCGGGTGATCTGTACATTGAAATCCGCCTCAAGAAGCACGACATTTTTGAGCGCGATGGCGACGACCTGCACTGCAACGTGCCGATCAGCATCGTGACGGCGGCGCTCGGCGGCGAAATCGATGTACCCACCCTGGCGGGTAAAGCGGCGATTGACCTGCCCGAAGGCACGCAAACCGGCAAGCAGTTCCGTCTGCGTGGCAAAGGCATCAAAGGCGTGCGCTCCAGCTACCCCGGCGACCTGTATTGCCACATCACGGTGGAGACGCCGGTCAAGCTCAACGACGCACAACGCAAGCTGCTGCGCGAGCTCGATGAGTCGTTCAAAAAAGGCGGCAGCAAACATTCGCCTTCAGGCGATAGCTGGAAAGACAAGCTCAAGGGCTTTTTCAGCTAAGAGGGTGTGGGGGTACAGTGCTGGCCATGAACCCGCAAGTGAATGCCCGCTACCTGACCGCTGCCTTTTATTTGTTTGTCGATCTGCCCGACTACGCGCAGCGTCGGGCACCCTTGCTGGACCTGTGCCTGCAGCGCCATGTCAAAGGCCTGATTTTGCTGGCCCGTGAAGGCATCAACAGCACCATTGCCGGAGCCGAGGTCGATGTGCGCGCTGTGCTGGCCTATTTGCGCGCCGACCTGGCATTTGCCACCCTGGTGCACAAAGAATCATGGTCCGAGAAGTCGCCCTTTCACCGCATGAAGGTGCGGCTGAAAAAAGAAATCGTCACTATGGGCGTGCCCGGCATCAGCCCCACCAACGGCGCGGGCACCTACGTCCAACCGCAGGACTGGAACGCGCTCATCAGCGCGCCGGACGTGGTGGTGGTGGACACGCGCAATGACTATGAGGTCGAGATCGGCACTTTTGCCGGAGCGCTGGATCCGCGCATCAAGACCTTCTCAGAGTTGCCCGCATGGACGGCGCAAGCACCCGACCTGCAAGCGCGCGACGGCAAAAAACCCCGGGTGGCCATGTTTTGCACCGGTGGCATCCGTTGCGAAAAATCTACGGCCCTGCTGCGTGCACAGGGCTTTGATGAGGTTTACCACCTGGAAGGCGGCATTCTGAAATACTTGGAAACCGTGCCACCGCAAGAAAGCCTGTGGCAAGGCGAGTGCTTTGTGTTTGACGAGCGCGTGTCGGTGGGACACGGCCTGCTCCCAGGCGAACACCAGCTTTGCCGTTGCTGCCGCCAGCCGCTACCGGACGGGGCACTGCAGTCCCCCGAATACGAGCTGGGCGTGAGCTGCCCGCGCTGCTTCAGTGTGAGCACGCCGGAGCAAAAAGACCGTGCCCGCGAGCGCCAGCGACAGTGGTTGCTGGCCAAGGCACGGTCGCAAACGCATATTGGTCGTGTGGCTGGCGAAGGCAATGCAGCGGGGTAAGCACTGCGGGGAGCACGAAGTAATGAAAGCAAAAACGTTTGAACCCTTTGCCCAGTTAAAGGAACCACCTTATTACGCCGTCATTTTTTCGTCACTGCGAACGCCGCAGGACAAGGGGTATGGCGTCATGGCCGATCGTATGGTCGAACTGGCTGCCGAACAGCCCGGCTATTTGGGTCTAGAAAGCGCGCGCGACGCCGCAGGTTTTGGAATTACGGTGTCGTACTGGACGTCCATGGAGTCCATTTCGGATTGGAAAAAAAACGCTGAACACCAAGTCGCCCAAGAAACGGGACGGCGTGATTGGTATGCACACTATGAACTCCGAATTGCCAGAGTAGAACGTGCCTATTCGAAACCGTGAAGATGGTGCAGGCTTACGAACGACAAGGTAATGGCGCAATGAAAAAAATGTTGATAGCGCTCACTTTGCTCGCTGGCACCGCCTGGGCGGACTGGGTGCAAATAGGTGAGACGGATGAGGGCAGCTTCCATATCGACCCAGCGACTGTGCTGCGGGTTGGACCCGTGCGCCAGGTGTGGGAGCTGCTGAATTTGAAGCTACGCGATGAAGGCGGAGAAATGTCGCGCCGCACGCGGGTTGCCTACGACTGTGCGCAAGGCCGCACCAAGGTGCTATCGACCAGCACCTATTGGGAGCCCATGGCCTCGGGCCAAGCGCTGCTTTCGGTCACCCGCGAAGGTCTGTGGAAAGAAGTCCCCGCTGGCACCGTTTACGAAACCGCATTCAAACGGGTCTGCGCGCCTTAGGCACCGCACTGCGCTTTCGATGACCCCCGCTAAAGCCCTTCCCCTCACCCTGCCCGTCCTGTATTCCTTTCGCCGCTGCCCCTACGCCATGCGGGCGCGGCTGGCGTTGTTGGTGTCGGGCCAGGCGGTGGAGCACCGAGAGGTGGAGCTCAAAAACAAGCCTACCGAGATGCTGCGTGTGTCCCCAAAAGCCACGGTACCCGTGTTGGAGTTCCCCGATGGCCTGGTGCTCGAGGAAAGCCTGGACATCATGCGCTGGGCCTTGGACCGTCAAGACCCTGAAGCATGGCTGCCTGCAGATACTGCAAGCAGTTCCTACCTTGAATCCCTGATTGCGGCCAACGATGGCGACTTTAAATACCACTTGGACCGCTACAAATACCCGCACCGCTATGGCCTCGTCGACGGCATTGCGCACCGAGACTTGGCGCGAGCATTTCTAGAGAATTTGCAGCATCGACTTGCGCGTACTTGCTTTTTGAACGGCGCTCACTTCGGGCTGGCCGATGCGGCAATTGCGCCTTTTGTTCGCCAGTTTGCGCACACCGACAAGGCCTGGTTTGCTGCACAGCCCTGGAGCCAGCTGGTGCAGTGGTTGGCCGACTTCGAGGCGTCCCCTCGTTTTGCCAGGGTGATGGAAAAACACCCAGTCTGGCCGGGTGTTGGTCAGGGAAAGCGCTAGACGCGCAGAGACTTAGGCGAGCCGCGCCTTGGCGCTTGCGTATTCGCGCTTGAGCTGGGCCACAAAGTCGCCCGCGCTTTGGATCTTGTCGATCGCGCCAATGCCTTGGCCGCAGCCCCAAATGTCTTTCCAGGCTTTGCTCTTGTCGCCGCCAAAGTTCATTTTGCTGGGGTCGCTCTCGGGCAGGTTGTGCGGGTCCATGCCGGCGTTGACGATGCTGGGCGCCAGGTAGTTGCCGTGCACACCGGTGAACAGGTTGCTGTAGACGATATCGTCCGAGTTGCTGCTCACGATGCACTCTTTGTATTCCTGGGCCGCACGGGCTTCTTCGGTGGCAATGAAGGCGGAGCCGATATAGGCAAAGTCCGCACCCATGGCCTGCGCGGCCAGTACCGCGCCGCCGGAGGCGATGGAGCCGCTCAGGGCCAAGGGGCCGTCAAACCATTGGCGGATTTCTTGAATCAAAGCAAACGGGCTCTTCTCGCCCGCGTGGCCACCGGCACCTGCTGCCACCGCAATCAGGCCGTCGGCGCCCTTCTCAATGGCTTTGTGGGCGTGCTTGTTGTTGATCACGTCGTGCAGCACCACACCGCCATAGGAATGCGCGGCTTCGTTGATTTCTTCGCGTGCACCCAGGCTGGTGATGATGATGGGCACTTTGTACTTCACGCACATGGCCATGTCGTGCTCAAGGCGGTCATTGCTCTTGTGCACGATTTGGTTGATGGCAAAGGGCGCCGCCGGTTTGTCGGGATGCGCTTTGTTGTAGGCGGCCAAGGTTTCGGTGATTTCAATCAGCCACTCTTCGAGCTGCTCGGCAGGCCGGGCGTTGAGCGCGGGCATAGAACCCACCACGCCTGCGATGCACTGGGCAATCACGAGCTTGGGCGTGCTGATGATGAACAGGGGCGAGCCAATGACCGGAAAGGGCAAGTGCGCGAGCGCTGCGGGAAGTTTGGACATAAGCAATTACGAGTGAAGTAAAAATTAAAACGCGTCCAGCGCCAGCGCGGTCACGCTGTCGGCACCGTCGACGATGCTGTCGCGCAGGCCCTGCGCCTTGGTCAGTATATGGTCGGCATAAAAACGCGCTGTCACCAATTTGGCTTGCATAAATGCGGCATCTTTCCCCTCGGCCAGCTCCTGCTGCGCTACCAGCAAAGCACGGCCCATTTGCCAGCCGGCCATCACGTTACCGGCAAGCATGAGGTAGGGCACGCTGCCTGAGAACACGGCGTTGGGGCTGGCCTTGGTATTGCCGGCCACAAAATCAATGACCTCCACCAATGCAGCGCGGGCAGCATCCAAACGGTTCGCCACGGCGATGGCATCTGGCGTGCCGCTGGCGCGCAGGTCCGCCACAGTCACCGCTATTTGCGCGGCAATGCCTTTGGCCGCCTGGCCGCCGTCGCGCGAGGTCTTGCGCCCCACCAGGTCGTTGGCCTGGATGGCAGTCGTGCCTTCGTAAATGGTCAAAATCTTGGCGTCGCGGTAGTACTGGGCCACACCGGTTTCTTCGATAAAGCCCATGCCGCCATGCACTTGTACCGCCATCGAGGTGACTTCCAGGCTCATCTCGGTGCTGTAGCCTTTGACCAGCGGCACCATGAATTCGTAAAACGTCTGGTGCTCTTTGCGCGTCGCTGCATCAGGGTGGTGGTGCGCCACGTCGAACGCGGACGCCGCCACACTGGCCAGCGCGCGGCACCCTTGCACATAGGCGCGCATGGTCATGAGCATACGGCGCACATCGGGGTGGTGGATGATGGGCGCGCTGCTGTTCATAGAACCGTCCACCGGACGGCTTTGCACCCGCTCACGCGCAAAGCTGGCGGCTTTTTGGTAAGCGCGTTCGGCAATGGCAATGCCTTGCACCCCCACGCCGTAGCGTGCAGCGTTCATCATGATGAACATGTATTCCAAACCGCGATTTTCTTGGCCCACCAAGAACCCAACAGCACCGCCGTGATCGCCGTATTGCAAGACGGCGGTGGCGCTGGCTTTGATACCCATCTTGTGCTCAATGCTGACGCAGTGCACATCGTTGCGCGCACCCAGCGATCCGTCACCATTGACCATGAACTTGGGCACCACAAACAGGCTGATGCCTTTGACGCCTTCAGGCGCACCTTGCACGCGGGCCAACACGAGGTGGACGATGTTGTCCGCCATGTCGTGCTCGCCCCAGGTGATGTAAATCTTGGTACCGAACACCTTGTAGGTGCCGTCGGGCTGCGGCTCGGCGCGGGTACGGACCATGGCGAGGTCGCTGCCGGCCTGGGGCTCGGTCAGGTTCATGGTGCCGGTCCATTCGCCGCTGACCAGCTTTTCCAGGTAGGTGGCTTTGAGCTCGTCCGAGCCTGCGGTGAGGAGCGCCTCAATCGCACCGTCGCTGAGCAGCGGGCACAGCGCAAAGCTCATGTTGGCGGAGTTTTGCATCTCGCCACAGACCGAGCCAATGGTCTTGGGCAGGCCCTGACCACCAAAGGCGGTGGGATGCTGCAAGCCCTGCCAGCCGCCTTCGGCAAACTGCTTAAAAGCTTCTTTGAAGCCAGGGGTTGCGGTGACCACGCCATCCTTCCAACTGGTGGGGTTTTGGTCGCCCGCCCAGTTCAGAGGGGACAACACGCCTTCGTTGAACTTGGCCGCCTCTTCGAGCACCGCCTGGGCGGTATCCAGGTCTGCGTCTTCAAAACCAGGCAATTGCGCAATCTGGTCGATGCGGGCCAGGTGCTCGATGTTGAACAGCATGTCTTTGACGGGGGCGATATAGCTCATGGCAGACTTCCAAAGGGAAACAGAAAAAACGAAAACGGGTGTGCCGCAGTGGGCACAAAAAAGGCACCGCGCAGGGTGCCTTTTTTCAGGGGAGGATCAGAGCGCGGCCACAAGATCGGGGACGGCGACGAACAAGTCCGCCTCCAGCCCGTAATCGGCCACGCTGAAGATGGGCGCTTCGGCGTCTTTGTTGATCGCCACGATCACCTTGCTGTCTTTCATACCGGCCAAATGCTGAATCGCACCGCTGATGCCACAGGCGACATACAGCTGGGGCGCCACGATCTTGCCGGTTTGGCCCACTTGCCAGTCGTTGGGCGCGTAGCCCGCATCCACTGCGGCGCGGCTTGCACCCATGGCGGCACCGAGCTTGTCGGCCAGCGGGGTCATGACTTCCATGAACTTTTCGCTGGAACCCAAAGCACGTCCGCCAGAGACGATGATTTTGGCGGCGGTCAACTCGGGGCGGTCATTGCGGGCAATTTCCGAGCCCAGGAACTGCACGTCGGCGCTCGCACCAGCCGCAGCGGGGGTCTCCACGCTGGCGCTGCCGCCGGTGCTGGCTGCAGCGTCGAAACCGGTGGTACGCACGGTGATCACTTTGATCGCGTCGGTGCTTTGCACGGTGGCAATGGCGTTACCGGCATAAATGGGGCGCTCAAAGGTATCGGGGCTATCGACCTTGGTGATGTCGGAGACTTGCGCCACGTCCAGCTTGGCAGCTACGCGGGGAGCAATGTTTTTGCCAAACGCAGTGGCGGGGAACAGCAGGTGGCTGTAGCCAGAGGCAAGGGCCACCACTTGGGCGCCGATGTTTTCCGCCAGGCCGTGGCCAAAGCCTGCGCCTTCGACATGGATGACTTTGGAGACGCCTGCGATTTGCGCAGCGGCAGCGGCAGCGGCGCCAGCGTTGTGGCCGGCGACCAGCACGTGCACATCACCGCCGCACTGGGCGGCAGCGGTCACGGTGTTCAGGGTGGAAGGCTTGATGCTGCTGTTGTCGTGTTCAGCAATAACGAGTGAGCTCATGGTGTGTGTCCTTTGAATCGTGTGGCGCGGTGCGGATTAGATGACTTTGGCGTCATTGCGCAGTTTGTCGACCAGCGTAGCCACATCGGCCACTTTGATACCGGCGCTGCGGGCTGCGGGCTCCACCACTTTGAGGGTCTTGATGCGCGAGGTGACATCCACACCCAGGTCGGCCGGGCTCATGGTGTCGAGCTGCTTTTTCTTGGCCTTCATGATGTTGGGCAAGGTCACGTAGCGGGGCTCGTTCAGACGCAAGTCGGTGGTGATGATGGCGGGCAAGGTCAGGCTCAGAGTTTCCGAGCCGCCGTCCACTTCGCGGGTTACTTGGGCTTGGCCATCGGCGACTTCGACCTTGCTGGCGAAGGTGGCTTGGGGCCGGTCGCTCAGGGCTGCGAGCATTTGACCGGTTTGGTTGCAGTCGTCGTCAATGGCTTGCTTGCCCAGAATCACCAGGCCGGGTTGCTCTTTGTCCATCAGGGCCTTGAGCAATTTGGCCACGGCCAGGGGTTGGAGTTCTTCGGAGGTCTCTACCAGGATGGCACGGTCAGCACCAATGGCCATGGCGGTGCGCAGGGTCTCGGAACACTGGGCCACGCCGCAGGAAACGGCGATGACTTCGGTGGCCACGCCTTTTTCGCGCAGACGCACGGCCTCTTCAATGGCGATTTCATCGAATGGGTTCATGCTCATCTTGACGTTGGCAATATCGACGCCGCTGCCGTCAGACTTGACGCGTACTTTGACGTTGTAATCCACCACGCGCTTCACCGGGACCAGAACTTTCATATCGACCACTCCAAAGATTAAAAAATAGGCATTTCGGCACCGCAGCACCTTACGTGCACGTCAATCTGCGATTCTAGGCGACCCACCGATTGCTAGCGCTGAAAACAGCATCCAGGAAAAAAGAACGATCGTGCTTTTTTGGGATTGTAGCGACCCTGCGGATCCTGCTGCTTCGGGTCGGCGACCGCGCTTGTAGCAGCCGCGACAGTCCCCCTGGGAAACTTAATCTGCACCTTTGGAAAACTGCAACACGCCGTCTGCCAAAGGCCGAAAACGCAGGTCCAACAGATCGTGCAAATAGTTTTGGTTCAAGCGCCAGGGCGTGCTGCTGCCCTGCTGCGGAAACTGGTCCAGCGAGCGCTGGATATAGCCCGAACTGAAGTCCACCCAAGGCTGTGGCAGCACACCGCTTGCAGGTAAAGCGGGCATGCAGACGCGGCTGCCAGTGCGATGCATATGGCGCAGGACACGGCAGACAAAGGCACCGGTCAGATCACTTTTGAGCGTCCAGGACGCATTGGTGTAGCCAATCACATACGCCATGTTGGGCACGCCGGAAAGCATCATGCCTTTGTAGCTCATGGACTTGGCAATATCGACCGTCTTGCCATCGACGCGAAGGGCCATGCCACCAAAACCCAGCAAATCCAGGCCTGTGGCTGTCACCACCACATCAGCCTGCAGCAGCGCACCCGATCCCAGGCGAATGCCGGTGGGCTCAAACCCCGCCACCGTGTCAGTCACCACGTCGGCCTGGCCGCTGCGGATGACGGCAAACAAGTCGCCATCGGGCACCAGACACAGGCGCTGGTCCCAAGGTTTGTAGCGGGGATTGAAGTGGGTTCCCACATCAAAGTGAGACGGTAAGGCCGCGGCTGCCGCCTTGACAATGCCTTCTTTGAACTGCTCGGGGCGACCTTTGGCCAGACGAAAGAACAACAAGCCCAGCAGCACGTTTTTCCAGCGCGTGAGCCCATAGGCCAAGCCAGTCGGCAAAAGGCGACGCAGGCCGTTGGCGATGGCATCGCTGCGCGGTCGCGCCACCACATAGGTGGGCGAGCGCTGCAGCATGGTGACATGGGCCGCGTCTTTCGCCATGGCGGGCACCAGCGTCATGGCGGTCGCACCGCTGCCGATGACCACCACACGTTTACCGCGGTAATTCAAGTCCTGCGGCCAGTCCTGCGGATGGACCAGGTGCCCGGCAAACTGGTCTTGCCCCGCAAAAGCAGGGGTGTAGCCGTGGGCGTAGTTGTAATAGCCACTGCACACCAACAAAAAGCGGCAGGTCATGTGCACCGGCTCCGGGTCTGCACCTGTTTGTACGGTCAGCGTCCAAAGTGACTGCGCGCTGGACCATGCCGCGCCGGTCACCCGGTGTTCGAACCGGATATGTGGCAGAAGCCCGTGTTCCTGCGCTGTGTCTTGGATGTACTGCAAGATCGATGCGCCGTCGGCAATCGCCTCCCCCGCCGTCCAGGGCTTGAAGCTGTAGCCCAGGGTGTACATATCAGAGTCGGAGCGCACGCCGGGGTAGCGAAACAAATCCCAGGTGCCACCCAGGCGGGCTCTGCCTTCCAAAATCGCGAAGCTCTGGCCGGGGCAGCGCTTGCCCAAATGCACCGCGCTGCCAATGCCCGAGAGACCTGCACCCACGATCAAGGTATCGAAATGTTCCTTTGTCATGCAGCAAATATCCGCGCGATGCGGCCCATAGAACACCAGTAAAGATCCCGCTCCCAGCCCACGCTGGGAAATACCACGCCTTGCGTCAGCCCGCCACTGCGCACCCGCGCGCGCTCCTGACCGGTTTCGATATCCAGCACCACCACCTCTTCGCCAAAGCGACGGTAGTCATTGACCACCAGTTCGCCATTGCTGGGATACAGCAGCAAATGGCTGGCCGCGCCGAAAGGGTCTTTGCGCCACAGCAGGGTGAGGCTTTGGTCGTCTTGAATGCGCCAAGCACACAGCACGCTGTTGGCCGAGTCAAACCCGACCACAATGCGCCGCTGCAAGTCCACCAACGGAGGGTTGGTGATGCTGCCACCGCGCAGACCACTGACCTCCAGTGCGCCATGGTCAGCGGCATTGAGCAATGAGACGCGCAGCAATCGGTTGGGCGTTTGCCGCACGCCTGCGCGGCGCATATTGATGCGGTAGCGATGCAAGCCGTTGTCCATGAACCAGGCGTTGTGGCCGTCGATGACGGCATCCCACCCGTAGGTTTGCGCGGTGGTTCCGACATAGTCCCACGACCAGTCCACGTCAAGCTTTAGCGTCTGCGCGGCTTCGTCCCAGTGGTAGCGAAAAATGCTGCGTACGCCCACCACATAGACCGTGTTGCCCACTGCACTCAAGCGCGCGATCGATGGCTCGGGGCACACCAGGCCCGCGCAGACCGGTTGCAGGGAGTCGGCATCGAGCACCGTGAGCATGGCAGGCACCGTGTCCGAGAGATTCTTGGTGACGATGCGCCCGTTGTCCAAAATCACAAACGAGTTGTAGGCCAGGTTCAGCGGTAATTGAAACGACGCCTTCAGACCGCAGGCTCTGTCCAGCCGATGCGCATAACGGCCGTACACCACGTAAATATCGCCATTGCGGTGAATGGCCATGCCGCCGGGCCACATGGGGCCGCCGGGCAAGCGCTTGGAGCTTTGCCGGGCTTGCAAGGTGTGCGGGTCGATGCGCTCCACGCACGATGTGGTGGCCATGCCCAGATGCGCGCGCAAGGCCGAATGGGTCAGCAGGTACACCTCACCCGGATCACCCAGGACCGTCATGGTGGAGAGCACCGTGTCGCGCGTGGTGCACTGCAGACGTTCACCGGCCTGCAGCGACAAAGCGGACGCGCCTGGCGCCACCTGCATCCGCGCGGGGCCGCCATCCTCGCCCGGCCAGGGGCTGGCGTAATAGCCCTGGTTCATGTGCGGCGACGGCGCAGCAGCAACCAGATGACCAGACCCACCAACGCGACCAACACAGCAGCCGCCTGCTTACCGAACACAGGAATCCAGTACCGCCAGACACTGTTGATAAACACCTGCCGCTGCGGGCTGTAGCCCTCGGGTATAGGTAGCACCTGGTTGGCTTTTTCATAAGTGGCGTAGTCGGCCTGCATGCTCTGAAAATCCTGCGGCAGGCGATCTTTCAAGTCCAGCGTTTCACCCGGATCGGCGCTGAGGTCGTACAAGTGCCATTGGCCGTCGCCCAACGGGGGCATGTTGCGCACCAACTTCAGGCTGCCTTTGAACAATGCAGCATTGCCCGACAACTCGTAGCCCAGGGGCTGGTCACTCCCGCGTACCGCCGTGGCGCTGCCCTGCAGCAATGGCAGCAAGCTCCTACCGGTCAGGGGTTCGACCGGCGCACCCTGGTAGCTCAGGCCTGGCGGCTTGATCTGGGCTATGTCGAGCAGGGTGGGCGTGATGTCGGTGACGTGGGTCAGCGCGTGTTGGACCTGGTTGCTCTGGCGCACCGGTGGGCCGGCGATCAACATCGGCGTGCGGATACCGCCCTCACCCGACCAGAATTTGTAGGTGTAGAGCGGCGAGGCTGACGCACTGGCCCATCCCGGTCCGGGGATGCCATAGGTGCCCTTGCCGCCCAGTGTTTGGGTGTCCTGGTTGTAATGGAATGCCAGCCAAGGCTGCGCTTCATGGTAATCCGAACCTTCGGCACCATTGTCTGACATGAACACAAACACTGTGTTGTCGTACTGGCCGGTTTCTTTCAAATGGTTGACCAAGCGCCCTACGTGGAAGTCCATGGCCTCGGCCATGGCGGCATAGACCTCCATCTCGCGCTCCATGTGCAAGCGGTCTTTCTCCGACAAAGCGTTCCAGTCGCCGGTGGTGGACATGGTGGTGAGCTGGGTGCTGGCGGGCACCAGACCCAAGGCAATAGCCTTGGCCAGGCGTTGCTGGCGCAACACTGTCCACCCCTCGTGGTACCGCCCTTTGTATTTGTCGATAAAGGACTGGGGTGCTTGCACCGGCACATGGTTGGCCTGAAAGCCCACATAGGCGAAAAAGGGCTGTTGCTTGCGGGTATCCGCATCGATATAGCCCAGCATGCGGTCGACGAAATACTCCGATGAGTAGAACTCGGCCGGCATCTTGGCGGCCTGCCCGTCCTCAAACCAATAGACCTGCGGCAAGTGCGGCAAGTACTGTTTATTGGGCTCCCAGTTGTCCGAGCCGGTGTCGCCCTGCACGATGGACTTGTCAAAACCACGGCGGTTGGGGAGGTTATAGGGCTCGGAGCCCACATTCCATTTTCCTGCGATGTAGGTGCGGTAGCCGCCCTCTTGAAGCAAGGAAGCCACGGTTACCACGTTGTGGTTCAAAGAGCCCTGGTAGCCCGGCTTCCCCAGGTGATCGGTGGGCATGGCTTCGCGCAAATTGCCCACACCATTGCGGTGGTTGTCGACGCCGGTCAGGAGCATCGAGCGGGTTGGCGAGCAGGAGGCGGCCACATGGAAGTTAGAGAAGCGCATACCGCGCTTGGCCAGCGCATCCAGATGGGGCGTGGAAATTTCGCCGCCAAAGGCACCCAGGTCAGAAAAGCCCCAATCGTCGGCCACGAGCACCACGATATTGGGGCGCTTCGGTAACACCGGGGGCGTGGATGCCGCTTGGCCTGCATTTGCGAGGCCATGGAACAGCAGGGCCACTGCCGCACCCCACACGCCGACAGTAACTTTATCGATTTTTCTCATCAATTCCCCTCTGGATGCATACCCAAGCGTTGACACCGGCGCCAACCATACACTAGTGCATGCTCTCATTTATGGTAGCACGCGCAATGAGCAAGAGGCCTTGTGGCTGGAATTGCACGACAATCTTTACACTGTCACCTCCAACAAGCGCCATGGTATCTGCCCCCCCCTCCCTTGAGAAGCAAACAGGCCCCCGGTCTGCGTCGCGCCTGAACCAAGACACGTGGCTGGACGCCGCTTTTTCCGCTGCAGTCGAGCATGGCTTTGACGGCGTTCGCGTGCTGACCTTGGCCGATACATTGGGTGTGACCCGAGGCAGCTTTTACTGGCATTTCAAAGACCACGCGGCGCTCATTACTGCGCTGTTAGAACGCTGGTTGGCGCG
Organism: uncultured beta proteobacterium; assembly: GCA_903928635.1. Classification (GTDB taxonomy): domain Bacteria; phylum Pseudomonadota; class Gammaproteobacteria; order Burkholderiales; family Burkholderiaceae_C; genus Allorhodoferax. The sequence continues at coordinate 22,437 of CAIYRQ010000194.1, read as the reverse complement.
AGAGACCCAAGGCAATCAAAGCCTGGAAAACACGGTCACCGACGACCCGGTGAAAGACCTCGAACTCCTGCTGGACGCGGCATTGGCCCATGGTGGCGAGGACTTGAGCAATATGCGATTCGAGCTGGCGCTGCGCGGGCTGGGTCGGCGCGATCAGGCGGTGGCGGCCATGCTGCTCAAGGTGGACCAAGCCCGGCTGGCCTTGTTTGCCAAAAAGTTTGCGCGCATCACGCCAGACCCCAAGACCGCGCGCGAACTAGCGACCTTGTTTTACCTCACCATCGTGGGCAGTTTTCAGGCACTGAGCCGCCCGCAAGCGGCGCATCCCACCAAGCAGTACCTGACTGACATCATTGGCCGCTACCTGGTCAAGCCCCAAACCCGGTAAGCGGGCAGACGCAGCGCAAGTCGAGCGCGGGTCAAGGACCCGGAGCCACCAAGGCCGTACGAAAGCCCAGGTGGCTCACCGCCAAGTCATCATCCTGCGCCTGCCGTGCACCTGCCCGGTAGCGCATGCAATAGTTGGGCGCACACAAGAACGACCCGCCTTTGATGACGTGCTGCCCCACGGCCTTGCCGCTGGCCGGCCGCGCGCTGTTGGGGCCTGGGTCCACATCGGTTTCGGCTGCCAGCACCGCGTGGTTGGGGGTATAGGCGTCGCGGGTGAGCTCCCACGCGTTGCCAATCATGTCGAACAGTCCAAGCGCGTTGGGCTCGAAACAGCCCACCGGCGCAAGCCCCACAAATCCGTCGTCTGCTGAGTTCGCCACCGGAAACAGGCCTTGCCAGGTATTGGCCTGGCGCGGTTGTTCGTGCGCCGGTGCCACCTGCGACGTGGCTGCACGGGCAGCCCATTCCCATTGCGCTTCGGAGGGAATCACTGTGCCTTTCCAGCGAGCGTAGGCCTGTGCATCTTCGATCGTCACATTCACCACCGCGAATGCGCCACGCCCCTCGATGCCAGTTTGCGGCCCACCAGGGTGGCGCCAATCGGCGCCTGGTACATAGCGCCACCACTGCGTGGGGCTGCCCTGGCCCGACAAGCTGGTCGGGCTGATGAAAACCACCGCACCGGGTTCTCGCATCTCAGCGGGTAAGTCCGGGTGTAGCGATGCAGCCACCGCGCGCTCTGCGACTGTGCGGTAACCCGTCGCCTGTACAAAGGCCGCGAATTGATCGTTGGTGACTTCGGTGCGGTCCAACCAAAAACCATTCAACTTCACCGGGCGCACAGGCATCTCTTCGGCATACACCGTGTCGCCGAGAGTGAGTATTCCTCCGGGCACCCACACCATGCCAGGATGGGGGTTGCCCGCCGCTTGCGGCGGCAGCGCGCACACGAGGCGCTCTTGCTGTTGCAGTTGCTCGGTGCGGCGTGCGGCCCACCACAGCGCCGCGCCCGCGACGAGCACCGCAGCCAGCACGAGCCATGCCCAATGCAGCCGCTTCCCAGGCTTGGCGCTAGTTGTACCAGTAGGTGTATTCGTCACCGGGTGCCTCGGGCTGGTCCAGCGTTTTATCGATGCTGATGGGCATCGCAATAAAGGACGACCAACGCGACGCTGGCATGTCGGCGTGGTGCGCTGCCAGTTCGGCTTTGAGTTCGGCCAGTTTTTGCGGCTCGCGCTCGGCCAGGTTGACCTTCTCGGTGGGATCAGTGGCTAAGTTAAAGAGCCAGTCCTTGCGTGGCATTTCCGAAGCAATCAGTTTCCATGAACCATGACGCAGAGCGCGGTACGGACCATCGCGCCAGAACAGGCTGCGCTGCGGCTGCACTTGTGGTTTGGCATTTAAATAGGGCAGCAAATTCACGCCATCGATGACGCGATCCGTCGGCATTTTTCCACCTGCCGCAGCCACCATGGTGGGCATCATGTCAATGTTGGTAATGGGTTGGGCGTATTTCGTCCCGGCAGCGATGTGCCCAGGCCACTTCGCCACATAGGGCACGCGCAAACCACCTTCAAAGAAGGTTAATTTCCAACCCCTGTAGGGCTGGTTGACGTCACGCAGCCCGGTGTAGCCGGGTGCGCCGTTGTCGCTGGCAAAAATCACCAAGGTGTTTTGATCCAGCCCGTCGTCCTTCAAGGCTTGGAGCACACGGCCCACGCTGCGATCCACCGACCGCACCATGGCAGCGTAGACACGCTCGCGGTGGTTGGCGATGTGGGGCAGCGCGTCGTAGTCTTCTTTGCTGGCCTGCAAAGGCGTATGCACACCCCAGTGCGCAAGGTAAAGGAAAAAGGGCTGATTTTTATTGCGATGGATGGCCGTGACAGCTTCGTCGGTGAAGTAGTCGGTCAGGTATTTGTTGGGCTCAAACCAATGCCCCGCGTTGTAGCTCACGCCAAAGCGCATGTTGGGCCACAAAAATTTGTCGATGGGGTCAAAGTCCTGCTTGGAGTTCACGACACGTGGATCGTTTTGCGGCAGGTACAGCCCGCTTTCCATGAACAGGCTCTCATCAAAACCCTGGTTGCCCGGTCGCATTTCGGGGGTGCTGCCCAGGTGCCATTTACCGATATGCAAGGTGTGATAACCGCGCTCTTTGAGCGCTTTGGCCATGGTGATTTCGGTGGGCGGCATACCCAGATCATTGAAATCTTTGGCGCCTTTGGCAGCCTCTTTGTCAATCATCACTTTGCGCGCTCGGTTGGGGTCCGCATACAACTCACCGGCCACGCGAGCCATCGCACCCGGCGTGGGTGTGAACTCCACGCCAAACCGCCAAGGATAGCGCCCTGTCAACAATGCCGCACGCGACACGGTGCAAACCGCGCTGCCGGCATAGCCTTGGTCAAAACGCACGCCTTCTCGGGCGATGGAATCAATATGGGGCGTTGGCACGCCCTGCGCCGCATGGCCTCCGCCTGCGGCGGTGATGTCATTGATACCCAAGTCGTCAGCCAAAATAAAAATGATGTTGGGCGCGCGTTCGCCCACTGGCGCAGCGGCCGTCTGCGGACCTTGCACCCAGGGCGTCTCTTGGTACGCATCGCGGGGATGGCGGATATCGGTGTACCAACCCAATGAATACTGAAGCAGGTAAATGCGGTTGGCATAAGCCATTGCACCCAAGGCCAGTAGGCCGATCAGTGCCAGACCCAGTTTTTTATGGGTTTTCATATTTTTTGTTTCCTCGTTAGGTCAGTTTTTTTACCCGGTTTGCATCGGTATTAAATCGGAGCATAAAACAGCTTGCTAAGCCCGTTAGCTTCAAAAATTTCCGCCGCACGGGCATAGGTCTTTGTATCAAGCGCTGCAAACTGTTCGCGCAGCCAGCGCAGACACTTGGCCTGGTAAGGCACCACCGCTTGCTGCCAGCGCCCACTCGGCAAATCGGCGCTCATGTGCTTTTCGCCTTGTGCCAACGCCCTGGCGTTGGCCAGCAATACCGGCACATAGCCTTGGGAAAGTTCACCAAGGAGCGCCAGCAAAGTCGGTGCGAGCGCATCGGAAGGCGCCCAATCAGCATCCGACGGCTCCAGCCCCGACAGGTCTTCGACCAAGTCCACCCATGCAAACACCCGGCGCGAGCGCTCGAGCGTCAGTGCCATAGACACCGGATCAAAATGGGCGAGTTGAGTCAACTGGCCATACAGTGCGAAGTCACTGGCACCGGGGCGCTGCCCCATCAAAAATGGCTGCGTTTGCAAATGGGCATCTAGCAAATCCACCAGGCGCTTGTAGCCCGACTCGATGATGTCAGCGGTGTGTTCGTTGGAACCAACCACCGCGAGTCGGGAAATCTGACGCTGCGCGAATTGGGTTTGCATTGCGTCCAGCACGTCTTGGTTTGCCGTGACACCCACAAACTGCGTCGGAAGAATGGCGCTGGCTTTTTCAATTGCATCCGCAAAGACCCAGCGGTAATGGAACATGGCCTTGGTCAGCCACTCGTCTGCAAAGTCCTCGAGCAAGGCGTCGATCAAGGCAAGCAGCGGGTCCGGCGGCAACACGTTACGGCCTGCAAACTCTTTTTCAAACCGGCGGATCAGTGGTGTGGAATCGGTCACCGCTTCGAGATCGCCGTTGGCGTCCGGCAAATAAAAAGTCGGTAGCAGTTCGACCTTGGGTTTGGGCATGCCCGCCTTATCGGCGGCACTGCCCACCAGGTAGCGGTAAGGGATCCGGCGGTAGCGCAAAAGCGCTGCCATCTTGCGTGTGTAGGGAGAGCCGGGCGCACCCTTGAAGGCGACGGGCAGCCCAATCATGGAACTGCCAGCAAGACCATGGTCGCCACAGCCAACAAGCTCGCGACCAAGATCCGCACGGTGATGAAACTAACAATGGGCTTGACCGGAAATATCACTGTCTGCTCTATGGCCGCCCACTTATGAACATCGTCACCCGCGGCCCCGATGGCGAGAGCAAAGTTGAAAAAATCGCGCTGGCTGCGGTAGCGCACCATGGCCACGTAATGCCAGTCAGGCACACCCGGGCAGTCCACGAAGCGACCGCTGCGTCGGGCAACAAAAACCGGCAGGCAAGCGCGGCGCAGCAAGTGGGGAATGATTGCTTTTCCGTAGCGCTTGTCGGCTTCTCGCGGGTCATCACTGTAGTTGTAACCCTGCGGATACAGCGCTTTGGCGCGGTAGCGCACACAGTTGTGCATGACAAACTCTTTGCCATCGTCACTGGCCATGAGCTGCTGCGCCTCATCGATCAAGCCTTCTTCCCGGGTACCTTGCAGGCGCCGCCGAAACTCCGCGATGAACTGTGCTTTTTCATCGTTGCTCAAGGGTCTCCCATTGCCTCCGTACCACCAGACGAATACCAGGTAGAGCGCAACAGCAACTGCAACCACGGATGCGTGATAGGCCATAGCGAACCTCCTGGTATTTAAGTGGAGACGGGGCCGGACACCGGTGTAAAAAAGCGTGTGTTGTCACGCAGCCAGGCCTGCGAACGGCTGGCGTCATGCTGTTCCGGATGGAAGTCTTGTCGCAGGTAGTCGCGCCACTGCGCCACATTGCCGCGCAGCATGCCATCTTTGGCAAACAACAACTTTCCGGCACTGCGCCAGGTACTGAGCTTGAACAAGGCGCGGTCATGCCAAAGGTTACGCACCGTTTGGCAGAACAAGTCATACATAAAGATCACGGTCACGTAGCGGAAGACCCGCACGCGTGTTCGGTGGCTCGCACCCATGGCTTGGTACACATTAAAGGCTGTGCTGCGGTGCTCGGACTCTTCCGCGCTGTGCCACAGCCAGAGGGTTTGCAAGCGCTCTTCAGCACCTTCGAGCGCCTCGGGGTGGCGCAGCATCCAATCGGCAAACAGAGCCGTGAAGTGTTCAGTGGCGGCAGTGCCAGCCAAGTGCATGCGTGCAGGAAGGTGCGCCTGTTTTTTGATTCTGCGGATGGCGCGCTGCTCCATTGCGTTGGTGAAGCCGAGACGATCCAAGTGCCCGTTAAACAGGGCGTGAATGCGCCGGTGGGTGGCCTCTTGCCCCACAAATCCTTGTACTTCAGCTGCAAATTGCGCCCGCTTTTCTTCCGGCAGTGTCTTGAAACCCGCACGCACCGAATCCATAAAGAACTGCTCTCCGACCGGAAAACTCATCGACAAGGCATTGAAAAAAGCCGAGCGAAACGCGTCGCCGCCGTTCCACCGGGCCGGAAATGGGGTGTTGAGGTCCACCAACAGTTTGCGAATCACCAAATCAGTCATAGCCAATCAACTTTCATTAAATTCTCGCCGTGCACGGCATTCAATACACAAGTGTACGGTTTTTTCGGGTCCATCGCCAGCCTTTAAACCAGCGGCGCAAGGTTCACGCTTCCCGGCACAGTCGCGGCACGGGGCGGGGCGGCCAAGGCAATGCCGCGCTGGCGCAGCTTGTGCAAAATAGCCAGATTGACATCCGAACGCAAATTGCCCTGACCAAGGTTGGGGTCGTTAATCCAGTACAGCAGGGTGAATTCCATGCCCTCAGCCGCAAACTGAGACAACTGTACCGACGGTGACGGGTCTTTCAATACGCGTACTTGCGCGTTCGCGGCGGCAATCAGCGCCTCAATGACCTGTTGCGGATCGCTGTCATAGACGACTTGCACCTGCGTGCTTTGGGCCACCACAGCGTCGGCCAGGGACAGGTTCTCGACCCGGGTGCTGATCAGCATCTCATTGGGAACTATCGACTCACGACCTGTGGGCGCGCGCACGACCGTATAGCGCGCATTGATTTCCGTGATCTTGCCCTCGAAATTCTCCACCCGCACATAGTCCCCTATGCGCAAATTGCGCTCGGTCAGGATGACAAAGCCGCTGACGTAATTGGCGGCCACCTTTTGCAAGCCAAAACCAATGCCGACGCCCAAAGCGCCACCGAGCACCGACAGCGCCGTCAAATCAATGCCAACCGCCGACAGTGCGACCATCAATCCCACAAACAACAACAAGGCACGAGAAGCATTACTGACCGCCTTGCGCAAGGACAGTTCGTCGCCCGTGGCAGACCGCAGCAAGCGCGCCTCAATGCCGGCCGACATCCACAAGGTCAATATCAGCACCACGCTGGCAGTGAGCAGTCCCTCCACGATCTTGCGCACCGACAAATGGGTATTGCCCACGCTCCAGCCGATCTGGTCCAGCGCATTCAATATTGCGGGCAGCAGGCCGCTCACCCACAAGACCATCACCAGCCAGGCCAACCAGGAAATCGTCTGCTCCAGGGCGCGTGCCCAGCGCGACTGAGAAAACACAATTTGCAGCACCTTGACACCGGTGCGAATGGCCACGAGTGCAATCAGCGCCGGAACGCCGACGTCCAAAACCGCGACATTGATGTAGCGGTCCAGCACCTCACGCGCGCCATAGCCCAGACACAGCAAAAGCGCGGGGAACAGCACGCCGTCAATGTCTTTGCGCCCGAACATGACCGAGCGGTCATCGCGTCCCACCGCCTGGCGCAGCATGCGCACCAAGCCCCAGGCCACCAGTGCACAGAGCGCAAGGGAAGCCAACTCCAATGCAACGGTGGGTTGAGAAAAGGCCGTTAGCCAGCCCTCAAAGTCATCAATCGGCTGGGGAATACGGGTGTGCGTGCTAGACATCGGCCAGCACCCTGATGTGCGCCGCCACACTGCGCGCCAAGGCGTCCAGGTGGTAGCCGCCTTCCAGGCAGGACACTATGCGCCCTTTAGCGTGGCGCGCCGCCACGGCCTTGATCTGCTCGGTCATCCATGCATAGTCCGCCTCAACCAAGCCCATTTGTCCCATCTCGTCTTCGCGGTGGGCGTCAAACCCGGCACTGATAAACACCATCTCAGGCGCAAAGGCCTCCAGGCGCGGCAGCCAGTGCTCTTGCACCGCGGCGCGCACTGCGTCGCCCTTGGAATAGGCGGGCAATGGAACGTTGACCAAATTGGGGGCGTCAGATTGCGCGCCACCATAGGGGTAGAACGGGTGTTGAAAAAAACTCGCCATCAGGATGCGCGGGTCACCCGCCACGATGTCCTCGGTGCCGTTGCCGTGGTGCACATCAAAATCGATGATAGCCACCCGTTGCAGTCCATGGCGCTCCAGCGCATAGCGTGCCGCGATCGCCACATTGTTAAAAAAGCAAAACCCCATGGCCTTGTCATGGCACGCATGGTGGCCGGGCGGGCGCACCGCGCAAAACGCATTTTCCAACTCGCCGGCCATCACCGCGTCGGTGGCTGCCAGTGCCGCACCGGCGGCGCACAAGGCGGCGTCCCAGGTGTGCACGTTCAGGCTGGTGTCGGGGTCAATTTGGGCATGGGTCGGGCCACCGGCCTCAATCTCGTCGCGCAAACCATCGGTCAAACCGCGAATCGACGCAATGTGCATGCGACCGTGGGCCAGCTCTATATCGGTGATCGGCGCCGCAGGTGCCTGGTACTGGTGCAAGGCATCCAACACCCCGGTGGCCAGAAGCCAGTCATTGATGGCGTCAAGCCGCTCTGGGCACTCGGGATGGCCCTCGCCCATCTCGTGCTTGCGAAAGATGGGATGAAAGTAGTAGCCGGTTTTGTGCATGGACGGTACGCTTGCGCGCGAAGTGCGCTGGTTTTCGGGTATGGTCGCTCACTGCCCCAACCCACGCTTTTGCCGCGAGCCAAGGATGCGATTTAGCTTACCACGCGGCTCCCGGTGGGAAGGGGGTGCGCCATCACGACTGCGGTGGTTTTCTACGGCTTTATTGTTCACGCCCCTTGACCCTCCGACTCGTCAACATTGCCTTTCTCTGTTGCCTGCTTTTATCCGGCGGCCAAGCCAGCGCTGCCAAACGCCCTGCGACAGATGCCAATGTCAGCTACAAAAATAACCCCGCCGCGATGGCCGAGGCCACCGCCATGGCGCAGCGCATGAACATGCGAGCGGGCTGGGTGCGCAGCGTGATCGGCAAAGCCAGGCGCATGCCTGGCGTCATCAAAGCGGTCACACCGGGCCAGGCAACGGCTGCGCGGGACTGGACGCTGTACCGCAGCCGCGTCGTGGAGCCCACCCGCATTGCAGCGGGCGTGCGCTTTTGGCAGCACAACGCCGCCACCCTGGCGCGCGCTGAGCGTGAAACGGGTGTGAGTGCCGCCACCATCGTTGGAATTTTGGGCATCGAGACGATTTACGGCAAACAAATGGGCGGCTACCGCACTATCGATGCGCTCAGCACACTGGCCTTTGACTTTCCTGCCGCCCACCCCAGGGCCGCACAGCGTTCTGCCTACTTCTTGCAAGAGCTCGAGGAGTTTTTGCGCCTGTGTAAATCCCAAGGCCGCGACCCCTTGAGCGTGCGTGGCAGTTATGCCGGGGCCTTGGGCATGGCGCAGTTCATGCCATCGAGCTGGCAGAAGTATGCAGTGGACTTCGATGGCGACGGGCGAATTGATTTGTTTGGCAGCCCGGCCGATGCGATTGGATCGGTGGCGCATTACCTGGCGGCGTTTCATTGGAAGACAGGTCTGCCCACGCACTACCCTGTGCAGTTTGACGCACTCAAGGTTGATCTACCCAGTCTGCTGCAAAACGATATTGTTCCCAGCCTCAGTCCTGCGGCCATGCGAGACAAGGGCGTAACAGTTGGTGACGGCGGCAACCAGCATCCTGGATTGTTGGCGCTGATCGAACTACCCAACGCCGACCGCCCCACGCAATTCGTGGCCGGCACCGACAACTTCTACACCATCACCCGCTACAACTGGAGCAGCTTTTACGCCATGGCGGTGATTGAGCTGGGGCAGGCGGTGGAGCGGGAAGTCAAGCCTTAACCGGACCCGCTGTTCCGGGTCGCACGGGATGCGACTCCTCAATCGGAAAGTGCAGTAAGGAGGCGCCAATGGCCAGCACGATATCGACGTACCACACCCAGTCGTAGCTACCGGTCAGTTCAAACACCCGGCCTCCCATCCACGCGCCCAAGAACCCACCGATCTGGTGCGTGAGCATCACCACGCCAAAAAGGGTCGCCATGTGGCTCACGCCAAAAAACTTGGCGACCAGTCCGGCGGTGGGCGGCACGGTCGACAAAAAGCTCAAGCCCATGACAGCGGCGAACACCAAAGCGGTGGTTCCGGTCTTGGGGGCGATCAAAAACAGGCCGATGGCAATTGCGCGCACGGCGTAAACGCCGGACAGCAGCGACTTCATGCGCCAACGGCTCACTGCCCAGCCCATCAGCAAACTGCCGACGATGTTGAACAAACCCAGCATAGCCAGCGACCAACCGGCGTACTGCGCGGGCAGGCCACAGGCCGCAATCACTCCGGGCAAATGGGTACCCAAAAAGGCAACATGGAACCCGCACACAAAAAAGCCCAAGGCCAGCAGTCGGAAGCCGGGATAAGCCAGTGCAGTGCGCAACGCCTCTTTGCTGCTCACGGGTGGGGCAGCAGCAGCCGAAGCCGTTTGCACCACGCCCGGATTTTTGAGGACAAAGGCAGCGGGCACGGCAACCAAAACGATAACGCCCAGGACTTGCATCGCCGCCGACCAACCCAACCCGGCACTCAGGGCGCCCGCCAATGGCGCCATCACAAACTGACCAAAAGACCCGCCCGCGTTGACGATGCCGGTGGCCATGCCACGCCGCTCAGGCGCGATGAGCCGCGACGTTGCGGCCATCAACACCGCAGGGCCCGCCATGCCCGCGCCGCCAGCGGCCAAGACCCCGATGGCAAAAATAAGACCCAGCGTGCTGCTCATGAGCGGCGTGATGAAGGTGCCCAGCGCCACCAACACCACACCCAACGCAATCACCCGTCCGGCGCCCACCTTGTCAGCAATGGCGCCCGCAAAAGGCTGCGTCAAACCCCAGGACAACTGTCCGAATGCAAACGCCAAACTGATGGAACCTACGCCCAATCCCGTGGCGGTGTTCAAGGGCGACAAGAACAGACCCATCGATTGGCGCACGCCCATGGTGAGCGCAAATGCGCCCGCTGCGGCCAAGAGCACCGCCCACAGGCCAAAACGCAGAGATTTCGAATCAGTCATTGGCTGTCTCCAAGGCTTGAGGTTTGAGTTTTTCCATGTAGTCGTCGATCAGGCCGTGCAGCGCTGCCAAGCGATCCTCGCCCAGCAATGCGTTCATGGCGCTTTGCGCCTGGCGCCAATGGCGTTGGGCCTCGGCGCGCTTGGCGCGCCCGGCGTCGGTGATCTCCACCAAGCGGCTTCGGGCGTCTGCACCGGGCAGCATCGCAACCCAGCCAGCATCAATAAGCGGGCGCAAATTGCGGGTCAGTGTCGAGGCTTCCATCTTGATGCTGGCAGCCAAATCCACGGGCCGCACCGGGCCTAGTTTTTGAACGTAGGACAGCAATGAATATTGCGTCGTCTTCAAACCCGCATGGCCTAACTCCGCGTCGTAGTGCTGTGACACACGGCGCATGAACTGCCGGATTTTCAGATTGGTACAGCCCTTGGCGGCAAGCAGAGAAAGTTTTGTCGCATTCATGCTTCAATTGTATCTACAATAATTGCATATGCAACTTAAATGGAGAAAAAATGACGGCTGAACAACAAGCCAACGATTGGGCCGCCGCACAAGGCGCGGTTCGACAGCGCGCTATGGACGGCGGCGGTGTGCCCGGATTTGCGAACCCAGCCCAGATTCAGGGCAAGACGGGACGCCAGGTATTGGAGGCGATGATGTCCGGCGAACTGCCCTACCCCCACCTGAACGAAACCATGGGGTTTGACTTGATGGAAGTGGGAGACGGACTTGCCGTCTTTCAGGGCGTGCCGCATGTGCGCTACTACAACCCCTTGGGCACCTTGCATGGCGGCTGGTATTGCGCGCTGCTGGACTCGGCACTGGGTTGCGCGGTGCAATCCAAACTACCGGCCGGTCGTGGCTACACGACGGCAGAAATCAGCGTCAACCTGGTGCGCTCCGCACCGCGCTCGAATGAGCCGCTGCGGGCAATTGGAACGGTGCTGCACTGTGGCAAACAGCTAGCCACCGCAGAGGCCAGGATTGTGGACGCCAGTGGCCGCCTGTATGCCCACGCCACCACCACCTGCCTGGTGTTTGAAATACCTGCCTCCGCAGCGTAGAGACTCAGGTCACCGGAACCAAAAACTCCCGGCTGACCTGCACACCCAGATCGTTGACGCGGTCCAAAAACTGGGTCAAAAAGGCGTGAAGGCCGGTGGCCAGAATTTCATTGATGCGTCCGTATTGCAACTGCGCACGCAGTTTGCCCGCACGGCGCAGGGTTTCGCTTTCGGGATCGCTGGTCACACGTTCCAGGTTATTGAGCACTTCCACCAGCGAGGCATGCAAGGAGCGCGGCATGTCGGCCTTCAGGATCAGCAACTCCGCCACCCGCTCGGGACGGATGACGTCGCGGTAGACCTTGCGGTAAATCTCAAAGGCCGAGACGCTGCGCAATATGGCGCTCCAGTGGTAGAAGTCGCCCTCGTGTTCAGTGGACGGGTTGGCGTCCATGAAGTCGGTGGCGCCGCCATGGAACTTGACGTCCACCAGGCGCGCCGTGTTGTCAGCCCGCTCCAGGAAGGTGCCCAGGCGCATAAAGTGCAGCGACTCGTCCATCAGCATGGTGCCCACCGTTACGCCACGTGAGAGGTGCGAGCGAAATTTCACCCATTCAAAAAACTGGGAAGGGTCGCGCTCAAAACTGTCACTGGACGCCATGCGCTTGACCTCCAACCAGGTCTGGTTGTGCGTCTCCCACACCTCGGTGGTCAAGGTTCCGCGCACCGCGCGGGCGTTTTCGCGCGCGGCACTCAGGCAGGACAGGATGCTGGACGGATTGCTCTCGTCCCGCACCATGAAGTCCATCACCTCTTTGGCCCGCACCGCCTTGTGCCGCTGGGTGTAAGCGGGCAGCAACTCGCTGATGCTGAGCAGACCGCGCCAGCTGCGTTCTTCGGACGCTTCGGTTTGGCCCAGGAGCGCGGTCTGGTAGTTCACGTCCAGCATGCGGGCGGTGTTTTCGGCGCGCTCGGTATAGCGCGACATCCAGTACAAGTGGTCGGCAGTGCGGCTGAGCATGGTTAGTCCTCCAGAATCCAGGTGTCTTTGGTGCCGCCGCCCTGCGACGAGTTCACCACCAGCGAGCCTTCTTGCAAGGCCACGCGCGTCAGCCCGCCGGGCACCATTTGCACCGTTTTGCCACTCAACACATAGGGCCGCAGGTCGATGTGGCGCGGCGCGATGCCGCTGTCCACATAAGTCGGACAGGTGGACAGGCTGAGCGTGGGTTGGGCGATGTAGCCACCCGGATTGGCCAGCAAGGCCTGGCGGAAGTTTTCAATTTCGGTACTGCTGGCAGCAGGGCCCACCAGCATGCCGTAGCCGCCTGCGCCATGCACTTCCTTGACCACCAGGTCTTTCAGGTTCGCCAAGGTGTAGGCCAGATCGTCCGGTTTGCGGCACTGGAAGGTGGGGACGTTGTTCAGAATGGGTTTTTCGCCCAGGTAGAACTCGATCATTTGCGGCACGTAGGGGTAGATCGACTTGTCGTCCGCAATACCCGTGCCAACGGCGTTGCAAATCGTGACATTGCCCGCGCGGTAGGCATTGAGCAAACCGGGGCAGCCCAAAGTGGACGTGGGGCGGAACACCGTGGGGTCCAAAAAGTCATCGTCCACCCGGCGGTAAATCACGTCCACGCGGCGCGGCCCGCGCGTGGTGCGCATGTAGACAAAGTTGTCTTTGACCACCAGGTCCTGCCCCTCAACCAGCTCCACGCCCATTTGCTGGGCCAGAAAGGCGTGCTCAAAGTAGGCGCTGTTGTACATGCCAGGCGTCAGCACCACGACCGTGGGCTCTGCCGTGCTGGCAGGACAACTGGCGCGCAGGGTCTCGAGCAACAAATCCGGGTAGTGGGCAATGGGCGCGACGCGGTGGCTGTTAAACAATTCCGGAAAGAGCCGCATCATCATCTTGCGGTCTTCCAGCATGTAGCTCACGCCGCTGGGCACACGCAGGTTGTCTTCGAGCACGTAGTACTCGCCCTGCCCTTGCGCATTGGGCGCGCGCACGATGTCGATGCCTGAAATGTGCGAATAAATCTGGTGCGGAACGGCCACGCCCACCATCTCTTTGCGGAACTGAGCGTTGTGCTCAATTTGCTCGCGCGGCACGATGCCGGCACGAATAATGTCTTGCTCGTGGTAAACGTCGTGGATAAACCGGTTCAGCGCGGTAACGCGTTGCACCAGGCCTTTTTCCATGGACTTCCACTCATGCGCCGGAATAATGCGGGGAATCAGGTCAAAGGGAATTAAGCGCTCGGTGCCCGCGCCGTCTTCGTCTTTTTCGCCATAGACGGCAAAGGTAATGCCGACCCGGCGAAAGATCATCTCGGCTTCTTCGCGCCGGTGCGCCATGGTCTCGGGGCTTTGGCGCGAGAGCCATTGGGCATAGGCAAGGTAATGCTCGCGCACCTGCGCGCTCTCGGCCAGATTGCCGTAGGGCAACTTCGCCACCATTTCGTCAAATGTATGCATGGGTACAGACCTTCACTTTCAATCCTGTTACGCAAGACTTAGGCCAATGTAGGCGCATTATTTCGCAACGCTTCGCTCACGGTAGCCGGTGGTGCCAGTAGTGCCGCCCGGTTTCGCGCGCGCAAGCCCCATTGTGGGGCAGCTTGGACTGCCAGGAAAACGCACCACAATGGGGCGTATCCACCATTTCCAGTCGCCGCCCCTCGCCATAAGTCCACCCTAATGCCTGGTAACGCGCCACCACTTCGGCTGCAGGGTGGCCGTAGCGGTTGCGGTAACCCGCTTGGATGAGCACCAGCTCGGGTTGAACTGTGGCCAAAAACTCGGGGCTACTGGAGGTTTTGCTGCCATGGTGAGGCGCCAACAGCACCGTGGACCGAAGCGCGTCACCTTGGCGCTCGCGCAAGGCTGCCTCTTGAGCACGCTCAATGTCGCCCACCAACAAAGCGCTTTGCCCGCCTGCATCGATGCGCAACACACAGGACAGGGCATTGGGCTTGGGTGGTGGCTGAACGTCGTAATCCTGTGCGCGCGGGTGCAGGACCTGGAAATGCACACCGTCCCAGTCCCAGGATTGCCCTGCTTCGCAGCGCTGTGCGGTGCGCCCCGCGAGCAGCGGGTGGTCCAAGGACAGCGAGCTCCACACATCGGCTTGCGGCTGGGTTGCCAGCACCGCCGCGGCGCCACCCACGTGGTCTGTGTCTCGGTGGCTGAGCACCAACCGGTCCAGGTGGATTTGCTGTGACTGCAACAGCGGCACCAACACCCGGTGCCCCGCATCGCTGTCCAGGCTGTAGCGCGGGCCGGTGTCGTAGAGCAAGGCATGCTGGCTGGTTCGCACCAGCACCGCATTACCCTGGCCGATGTCGGCGGCCAGCAGCTCGAATGTTCCATTGGCGGGTGCCGGTGCTTGCCACAAGGGCACTGCCAGCAGCAAAGGCAGCCCCAGCAAGCGCAAACTCCAGGGCCCCGGCGCCACCAACACCAGCCCACCGAATGTGGCAACTGCCGCCAGCCACAGTGGAGGCACAGCCCACTGCACCACGGCGGCTGGCCACTGCGCCATCGCTTGCAGCACTGCCATCAGCGCCTGACCTGCGAACGCCGCGCCGTCCAGCACCCAAGGGAATACCACCCCCACCATGGCCAAGGGCGTGAGCACCAGCGTGACCCAAGGTACGGCCAACAGATTGGCCAGCAAGCCGACCAGCGACACCTGGCCAAATAAAAACAGGGTGAGTGGCGCCAAGGCCAAGGTAATGGTCCACTGCTCTCGCACAAGAGACTGCGCGCCTTGGCCCAGTCTCAGCATCCAATCGCGCCCGTACCGGCGACTCCAGTGGGTCGCTTGCGCAGGCTGAGGAATTGCCACGGTATTCAGGTCGTCGCGCGGATCAACATCCGACGCCGTATGGCTCCGTGGCTGACGCTTGACCGGGGGCGACGCCTGGCCGCCCGGGTCGCTCGCAAACAATACACCTACAGCGACAAAGCTCAACCAAAAACCGGCCTGCAACAAGGACCACGGATCGCTGACCACCACCGCCACAAAAGCAAACAACCAGACCTGCGGCCAGGGCCAACGAAGGCCGCTGATGCGCAGCAAGCCCACACAGGCCAGCATCACGCAGGTGCGCTGCGCAGGCACGCCCCAGCCGGAAAAAAGCGAATACGCCAGTGCCAGCAGCATGCCCCCTAGCAGCGCTGCCGTGGGCGCGGTCAGCCACAGGCACAGGCGCTGCGAACGCCGCCACAAAGCACCGATCAGCCAGCGGGCACCCCAGGCAAACATGGTGATGTGCAGCCCCGAAATACTCACCAAATGCGCCACACCGGTCGCACGAAAAACATCCCAGTCCGATCGTTCGATAGCAGCCTGGTCGCCCACCACCAGCGCAGCGATCAACCCTGCGGACTGCGGATCGCTCACCTGTGACAGGATGCGCCCTCGCACGAACTGCCGCAGGCTGGCAAGCGGATACGTCCAGGTGTCGGCCAGCCACTGCGGTGGCGCGTCGTGCGGCCCGGCGCGCACATAGGCCGTGGCCTGTACGCCTTGCGTCCACAACCACAGCTCGTAGTCAAAACCGTTTGGATTGCGGCTGCCGTGCGGCGCCTTGACGCGCAGCGTGAAGCGCCATCGCTGGCCCGGCACCAGATCTTGCGGCTGGCGCTGCAGCTCCCAGTCGCTCAGCTCAGAACCTGCGCCGCGCGGAGCCAGTCCCCGGTACCAACCCACGTCAATGCGTGGCGGCAGCTTGACTGGCTGCCCATCCAGCTGGGCTGACTCGACCTGCAGCCGAAACCGCAGTCCACTGGCGGTGTTCTGGGTCAGGTCACGCACAAGGCCCACGACTTGCACATCGCATCCCTCAAGTGCGGGATCCAAGCGGTCGGTGTCAAAAACACATGCCCGCAGCCCCACCAGGGCAAAGGCGGCACCCGCAAAACTGAACGCCAGAACGATTTGCACCAAGCACCACCCCGGTGCTGACCAACGCCTTGAAAAATGCCGACGCCGACCCAGGGCGCGAACGCCCCCGAAGCAAGCCGCGACGGCCATGAGGCAACCCGCCAGACATTGCCCATAAGCCGCTACAGACCACAAGTCCGGCTGCTGCAATTGCAAGGCTGTGCCCGCAATAGCCGCCAAGCTCCACAGCGAGCCTTGGGTCCAGCGCAAATCACTGTCTAAATTGGCAATCGTCATGGCGCGATCTTATCGACCCGTCACCGTTGCGCAGACCGGAGTGACAATACGTGTTCAGCGCCACACTGTGACGCATTCACCCAAACCCGATTAACTGCCTTTATGGGATTGCCATGAATATTTACGACACCCTCGCCAGCCTGAACATCACCCTGCCCCCCGTCGCTGTACCCGCCGCGGCCTATGTGCCTTTTGTGCAAACCGGCAACCTGGTTTTTTTAAGCGGCCATATTGCGAAAAAAGACGGCAAAGCCTGGGTGGGCCAGTTGGGCGCGACCATGGACACGGCGGAGGGCAAGCAAGCAGCGCGCGCCATCGCCATTGACTTGCTGGGCACACTGCACGCCGCCGTGGGTGACCTGAACCGTGTCACCCGCATCGTGAAGCTGATGTCGCTGGTCAATTCCACCGGCAGCTTTACCGAGCAGCATTTGGTGACCAATGGCGCCAGCGAATTGATCGGTGAAATTTTTGGAACCCGTGGCGCCCATGCCCGCAGCGCCTTTGGAGTAGCCCAAATCCCGATGGGTGCCTGTGTAGAGATTGAAATGATTGCCGAGGTCGCGCCCTAAGCCTCAGGCCAGAGCACGCTACCCCGGTAGGCATGCCAGGTGGCGTGCCCCAGCCAGGGGCCGACCACCAGCAGGCCCAGGCCCCAGGGCAGCAAGGCGGCCACTACCATCGCGGTCAGCAGCAGTCCCCAGAACACCATCACCCAAAAGTTGGTAAACACCACTTGCAGGCTGGTGATAGCGGCAGAGATGGCGTCGGTATCGCGGTCCAAAATCATGGGAATGGAAACAACGGCTGTGGCAAACACAATGCCCGCAAAGCCGCTGCCCACGATCAGGTAGACCAGCAGAAATTCCCAGTTATCGATGTTGAACACCGCCTGAATCACGCTGGTGGTCGACGGCATGCCGGTATTGAAAAACACGGCAAACACCACCAGCGAGGCACGCCCCCAGAGCAACTCCAGCACGATCAGCACCAGCACCAGCATGCCCATGCTGCGCAAATTGCGGTCCCAGCAGGTCAGCGAGTGAGCCAATTCAGGAATCTGCCCCTGCGCATGGCGACGGCTCACGTCGTACAGACCCATCGCCAGGAAGGGGCCCACCAACAGGCAGCCCGAGGCCATGGAAATGACGTACTCGGGGGAATTGCGAAACACCGCCGCCAGCAGCACCGCCATGACCCAAAAACACAGTCCATAAAAAAGTGCAATACCTTTGGCGCGACGCATGTCTTGCCAACCTCGCGCAAGCCAGATCCACGGGTCACGCCACCGCAGCACGGCAACGGTGTTGCCCGGCGTCTCGGGTGGCGGCGGCACGTAGGGCGCCGGGGCGGCATCCTGAGGGAGGTGGCTGGAGGTCATGAGGCCAGCTTAGGCAGCCTGCCTGCGCGGCGCAATGGGGGAAATCACCGACCGGCAGACAGGCCTATGGGTCCATGGTCATGGACGGAGGGCTGTCGATCAAGGCCTTCAGTATGTGCAAACCGGACTCGAGCTGCTCCACCGAGGCCGGTGCGTTCAAGCTGATGCGAATCGCGTGCGGCGCCGGTGAGCGGCCCACCGCAAAGTGGTCCGCGGTGCGCACCAACACCCCCGCTTGCCGCAAGGCGGCGGCAAACTGTCCTGCACGCCAGGGTTCGGGCAGGGGCAGCCAGATCAATGGAAAGTCCGGGTCGGTTTTGAATTCCAAGCCTTTGAGCACGGCCTGGGCGCGCGCCAGCCGCTGGGATGTCATGTGGCGCTGCTGTGCAATCAGGTCTTCCATCGCGCCGCTCTCCAGCCAGCGGGTGGCGATTTCGGGCAAGAGCGGCGCCACCATCCAGCTGTCGGCGCGCATGCTGGCGGCAAACTTGCTCAACCAGGCGGGTGCCGCCTCGACATAGCCCACCCGCAGCCCGGGCGCCAGCACTTTGGAAAAGCTGCTGAGCAAGAACGACTGCTCGGGCAGCCAGGTGGACAAAGCAGGCAGGGGGTTGGCCTGCATGGCTGCATGGACGCAGTCTTCGATGATGAACAGGCCGTGGGCACGCATCACGGCGGCCACCGCTTCACGCCGCGCCATGGACATTGTGGCGCCGGTGGGGTTGTGCAGCGTGGGCGCGCAATAGACAAATTTGGTGTCAAAGGTCTTGGCTGCGCGCTCCAGCGCTTGGGGCACCATGCCTTCATCGTCGGTTTCCACACCAATGAGCTGCAGCCGCATCGAGCGCGCCAAGGCCTGCAAACCGGGGTAGCTGAGCGACTCGGTCAATACTGCGTCGCCAGGTCGGGCCACGGTGCGCAGCACACAGGCCAATCCGTGCTGCGCCCCGTGCGTGACCATCACCCGGTTCCACTGGCCGCTGGTGCCAAAGCGGCGCAGCCACTGGGCGCCGGCTTCGCGGTGGCGGCGCATGCCGGTCTCGCTCTGGTAGCTCAGCACTTGGCGCATGAGCTCGGCATCCAACGCCAGGCTTTGAAACGCCGCCTGCAGCGCCTGCGACTCGTCCCCCACCATGGCCACGTTGTGGGCCAGGTCGATGGCCTGCTGGTGCTCAAACTCGGCACTGGGAGAGGCGTGCTCGGCGGAGCGCACATAGGTGCCGTCGCCCACCCGTGCCGTGGCCAGCCCTTGGCGTTCCAAAATGGCATAGGCCCGGCTGATGGTGCCGGTGGTCACGCCCAAACGGTGCGCCAAATTGCGCTGCGGGGGCAATTTCTCACCCATAGGCACCTGCCCGTTCAGGATGGCCTGGGCCAGGTCTTCTGCAATGGACTGGTACTTGGGCTTGCTGCCGTCACCCAGACTGGCAGTAGAAATCAGTTGTTCAAAGGACATAGGGGGACATTGGATGGGGCAATTACTTTATTTGAACGCATTGTGGGCATGCAATCTCTTGCATAGTATGCATTCAGAGCTTGGCTCGCCATCCATTTCGCATTCAACACCCCAAAGCCAACGCCTGCGCGCGCGATACTCCCAGCCATGAACCAATACGACTACATCATCGTCGGCGCAGGATCGGCCGGTTGTGTGCTGGCCAACCGCCTGAGCGCCAGCGGCAAGGACCGCGTGCTGCTCCTGGAGGCCGGTGGCTCGGACCGCAGCCCGCTGATTCAGGTGCCCCTGGGCTACGGCCTCACTTTTTCCGACCCCAAGTACAACTGGATGTACACCACCGAGCCCGACCCGGCACTCAACGGGCGTGCCTCGTTTTGGCCGCGCGGCAAGGTGCTGGGGGGCAGCAGCTCACTCAACGCCATGGTCTATATGCGCGGCCAGCATGCGGACTATGACGAATGGCGCGATGCGGGCAACCCCGGCTGGGGCTGGAACGATGTGCTGCCCTACTTCAAAAAGTCCGAGGACCACGTTTTTGGCGCCAATGCGCACCACGGCGCGGGTGGCGAACTCGCAGTCAGCGACTTTACCGACCAGGTCCACCCCTTGTGTGAGCGCTTTCTGAAAGCCGGGGACGCCCTGGGCTACGGCCGCACCAGCGACTTCAATGGCGAGCGCAAAGAAGGTTTCGGCCTGTGGCAGATGACGATTCGCAAGGGCGTGAGAGCCTCCACCTCCAACGCCTTTTTGCGCCCCGCCATGGGCCGCAGCAACCTGACCGTGCTCACCGGCGCTATGGTGCACCGGGTACTGCTGCAAGAGCGCGAGGCCGTGGGCGTGGAATGCGTCATCCAAGGTGTACACCAGCAATTCAAGTGCCGCAAAGAAGTCATTTTGAGCGGCGGCGCCATCAATTCACCGCAGCTTTTGCAACTCTCAGGCGTCGGTGACGCAGAGTTGTTGCGCACCAAAGGAGTGCCGGTGGTGCAGCACTTACCCGCCGTGGGCCAGGGCTTGCAAGACCATTTGTGCGTGTCCTACTTCTTCAAGTCCAAAGTACCCACCTTGAACAACACGCTGGGGCCTTGGTATGGCAAGGTGTGGGCGGGCATGCGCTACCTGCTCGACCGCAAGGGGCCGCTGGGCATGAGCGTGAACCAGGCCGGCGCTTTTGTGCGCAGTCGCCCCGGCCTTGCGCAACCCAATCTGCACCTGTATTTCAACCCCATCAGCTACACCGCCAACACGGCGCCGGTGGGCAAGCGTTTTCAGCTGCAAAACCCCGATCCGTTTGCCGCCTTCCTGATTTCATTCAACACCTGCCGCCCGACCAGCCGGGGCAGCGTGCTGATTCAGTCAGCCAACCCGACCGACAAGCCGCTGATCACGACCAACTTCTTGACCACCGAACACGACCGCCAGGACATCGTTGAAGGCGCGCGCATGGTGCGCAGCATTGCCGCCGCTGCGCCGCTGGCCGATATTGTGGAAAGCGAGCACCTGCCCGGCGCCCATGTGCAAAGTGAAGAAGCCATCTTTGCCGACTTTGCCAAGCGCGGCGGCTCGGTCTACCACGCGTCCTGCACCTGTGCCATGGGCCCCAACCCCGAAACGTCGGTCGTGGACGCCCGCTTGCGGGTGCACGGCATGCGCCGCCTGCGGGTGGTGGACGCATCGGTCTTTCCAGCGGTGACCTCGGGCAACACCAATGCCCCGGTCATCATGGTGGCCGAAAAAGCCGCCGACATGATTCTGGCGGACCACGCCTGAAGTGGCTGCCGTCACCTTCCTGCCGTTTAATTAAGCCCTCGTTTCACACCCTCCTCTGCGCACCACCATGACCACCTCCTTCCAAGCCCTTGTTGTTGACCAGATCGATGGCAAGCCGGTACCCACCGTCAAACAAATCACACAGGCCGACCTGCCTGCAGGCGAGGTGCTGGTCGCCATTGACTACTCCAGCATCAATTACAAAGACGCCATGGCCATCACCGGCACGGGCAAGATCATCCGCAGCTTTCCCATGGTGCCGGGCATTGACTTTGCGGGCACGGTAGTCGAATCCCGCAGCGCCGACTACCAGGCAGGCGACAAAGTCGTGCTCACCGGTTGGAGCGTGGGCGAGCGCTTTTGGGGTGGCTACAGCCAAATGCAGCGTGTGAAAGCCGAGTGGCTGGTGCCTCTGCCGCAAGGCATGCGCACCCAAAGCGCTATGGCCATCGGCACCGCCGGGCTCACCGCAATGCTGTGTGTGATGGCGCTGGAAGACGCCGGTGTGAAGAGCGGAAATATCGTGGTGAGCGGTGCCAATGGCGGCGTGGGCAGCGTGGCGATCAGCCTGCTGGCTCGTTTGGGCTACGAGGTCACGGCACTGAGCCAGCGCCCGGACGAGAACCGCGACTACCTGCTCAGCCTGGGTGCGAAAGACGTGATCGGCGGGCCGGAGTGGAAAGAAAAACCAGCGCCCTTGGCCAGCCAGCGTTGGCAAGGCGCGGTCGATGTGGTGGGCGGCACCGTGCTGGCACGTCTGCTGAGTGAAATGGACTACGGCGGCGCGGTGGCCGCATGCGGACTGGCGGGCGGTTTTGGCCTGGACACCACAGTCATGCCCTTTATTTTGCGGGGCGTGCGCCTCTTGGGTGTGGACTCGGTCATGTGCCCCAAAGCGCGGCGCATCGCCGCCTGGGATCGCCTGGCGCGCGAATTTGCCGCGCCTGCCCAGGCCCACATGGAACGTGTGGTGGGCTTGGGCGAGGTCATCGCCCTTTCCAAAGACTTCATGGCAGGCACCTCGCGCGGACGCGTGGTGGTGGACGTCAACCGTTAATTTTTTATTTCAAGCAAAGGAATCCGCATGAGCAACTCCAAACTCCGTATCGGCTTTATCGGCCTGGGTTCACTGGGCGAAGGCCTGTGCAACAACCTGGTCAAGGCGGGCTACCCCGT